>LNFE01000186.1 GCA_001464575.1 Acidobacteria bacterium Ga0077553 | reverse complement strand
CCCCGCCGTCGACCAGATCGCCATCACCGGCCCCTTCGCCCCCCAAGGCACAAACGAAACCCCCAGCCGCCGCCGGCTCTTCGTCTGCCGGCCTACCGGCCCCAACAAACAGCAGGAAGAACAGTGCGCCTCTTCCATCCTCTCCACGCTCATGCGCCGCGCCTACCGCCGGCCCCTCGCTCCCTCCGAACTCGACGAGCCCCTCGCCTTCTTCCGCCAAGGCCGCGCCGAAGGCGACTTCGACCTCGGCGTCACCAACGCGGTCACCGCCATCCTCTCCAATCCCAAATTCCTCTTCCGCGTCGAACCCGATCCCGCCAAGGCACCGCCCGGCTCCGCCTATCGCCTCCCCAATCTCGAACTCGCCTCCCGCCTCTCCTTCTTCCTCTGGAGCAGCATCCCCGACGACGAACTGCTGGAAGCCGCCATCCGCGGCCAACTCACCAATCCCGCCGAACTCGCCAAGCAAACCCGCCGCCTGCTCGCCGATCCCCGCTCCCGCAACCTCGCCACCAACTTCGCCGGCCAGTGGCTCCGCCTCCGCAATATCGATTCGCTCGTCCCCAGCGGCAATCTCTTCCGCGACTTCGACGACAACCTCCGCCAGGCCTTCCGCCAGGAAACCGAACTCTTCTTCGATAGCATCGTCCGCGAAAACCGCTCCATCCGCACCTTCCTCAAAGCGGACTACACCTTCCTCAACGAAAGGCTGGCCAAACACTACGGCATCCCCAACGTCTACGGCAGCCGCTTCCGTCGCGTCGCCCTCGCCCCGGAAAGCAAACGCGGCGGCCTCCTGCGCCAAGGCAGCGTCCTCTCCGTCACCTCCTACGCCACCCGCACCTCGCCCGTCCTCCGCGGCGTCCTCGTCCTCCGCAACCTGCTCGGCGCCCCGCCGCCCGCCCCGCCTCCCCAGGTCCCCGCCCTCGACGAAAGCACCGTCGCCGCCAACCTCCCC
>LNFE01000185.1 GCA_001464575.1 Acidobacteria bacterium Ga0077553 | reverse complement strand
TCGATCCCGTCGGCTTCGCCCTCGAGAAATACGACGCCGTCGGCCGCTGGCGCAACCTCGAAGTCGAAGATCAACCCGTCGATGCCTCCGGCGCCGTCCCCGGCGACCGGGAGTTCCAAGGCGTCGACGGCCTCGAAGCGGCCCTCCTCCGCCGCCCCGAACTCTTCGCCACCGCCCTCACCGAAAACCTGCTCACCTTCGCCCTCGGCCGAGGCATGGAGTACTACGACGCCCCGGCCGTCCGCCGCATCATCCACGCCGCCCAAAAAGACGATTACCGCTTCTCCTCCCT
Organism: Acidobacteria bacterium Ga0077553; assembly: GCA_001464575.1. Taxonomy (GTDB): domain Bacteria; phylum Acidobacteriota; class Terriglobia; order Bryobacterales; family Bryobacteraceae. The sequence continues at coordinate 4,927 of LNFE01000185.1, read as the reverse complement.
GATTCTCGGCATCGTCCAAAGCGCCCCGTTTCAAATGCGGCGCACCGAATCCGCCGCCCGCTAAAAGGAGCTTGCCATGTTTCTCACGAAAAAAGCGATTCCCCGCCGAGCCCTCCTCCGCAGCGCGCAAGCCGCCTTGGCCCTTCCCCTCCTCGACGCCATGATCCCCGCCGCCACCGCCTGGGCCGCCACCCCCGCCAAGCCCGTGCGCCGCCTCGGCTACGTCTTCATCCCCATGGGCAGCGATCAGGACCGCTGGACGCCCCCCGGCCAGGGCAAGCTCGACGCACTCTCCCCCATCCTGGAACCCCTCCGGCCCGTCAAGGATCAGGTCACGGTCATCACGAATCTCCGTCTGCAGAACGCCTATCCCGGCACGCACGACACCTCGAACTCCGCGTTCCTTAGCGCCGCCAGCGCCAAACACACCGAGAGCTCCGACTACTTCTCCGGCATCACCGCCGACCAGATCGCCGCCGCCGAAATGGGCCGCGAAACGCAAGTCGCCTCCCTGCAACTCGCCATGGATCTCAACCCCCTGGCCGGCGTCTGCAACAACGGATACTCCTGCGTCTATCAGAACTGCCTCTCCTGGTCCTCGCCCACCACGCCCCTGCCCTCGGAAGCCCACCCCCGCGTCGTCTTTGAGCGCCTATTCGGCGAAGGCGGCAACGCCAACTCCCGCCGCGCGGCCCTCCGCTATCGGGCCAGCTTGCTCGATTCGTTCACCACGGAAATCGCCCGCTTGAAACAGCGCGTCGGCGTCCCGGACCGCGCCCGGCTCGACCAGTACCTCGAAAGCATTCATCAGGTGGAACGCGAGATCAAGCGCGCCGAACAGGCCGTCGCGGAGAACAAGACACCCGATCTCGAGCGGCCCGTCGGCGTCCCCGCCGCCTTCGCCGACCACGCGAAGCTCATGTTCGATCTCCAGATTCTCGCCTTCCAGGCAGACATTACCCGCGTCATCGCCTTCCAGTTCACCCGCGAACAGAGCAACCGGACCTACCCCGAAATCGGTGTCCGCGACCCGCACCATCCCACCAGTCACCACGGCAACGATCCGTACAAAGTGGCGCAAATCGCGAAAATCAATACCTACCACGTGTCCCTCTTCTCCCAGTTCCTGCAGCGCATGAAGGCGACGCCGGACGGGGAAGGTTCCCTCCTCGATCACTCCGTCTACCTCTACGGCAGCGGCATGGGCAACCCGAGCTTGCACGACCACGAGAACCTGCCTATCCTCGTCGCCGGCGGCGCCGCCACCGGGCTGCAGGGAGGACGCCACATCCGCTACGAAAAGCCCGCCAATCTGGCCAATCTCCATCTCACTCTCTTGGAGCGAGTGGGCGTGAAGATGGATTCGTTTGTCGATAGCACCGGCAAAGTCGAAGGGCTCTTCGACCGCATCGACGTGGGCTAGGGAACGCGCATGCACTGCCGACGCATCCATCGAATCACCACTGGCCTCGTCCTGCTCGCCGCGGCCGTCCTCGCCGCACCCGCCCAACTGGCGGACGCCACCGAGCAACAGGACCGCGCTGGTATCCGCCGGCTCCTCGCCAGCGGCGAGGACGTGAACGCCGCACAGATCGATGGCACCACCGCGCTGCATTGGGCTGCCTACAATGACGATGCAGAAACGGCCGCTCTGTTGGTGCGCGCGGGAGCGAAGCCGAACACCGTCAACCGCTACGGCGCGCCCCCGCTGGCGCAGGCCTGCACCAACGGAAGCGCGGCCATGGTGAACGTGCTCCTACAAGCCGGAGCCGATGCCAACGCCACGCTCAAAGGGGGAGAAACCGTACTCATGCTGGCCGCCCGCTCCGGGAATGTCGACGCCGTGAACGCCCTGCTGGCCCGCGGCGCCAAACCCGATGCGCAGGAACGGCTCGGCCAGACGGCGCTGATGTGGGCCGCGGCCGAGGGGCACCCCGCCGTCGTTCGCGCCCTCCTCGCTGCGGGCGCCAGTCTGAGCGCGACGGTCGATTCCGGTTATCCCCCCTTCTACTTTGCCGTCCGCGAAGGCCACCTCGAAACGGTCCGTGCCCTCATCGCCGCCGGTGCCGATCCCAAGGCGCTCATCGCCCCGCCGCCCCCATCCAAAGTCGGCCGCCGAGTACCGGCCCGCCGGCCTGCCGCCAACCCTTTGCAACTCGCGGTACAGAACGGCCACTTCGAACTGGCGATCGCCCTGGTGGACGCCGGCGCCGATCCGAACGACATCCGCACCGGCTTCACCCCGCTCCACCTGCTGGCCGGAGTCCGCAAGCCGGACTCAAGCGACGGCAGCGACCCCGCGCCGCCCGTAGGCGCCGGCCGCCTGTCGAGCCCCGAGTTTGTGCGCGAACTCGTCAAGCGAGGCGCGAACGTCAATTTCCGTCTGCCGAAGGGCTCCCCCAAGCAGCCCGCCACCTCGTCGGGCATCCGGTCGGAAGGGGCTACGCCCTTCCTGTTTGCCGCGGATCGAGGCGATGTCCCCCTGATGCGGTTACTCCTGCAATTGGGCGCCGATCCTCTGCTGCCCAACGCCAACGGCACCACGCCGCTCTTAGCCGCCGCCGGCGTCGGCACGAACGAACCGCAGGAGGAAGCCGGCGAGGAGAGCGAAGCGGTGGAAGCCGTGAAGTTGCTGCTGGACTTGGGCGCGGACGTCAACACCGTGGACCGCAATGGCGATACGGCAATGCATGGAGCCGCTTATAACATCAGCCCACTGGTGGTGAAGTTACTCGCCGAGCGCGGAGCCGACCCGCACATTTGGAAGCAGCCCAACAAAGCCGGCGGGACGCCGCTCTTTATAGCAGAGGGCTACATCAGCCGCCTCCCCCGCCCCGACGCGCCCACGATCGCCGCCATTACCAAGCTGATGCTGGCGGCGGGAATTTCCACCGAAGGCGAACGGCCAAAGATCATCGATAGCTACGAAACGCCCGCGGTGCGGCCAGCCCCTCCCGGGCCGCCGAAGTGAGATGCCGGCCTGTCCCGCCGAGGGACAACTCAGTCGCCGAAGGACTCGCCAAGAACCTCAAGCGCCGACAACCTTTACGCCTCATTGTGTTGACCGCGCTGGATAACGTCCAGTTCTTTGCCGCAGAACCGGAATGAATGTCGCAAACAGGATTGCAGGGTACCGCGCTACCGCTGCGCCCCTGCCCGAATATCGCTGAAGTCGATAGGTCATCGAAAGCGCCCCATTGGAAGAGGAGGCTGTCAACTCCTTCATCTCCGGTGATCTGGACTGTGACGACGAATCGGGTCAGTTTCCGAATGGCGCATCTGGCCGCGAACCGGAAGAGAGGATGGAGAGCATCACGCGACCGCGCACTACTCTGAACGAAGTGCGGTGGACCCGGACTGCTCAGCCATCGTCCATCAGCCCTTCAGAAGACGATCGTATTCGTCATGAGTGCCAATCCAGAACCAGGTGAATACGTTTCCTTCGCGCAAGGCCAGAACCCGGCAGGCATCTGTTACGCGAGCCGACCAGAATCCACCGACCGGCTTGAGTTGCAAGGAGGGGTGATTGGGAGTTTCGCTGAGTAACTCGAACTGTTTATCAGCACGATCGCGTAGGCCTTCAGAGAGCTGGTTGTAGCAGGCCCAAAACGATGCAGTCGTTCTGTGGTCGAAGATCACTGCCGGGACTGTTCCCGTGTGGCCTACACGAGAGAGCGGCCCTCTTGGAACGAAACGGCTCTGCCATCGGCTATCTCGCCCTTGACCTTTTCGACCAAAGTCATCGCTCGCCCACCCGGAGAAAAGTCCTGGACCATCTGTTTGTCCCAGGCGTCGTACTCGAGCTCATTGAGCCATGAGACCAGTGAGTGCCGCTCCTCGAGTGGCAGCGCGGCAATGGCGGTCTTGATGGCCTCAATCGTCATAGCTTCACAATAGCCCGAGAGCAGCAAGGGCGCAAACCCCCAACAAAAGGGACGTCAGATCGAAACCCGAAGCCAATTGAAGCAGTCAAGGTCTTCGCCCATGAGCAGCTCTGCCGCGGCATTATTGGAACGTTGCCCGCGCGCTCCATTCGTCAAACTCACTAGTGACCGGTTCGCGTCAGGTGACCCTTCGCCAAGTGTCCACTTCGGGATGTCGACGCAATGTCCAGATCGCGCCGGATCATTAGGCGGGTCAGGTCCGCCGCTTCCGAAAGCGGACGACCCTAGGAACCGCTCCCTCAGACTTACCAGATCGTCCGGAGGCCTTTGTACTTCTTGAATTCGCGGTCCCTCGCCCCAAGGGGAACGCTCTCCGCCAGCGCGACCGCAATCAACGCACGGTCCAACGGATCGTGGTGATGGGCGGGCAGCCCAAATAGTCCCCTCGAACGCTCGGCGTTAATGGGCAAAACCGTTAGGTCCAGATCGAACACCAGGGATTCCAAATGTTTACGGGTGAACGCCACCAGCCCTCGGTTGGCCGTGATCGCGATCTCCACAGAGGATATCGGGCTAACCAGCCGCACCGTATCTGGGTCATCGAGGAGGTGCTGGACCTTGGGCGTAAACGCAAGCTCCGAAATCCCGCCACGGAGAGCGCCGTTGTGTCGAGGAGAACGCGCAACGCAGCGCCGCCCCGCCAGAAACGCTTCGGCTTCCGCCTCCGTCATCGGACGCGTGGCTTCCTGAACCTGCTCCGGGGTCATCGCCACGACACCCCGCAACGTCCCAAACCGGGGCGCCCTTCTCACGGTAGGCGGCACCAATTCGGCGATCACTCGGCCGTGCCTGCGAATAGAGACCCGCTCACCCTGTTCCACCGCGGCTAGGAGTTGAGTAAGCTTGTTCTTCGCTTCGGTCACGCTTCCGTTCATAATCGCGCTTCTAGGAACTTGCTGAAAAACCCCACTTTTGCGCGAAACCGGTGCCAGACCCCTCCGTTCCCCAACCGCAACTCATTGATTCTATTGAAGCCCGAGTCG
>LNFE01000184.1 GCA_001464575.1 Acidobacteria bacterium Ga0077553 | reverse complement strand
ATCGCACGGAGGCGCGACTAACGGGGATGTGTTGGCACTTCATGGGAGTACTGTGGATCGGCCTGTTCGCGTTCCCGCTGGGGTGGAGCCGATGCAATCGGCCTCAAGTCCATGTCCTTAGCTTTGTCCACGCTGCACGCCCCATTGGTGGCATCGAGGGCACGCACTGGCTGTCCGGGCTCACGCAGAAGCTCGAAGACGGGAAGTAGCAGCCGCTGCGGCGCCATCCCATGGTGGCGCGACGGACCCATAGCTATTTGCATTTTATGGGCGTACTGGGGATCGGCCTGTGCGCGTTCCTGCCGGGGTGGAACTGATACAATCGGCCCCGATGCGATTGCTGATGGTTGGGTTGATGGCCAGCGCGCTCCTAGCGCAGAGCGGTCTGGACGCGGGGCGGCTCGCGGCGGTTCCGGTCCGCATGCAGGAGTTCGTAACGGCGGGGAAGGTGGCGGGCGTGGTGACGCTTGTCGGGCGGTCCGGCGGGATGGTGGACCTGAAGGCTACCGGCTACTCGGACCTCGAGACAAAAGCGCCACTCCGTCCGGATCACATCTTTCAAATCCATTCGATGACCAAGCCGATGGTCGCCATCGGCATCCTGATGCTGGCCGAAGAGGGCAAGCTCTCCATTTCCGATCCGGTGGAAAAGCACCTGCCGGAGTTCCGCACCCTGCCCCAAAAGATTACGCTACAGCAGCTCCTGACCCATACCGCCGGGATGCCCCTGAACCCGCCACCGGGGATTGGCGAGTTGCATGGGGCGTTGCACAAGCCGTTGGCCGACGTGGCACTAGTGTATTCGCAAACGCCGGTGGGCTACCCGCCGGGGAGCAAATGGCAGTACAGCAACGCCGGGATCGCCGTGCTGGCGCGGGTGCTAGAAGTGCACTCGGGGATGCGCTTTGAGGAGTTTCTCGCGCGGCGGATCTTCGAGCCGCTCGGCATGAAAGACTCTTATATCTTCCCGCCCAAAGAAAAGTGGGGGCGAATGCCGACAGCCTATATTCTAAGCAACGGCCAACCGGTGAAATACACCGACGATCCGCTGGGGGAGGGGGCGATGAAGTACCGGGCCGGGGCGAAGTACTCGCTTCCCGAGGGCGGCGTCTACTCGACCGCCACCGACCTCTTCCTGCTCTATCAGGCGCTCCTGCGCGACGGGAAGGCCGCCAACGGGTTCCGTTTGCTCTCTCCGGCGTCGGTCCGGCTGATGAGGACGGTGCACACGGGCGAGTTGGCCACCAACGGGCCAGGGATGGGCTGGGGTCTGGGATCGTATGTGGTGCGGCCCGGCTTTTCGCCGATGGGGATGAGCCCGGGCACCTACGGCCACGGCGGGCGGTACGGCACCTACTCGTTCATCGATCCGGCAAAGGACCTGATCGGGATCTTCCTGATTCATCGCGAAGGCGGCAGCGACGAGCGCACCGCCTTTGTGCAGATGACTTACTCCGCCTTACTGGAGTAAACGGGCGGCGTCCTTGGCAAAGTAAGTCAGGATGATACTGGCGCCAGCGCGCTTAATCGAAGTGAGCGACTCCATCATCATCCGTTCGCCATCGATCCAGCCCAGGCGCGCCGCGGCGGCGATCTGGCTGAACTCTCCCGAAACCTGGTAGGCGGCGATGGGGACTTCAAAGCGGTCGTAGGCTTGGCGGATGATGTCGAGGTAGGCTAGGGCTGGCTTCACCATGAGGATATCGGCGCCCTCTTCAAGGTCCAGCGCCATCTCCTTCATCGCCTCCCGGGCGTTCGCGGGGTCCATCTGATACGTGCGGCGATCGCCGAACTGCGGCGTCGATTCGGCAGCCTCCCGGAAGGGCCCGTAGTAGCTCGAAGCGAACTTGGCGGCATAGGCCATGATGGGGAGGTGCGAGAATCCGGATTCGTCCAGGGAGTCGCGGATCGCGGCCACGCGGCCGTCCATCATGTCCGACGGAGCGACCATGTCCGCGCCCGCGCGGGCGTGGGATACGGCCGAGGCGGCGAGCCATTCGAGCGTAATGTCGTTGTCAACGTCGCCATCGACGATCTTGCCGCAGTGACCGTGGGAGGTGTACTCGCAGTTGCAGACGTCGGTGGCGACCAGCAGACCCGGCACCTCCTGCTTGATCGCGCGGACGGCGCGTTGCACGATGCCTTCGTCATCGTAGGCTCCGCTGGCCTCCTCGTCCTTGTGCTTGGGGATGCCGAAGAGGATGACGCCGCCAATGCCAAGCGAATGGATGAGGGCGCATTCGCGGACGGTCTCGTCGATTGACATCTGGAAGTTGCCCGGCATTGAGCCGATCTCTTTGCGGATGCCTTCGCCTTCCACAACGAAAAGCGGGAAGATGAAATTGGAGGGCTGCAGGTGCGTCTCGCGCACCAGGGCGCGGATGGCCGGGGTGCGGCGAAGGCGGCGAGGCCGGTCAATGGGGAAGGGCATAGGCCCTATTTTACTTACAAGTGCCGGTGCAGACCTTCTCGGAGATTTTCTGGACGGGGCCGAGATTGGCCGGGTTGTCCACGGCCGGCCGGCGGATGCTCAGGCTTTCGATGGTCTGCCCGTTGGCGGTTCGCTTCTCGATAATCTGTTGCTCGCGGAGCTGCGGCTGATCGGAGTTTGGCCGCCCGGGCGAGCTCATTCCGAAGATGGTGACCTGCTTGATCTCGGAGCCGTCGGGACGCTTTTGCGTTTCGGCGACGGACTGACCATTCAATTGCAGCTGCCCAGAGGGGCCTGCGATGTACTGGGTCGCGTTCTCTACGGTTTTGCCGTTTAGTTCGCGGGTTTGCTTCACCTCGCGCAGAGCGGGCAGGAAGTTGCCGTTTGAGTCGCGGCGTTCCACGGTCAGCAGCTCCTGCTTGGTCTTGTCGCCGGTTTCAATGCGGGCCTGTTTGCGCTCGATGAGCTCGACGGATCCATTGAGGGTAGGCCTGGCGACCTGCGTCTCGATCGTTTCCACGTTGCCGGTGGTGCGTGCCACAGCGGTGGTTTTTTCGGCCAGCGAGAACCCGCCGCTAATGTTGCCGTAAAACACCTGGGTTTCGACGGACTTCGAGCCGTCGGGGTGCTTGCGCTCTTCAATCTGGAGCTTTTGCGGAGGGCCGGGCTGGCCGCTGGCGTCGTAGGGCCGAATGATTCGTTCGACGACCCGGCCGGAGGCGTCGTCCCGCAGGACTCGCTCTTCCACCTTCTCAATCGGCGAAAGGCCGCCGTTTAGATTGCGGACCGACTGTTCGCTCGACCCATTCGCCGTCGATCCCTCCGAGGCGAGCTGGCGGCCGCCATTCCCATCGAAGGTGTAGGTCCGGGTCGTACTGCTTTGTTGCTGGCCCCAAACGGCGAAAACGCCACAGAGAGCGAGTGCCCAATACCGCATAATCCCTTCTTCGGCCGTTTCCGGCAGAAACTACAGGCTCCTAACCCCTATAATATAGGGGTGGATCGCTCTTTTTACATCGAAACCTTCGGTTGCCAGATGAACGTGCATGACTCGGAGAAAGTCATCGGCACGCTGCGGGAGCGCGGCTATTTGCAGGTTCCCACGGCGGAAGAGGCCGGATTGGTGCTGTATAACACCTGTTCGATTCGGGATAAGGCCGAGCAAAAAGTCTTCAACAAGCTGCAGAACTTTAAGAAAGGCGCCAAAAAGGGCAATCAGGTTTTCGGGGTGCTCGGGTGCGTGGCGCAGCAAGAAGGCGAGAAGATTTTTGAGCGCGCTCCCCACGTTTCGCTCGTGGTGGGTTCGGCGAGCTATACGAAATTCCCGGAGTTGCTCGTTCAAATTGAGCAGGGCGGGCGTCGGGTGACCGGGTTAAGTCTCGATACCGACGAGGCGTTCGACACCCCCTACACGCGCCGCGACAATCCGTACCGGGCGTTCGTGACGATCATCGAAGGCTGCGACAAAGCCTGCGCCTACTGCGTGGTGCCGTTTACGCGGGGCCCGGAACGGAGCCGGACGGCCGATAGCGTCATCGACGAGGTTCGGCGGCTGGCGGACCTGGGCTACACCGAAATCACGCTACTGGGGCAGAACGTGAACTCCTATCGCGATCCTTCGCCGAAGGGTTGGGACTTCGCCGATTGCCTGGAGCAGGTGGGCCTGGTGAACGGCATCCGGCGGGTTCGTTTCACGACGTCGCATCCGCGGGATTTCACAAAGTCGATCGTCGAAGCGATCGATGCGACGCCTTCGCTGTGCAACCACATTCACCTGCCGGTGCAGAGCGGCTCGAACCGGATTCTCGACGGCATGCAGCGGCTCTACACCCGGGAGCAGTACCTCGAAAGAATCGGTTGGATGAAGGCGGCCAAACGGCCGATGGCGATCACCACCGACATCATCGTCGGCTTTCCCGGCGAGACCGATGAGGACATTGCCGACACCCTGGCGCTGCTCGATGAAGTGCAGTACGATGCGATTTTCAACTTTAAGTACTCGCCCCGGCCGAATACCCCGGCGCTAGTGCTCGGTGATCAGATTGCGGAAGAAGAGAAGGGCCGGCGGCACATGCAGGTGCAGGAGCGGCAGCGGATGATCCAGATCCAGAACAACGCGAACTACGTGGGCGAGACCTACGAGGTGCACGTGGAGTTCTTCAATCTGGCAACCGGACAGTGGGTGGGCAAAACGACGCAGCACAAAACGGTGAACTTCTCGCATCCCGGTGGGCAGGCGGCGCAGTTGCAGGGCCAGTATCTCGATGTGCTGGTTACGCGCTCGGGGCCGGTGTCGCTGGTTGGGGAAGCGGTTGGGGAAGCGGCGTAGAATGAAATTGGAACTTGGAGGGCGCGTGGAAATCGAAATGAAGATTCGGGGTCTGATGATGGACCCGGTAACCCAGACGCCCATTGTCATCCTGAAGGATGTGGACGGCGGAACGATTCTGCCCATTTGGGTGGGCATGTATGAAGCGAATGCGATTGCACTCGAAATCGAAAAGGTCGCGACTCCGCGGCCGATGACGCATGATTTGATCAAGACGCTGTTGGCTGGTTTGGAGACGAACGTCAGCAAGGTGGTTGTGAACGAGTTGAAGGACGACACCTTCTACGCAATGATTTGGCTCGAGAAAGACGGCGAGTTGATCACCGTGGATTCCCGGCCCTCGGATGCGCTGGCGCTGGCGCTGCGGACGGATTGTCCGATTTTCGTGGATGAGCAGGTGATCCGCACGTCGAAGGCGACGAACTCGGTGTCGGACAAGGTGACCAACGACGAGTTGAAACGGTGGCTCGAGAGTCTGAACGATGAGGATCTCGGCCGGTACAAGATGTAATGTTGGAGATTTTTGAGCGGCTGGCGGCGGCGGGGATTGACCTGCTGCCGGCGGAGATCACGACGCATTTTCTGTTCGTTCGCGGTGGGTTCGTTTCGTTGGTGGAACGTCGGGATAAGGGATTTGGCAACGTGGGCGCGCCGGGGTTGGGGCGGGGAAGCGTTCTTCGTGGGAAAGGGCTACGAGCGGCGGGCCGAGCCTGATGAGGTGTCGGCGCTGCGGGTGTTCGACCAGGATTTGCGGGCCTGCCTCGGCGGTTAGTAACCGTAGCAGGAAAGTCCGAAGTAACTCTGACGCATGTAGAACCCGGAGCCGTAGTAGACTCCTTCGCCGCTGAAGCTGAAATTGGGCTGTCCGTCTACCCGTGCCAGGAAGGCTTCAGACTCTGCGAACGCGACGGTGGGCGCCAGCGCGCGCGCCTCCTCGAGGATGCTTAGGCGAAGACGCTGGCCGTCGGTCAAGATCGCCTGGTTGGCCGCGATGAGTTCCTGGGCGCGCCGGAGGTATCTCTGTCTAAGCGTGGCCAGGCGGGCCGCAGGGATGCCAATGGCCAGCGGATCGAGCCCAGAGCGGGCCAGCGCCTGGCAGGCCTCCTGGTTGGCTTCGTAAGCGCCATCGGGCGTATTCCGCCAGGTGGTGAACTCTCGTTGGTTGGCGAGGTAGCGGGCGATTTGCTGTGGGGTGAGCTGGAGGAACTGTTCGAGTGGGGTGCGCTGTTCGGTCGTCCGCCGGGCGCGGTCTTTGGCCTGCGTTGCAATGACGCCTTCGTGCCGCGAGTAGCAGAGCCTACCCGGCCCACTGTCGCCCTCCATCAAGTAAAGGCACACGGCGTCGCTGGCGGCGGCACCCAGTTGGTTGGCCGTCACAAAAGCCGCCGTGACAACATCGAGCCGCGCCGCTTGGGTTGGGGTGAGCAGGGACCGGTGGCGGGCAATGATTTGCCGTCCCTGTTCGATGAACTCGCGGCGCGTCGTTTCCAACTCCGCGAAGCGGAGGCCGAGAGCCATCGGGTCAATGGGATCGCGGAGAACCTCCTCGTCAATCTCGGCTTGGACTGTATTGCTCCGTTCTTCGATGGCGACGGCGCGGGCGTAGCGCTCGTCGAGATTGCGGGCGAAGGTGGATACCTGTGCGGGCGTCAGGCCAAGATACTCGGCAATTGAGGACGGGATAGGCGGGCCCTGAGCGAGGAGGGCGGTGGCGGTAAGAAGAAGGACGGGAAGTCGCATGTCTTATTGGGCCTCACTAACGGGAAACGCACAAAAGCCGACGGGGTCCGCTCCGAAGATGCCGGACAGGAGAAAAACCGGTGCCCGGGAAGCGGCCGGCAACAGCAACGAATACTGCCGAGCCAGGTTGACCGTATTGACCAGTTCGCTGGCCTGCTGCAAAGCCTGCAGCCGGAGCAACTGCACCGGGGTGAGCAACGCTTGATTGTCCGCTACCGCCTCTTCCTGCAGCGAGGCGATCAGGCGGCGGGCGGCGATCGAGTTCGCCTTAGCAAAGCCGATCCGGGCTGGCAGCAAGGGGCTGGCGGCCAATTCCTGTTTGGCTTCCTGTTCGCCGTAAGCCACCCGGCAGGCGGCAGCGCGTTGCCGTGCTCCCTGGACGCTCAGATTTCGCAGGTAGGCCGCCGATTGGGCGGGCGTCAGTTCCAGGTACCGCCGGATAGGCTCAGTGGGATCGAAAGGAACCGACGGGTCCCAAATGGTCACCGTCGGGACGGCGGAACCGGTCGGGGTGTTGAGGTTGACCGAGATGACCCCGCAGGCTCGCTCCGGGTTGGTGCGCAGAATGCTTTCACAATTGGCGTCCTGCAGGATGTCTCGCAGGCGATACGCTTCTTCGAGGGCAGCCACGCGGATCAATTGGGCCGGTGTGAGGACGGCCTGGCGCCGCCGCACCACTTCCGCCAAGCGCTCGACGCTTTCCCGTCGAATCGCCTCGAGCTCGGCGAAGCGCACTCCCAGCGCCATCGCGTCGAGCGGCGTCTTGACAGCCTCTTCCTGGATCTCCAACTCCACCTGACCGGCGCGATCCTGTTGCACTTGGAGCCATGCATAGTATGGCTCAATAATCTCGCGAAGCTGGCGGTTCTGGCTTTCGGTAAGTTCAAGAAACTCCCGCGTCAGGCTACCGAATCTTTGGGCGGCGGCGGGCGTCAGCAGGAGGAGGGTGGCGATAACCAGGCGCAACATAAGAAAAGGGCGAGACCGGAGCCTCGCCCTTTCAAGTTACTACACCTGGTGCAGCTTACTTCTTCTTCGCGCCACCCTTCTTGGCGGCCGGCTTGGGAGCGGCAGCCTGGACGGGCCAACCGGTGATCTTCTCTTTCTCCACTTCCACTGTCAGGTTGAACGGGTCAGCCGAGAATTCCTTGCCGATGCCTTCAAACTCGATCTCGGTACCCGGGTCGGCTTTGCCGCGGAAAGCGGCTCCACCTTCGAGCTCAATCGTGATTTCCGGGGTCGACGCGTCGGAGATGCCGACCACAATCTTCTTCGGATTCACCGCCGGCTCCATCGAAACCAGCTTGCCCTTGAGCTTCGGCAACGCCGCGCCCTTCAAATTGCTCTCGAAGTTCGTCGTTGCATTCGGGCCGGTGAGTTCCTGCTTCAACTGAACCCACAGAGCCAACTGCGGATTGGACTTCTTCAGCTCCTCCAACTGCTTGATATCTTCCTGCTGCTTCGTTTCGATCGCAAAACCAGCCGGGGCATACGGAGCAGCCGCAGCATCCGCCATCAACTTATCGAGACCCTTCTTGTCGCCCCGATACTGCGGGTACACGCGATTCAGGTAGTCACACACGGCCTTCTTGTTGGCGGCCGGGAGTTCCCCGGGGCCCGTCAGAGCACAAGCCCGCGCAACCTGCCATAGAGCTTCCGGCTGCCGCTCGGCCTTCTTCTGACCAAGGATGGCCGCGCCGAGCTTGTAGGCGGCTTCGGCATTGGCGGGGTTGAAGTCGATGAACTTGCGGAGACGGTCTTCGATCAAGGCCGGGTCTTTCTTCTGGTTCGAAACGAATAGAATGGTCTGCCAAGCGGTGTTCTGCACGTCAGCCTTCTGCTTGTTCCAGGCAGCGGCGTCCACGCCAGCCGGCTTCTTGGCTTCGGCGAAGTACTCGTTGATGCCGCTGAGGAGCTGGTTGGCGGCTTTCTCGCCTTCGTCCAGCGCGGCGGGGTCAGTGGTCTGCATGGAGGTGGTCAACAGTGCCACGTAGTACGGACCGGTAAAATTCTTGGGATCCGCGGCCGCCCAGTTGCTGATAGGTCACCAGGAACTGGCCGAGGCGCTGCATGCCGAAAGCGGTCTTGGGATACTTCTGCTTCCACTGGTTCAGGAGCTCCAGCTTCTTGGCCGGGTCGGTCGCTTTGCCGATCTGCTCCACTACCAGTTCGTACTCCTGCCGGTCGACCCAGCTGGGCTCCTGTCCTAGGGCCAGGCCAGCGGCCAACCCGATTACGAGTAATGTCTTCCGAAAAAACACTCATGCCTCCCGAGTGAGAATGCGCAAAGCCGGAGTATACCCGAATCCCCAGCTTGGCCGCAACGCTATTCGCACTACGCCCTTTAGATGGACCGGATCGAAAATTTGTTCCAGCAACTGTCATGTTACACTCCCATTTCCTCATATGCGCTACTTCGATCTCGGCGTCATCCTGTTTTATTTGATCGGCATCACCTGGTTCGGCGCCCAATTCCGCAATTCGCAGAAGTCGCTGAAGGATTATTTTCTCGGCGGCCGCAATACGCCCTGGTGGGCGATCGGGTTTTCGATCGTTTCGGCCGAGACCAGCACCCTGACCGTCATCGGTACGCCGGGCATCTCCTTTCGCGGGGATTTCGGCTTTTTGCAGGTGGTTCTCGGTTATCTCGTCGCCCGCATCATCATCAGCACCATCTTCCTGCCTCAATATTTCCGCGGCGAAATGTACACCGCCTATGAGCTGATGCAACGGCGGTTCGGGCCCAATATCCGGAAGCTGACGGCGGGCAGTTTCCTGCTGCTGCGCGCGATGGCCGAAGGCGTCCGCGTATTCGCCATCTCGATTGTGATCTCGATCATCCTGGGCACGGGCGAACTGGCTTCCATCCTGCTCATCGTCGCCTTGACGCTGTTTTACACGTTTGAAGGCGGGATGACGGCCGTCATCTGGACCGATGTCGTCCAGATGTTCCTCTACATTTTAGGGGCGCTGGTCAGCCTGTACGTGATCTTCCAACTGGTTCCCGGCGGCTGGAGCCACATCCTCGAAGTCGCCAACGCGGGGAACAAGCTTCGGGTGTTCGACTTCCGCTTCGAATGGACGGCGGAGTTCTTCGGGCGGCCGTACAGCTTCTGGGCGGGGCTGATTGGCGGCGCCTTCCTGACGACCGCGAGCCACGGCACCGAGCAGTTGATGGTGCAGCGGTTGCTGGCCGGCAAGACGGAGGGCGAAAGCCGGTTGGCGCTGTTTGGCAGTTGGGTGGTGATTTTCTTCCAGTTTTCCCTGTTCCTGCTCATCGGCCTGATCCTGTTCGTCTACTACAAAGACACGGGCCAAGCGCCACCGGCGATCCCCGATCGCATTTATCCCCAATTCATCTGGGACTATTTGCCGCGCGGTGTGGCCGGTTTGGTGATGGCAGCGATTCTGGCTGCGGCGATGTCGAACCTCAGCGCCGCGCTCAACGCGCTGGCCTCCACCACCGTGATGGACTTCTGGAAGCCGATGGCGAAGGTGGCGCGGAGCGAGGAGGAGTATCTGCGGATTTCGCGCTGGATCACGGTGGGTTGGGGCGGGGTGTTGTTTGGCATCGCGCTGATAGCGCAGAACATTCAGTCGGTGCTCGAATCGGGGCTTTCCATTGCGTCGATTGTTTACGGCTGCCTGCTGGGCGTTTTCCTGCTGGGGGTTCTGACCAAGCACGTTGGTGAGAAGGCCGCGATGGCAGGTATGCTGGCGGGGTTGATCATGAACCTGTACGTGAAGTTTGGCACGAGCATCGCCTGGACCTGGTATGTCCTGATCGGTTCGGCCGTCACGGTTCTGACGGCATTGATGGTTTCGATTTTCTTGAAGGAAGAGAGGGTCCAGAATGGTTGAGCTGAAACGCGATTTGGGCGTTTGGGGGGCGGCGGCGATCGTCGTCGGGACAGTGATTGGCTCGGGAATCTTCCTGGTGCCGAAGAAGATGGTGCTCAGCGTGGGGTCCGCGGAGATGGTATTTTTCGTCTTCGTATTCGGCGGCCTGCTCTCCTTGGCGGGGGCACTGACCTACGCGGAGCTGGCGGCGATGATGCCGGAGGCGGGCGGCGAGTACGCTTATCTGCGGGAAGCCTACGGCCCGTTTTACGCCTTCGTCTACGGATGGACGCAGTTGTGGGTGGCGAAGTCAGGATCGATCGCGAGTTTGGCGACCGCGTTCTTCATTTATCTCGCGAACTTTTTTCCGGGACTGGAAACCACCATCTTCAGCAGTTCGTGGCTCGAAATTAAATCCGGGCAGTTGCTGGCGATGGCGGTCATCGCGGCCCTCGGTTTTTTGAACTACTTCGGGGTGAAGGTGGGGGGCGGGGTGCAGGTGGGCGTCACGATTCTGAAGGTGGCGCTGATCGGTTTGATTATCGGGGTGGGATTGACGTTCGGCGGCGGCACGGTTGCCAACTATACAACGAGCATTCCGGCCTCGACCGGCGGCATCGCCGGCTTCTTCGCGGCCCTGGTAGCGGCGCTGTGGGCCTATGACGGTTGGAACAACGTAAGCATGGTTTCGAGCGAAATCAAGAATCCTCAGCGGAATCTGCCCATCGCCCTGATCGTCGGTACGTTGACGGTGATGGCGATTTATCTCGGCGCCAACCTGGCCTACTTCTACGTCCTGCCGGCCGAGGTGGTGGCATCGAGCGACCGGGTGGCGGCCGAGATGATGCGTCGCATCTGGGATGCGCCGGGAGCCAACGCCGTGTCGATTGCGGCGATGATCTCGATCTTCGCCGCGTTGAACGGATCGATCCTCTCCGGAGCGCGCGTTCCCTTCGCCATGGCCCGCGACAAACTGTTCTTTTCCTCGATCGCCACCGTGCATCCGAAGTACTTCACCCCGGCGAACTCGATCATGCTTTTGTCGGTGTGGTCCATGTTATTCGTGTTAACAGGGCGGTATGACCAGCTCTTTACCTGCGTGATTTTCGCGTCCTGGATTCTCTACGGCATGGCGACCGCGTCTGTCCTGGTGCTCCGGAGGAAGCGGCCGGATTTGGCGCGACCCTACAAAACGTTGGGCTACCCCTTCGTCCCTATCGTGTTTGTGCTCGTGGCGGGAGCTCTCATCGTTTCCACGCTGTTGGAGTCGCCCCGCGAAAGCCTGCTTGGCCTGGGGATTATTGCGATTGGGATACCGTTTTATCGCCACTGGAGCCAGCTAAAAGCGGCGAAATGACGCCGTTAATTTGACCGGCTGTTCTGAATTCAGAACAAAAGTCTTGAAACCGATGGCCTTTTTCGAGTACAAAGAAGAGGGGGAAGGCTGAATTTGTCTACCCCTGTTCTGCGAACGGAATATACGTAGCGGTAGGTACTCAAATGGACGTCACCAAGATTTTGGCCGAATTGAAGCAGGAAAGAGATGCGCTGGAAGAGGCAATTGCCACCCTCGAGCGTCTTGCACTGGGACGGGGTAAGCGTCGCGGCCGCCCGCCGCTTTGGATGGTGGAAGCGGCGAAGCGGAAGACGACGGACTCCGACAAGGACCCGGTAGTCCGGTCGGCGGCTACCAGCAAGTCGGCAATCGTTTAGTTCGCTAATAGAGCAGGAAGTTGGCACGGCGCGCCAGGAAGGGCCCCAGCTCTTCTTCGAGGCGCGCCTGCACGGCTCGCGGGTCGGCTCCGGCGGCGAAGTCCTTAATCAGGGCTTGGCTGCCGATCAGTTTCCCGTTTAGCGGATAGCTCATCTGCCCGGGATAGAGCCGTTGGAGAGCGACGGCTACTTCTATGCCGAGGCGCACCGAGTCGAACCCTTCGCGATCCGTGATGACGAACCGGATGCCCTCGATCGTCTTGCCCTTCAGGTTCGAGTCGTTGGGGGTAAACCGGGTGGGGTACACGCGGACTCCGGGGATCTTACGGGCGTTGAGCAGTGCGGCGAGCTCCCGACCTTGGATGAACTCCGCCCCAATCTGCTCAAACGGTGCATCCGTGCCGCGGCCAACCGAGTAATTCTTCGAGCTTTCGAGCATGGCGATGCCCGGATAGAGCAGCGCAGCGTTTAGACTGCGCATGTTCGGCGAAGGATTGACCCACACGATGCCCGTCGAGTCGAGCCAGTCGCCGCGCTGCCAGCCTTTCATGGCGACCACTTCGAGCTTGGCGTTGATTTTGAGTTCGGCATTAAACATGCGCGCGAGCTCACCGGCCGTCATGCCGTGCCGCAGTGGGATGTTGTGGCAGCCGATGAAGCTTTGGAGTTCCGGATCCATCATCGGGCCTTCGACACGCACACCGGTGATGGGATTGGGCCGGTCGAGAACGTAGAAGGGGATTTTTGCCGAGGCGGCCGCTTCCATCGCGTTCTTCATCGTGCTCGTGTAGGTATAGAACCGGGCGCCGATGTCCTGAATGTCGAAAACGAGGGCATCGAGTTCGGCCAGGACGGACGGCATCGGTTTGCGGTTGGCCTGATTGTACAGGCTATAGATGCGAATGCCGGTTTGCGGTTCGCGCCCGTCGGCCACATCTTCGCGGTCCTCTTTTCCGAAAATGCCGTGTTCGGGGGAAAACAGGGCGGTGACGTTCACGCCCATTTCGCGCATAACGAGGAAACCGGGTCGGCCGGACAGGGTGAGGCCGGTGTGATTGGTAATCAGCCCAACCCGGTTGACGTGGCGGCGAACGCCGGACATCGTTTCGTTGTAGCCAGTCAGGGTGGTCCGCGGCGCGTCGACCCCGAGGCTGGCGGCGGCGATGGTGGCTACCTTGGCGCGGAGCGGCGTGATGGCCGGGCGGCGATTGGGGTGGACGGTATTGGCCAGCAGAATAACGTACGACTGAGTCGCGGGGTCGATCCACAACGAGGTCCCCGTGAAACCGGTGTGGCCGACGGAGCCGACTGGATAAAGCTCCCCGCGGTTGGCGGAGAACGGCGAATCGAGATCGAAGCCAAGCCCGCGGAGAATGGGCTGGTCGGAGGGCGATTGCGGTTCGGTGAACTTGCGAACGGTGAGGGGGCTCCAGATGCGAACGCCGTTCAGTTCGCCGCCATTCAGGATGGCTTGGGCGAAATGGGCGAGGTCATCGGCCGTGGTGAACAGGCCCGCGTGGCCGGCGACGCCGCCCATAAACCGGGTGGTTTCGTCGTGGACGATGCCGCGCAGCGGCGCCGTCATGCCGGGGTACTGCTCGGTGGGTGCGATGCGCGGGGTGAGGGCCGCGGCAGGGCGGAAACCCGTGTCCTTCATTCCAAGCGGCTTAAAGATCTCTTCCTGGGCGTACTGGTCAAGCGGACGGCCGCTCACCTGGTGGACGATTTCACCCAGGAGGATGAAGTTGATGTCGCTGTAGACAAACCGTTCGCCGGGAGCGTTGACGGGTTTATCGACCAGCGCCTTCTTGATGCCGAGCTCATAGCCGGACCACTCGGGCTTCAGATCAAGATCGGGGCGCAGGCCGGAGAAATGGGTTAAAAGCAGGCGGACGGTGATGTCGCTCTTGCCGCCCTGGTAGTCGGGCAGGAAAGTGGTCACCTTGTCGTTCAGCCGGATGCGCCCCTGCTCGACCAGTTTCATGATCGACGCTGTGGTGGCGACGACCTTGGTGAGCGATGCCGCGTCAAAGATGGTGTCGGCCGTCATCGGCTCAACGGCCGGCACAAGGGCCCGGGAGCCGTGAACGCTTTGGTGGACGATCCGGCCCTGATGGCTCACCAGACACACGGCCCCCGGCAGTTGGCCGGCGCCGACCGCCTCGTCAATCACGCGACGGATATCCGCCAGCTCCTGCGCGGCGGCAAGCCCGGCGCAGGCGAACAAAACAACCCCAAATTTTCTCATCGAACCCCTATCCGAGCAGTTTTTGCGCGATCGCTTCGAGTTTATTGGCCAGGAGAATGTCCTTCGAAGTGATACCCCCCAGATCGTGGGTGGTGAGGTCGACGGTGACCTTGTTCCAGACGTTGGACCACTCCGGGTGGTGCTCCATGGCTTCGATCGCAATGGCGGATGTCGCCATAAATCCAAACGCGTGAACGAAGTCCGCAAAAGCGTACTCGCGATGCATTTTTCCGTTCACCAGGGTCCAGCCGGGAAGGGCTTCGAGAGCGGCTTCGAGTTCCGTATCGTTAAGTTTGGCCATGCCCTTATCATAGACGCATGGGTATACGCCCGGAGATAGACGGCTTCCCGTCGAACGATCCGCAGCAGCCGGGGTTGGTGCTGCATGATCCCACCGGCATCGCCACCGCGATGCTCCTGATTCCCCCAGGCCTGGTGCCGGCATTGGCCGCCGACCCTCTGCCACCGGAACTGGCTGCGGCGCTGAGTGAGGCCGGCTTTCTCGATGACGACAACTTCGCCCGGATGTTCGATGCCTTCGCTCGCGCCGAGACCCTGCCACCCCGCCACGGCGGCCCGGGGAACTATCCGACCGATGGCATCGCCTTGCGGCAGCTTTTCGATACCTGGTTCGCGGAGCCCGGAACCGCGCGCCCCCTGCACGCCATCGCTTCGCCTCACGCCAGTCCGGAACCGGCGCGCGGCTCCTACGTCAGCGCCTACGCGGCCCTGGCGGCGAGCCTGACCAGAGCCGAGGCCGCCGAGAAAACCTTCGTCGTTCTCGGGACTTCGCATCAGGGCGCGAGAGACCGGTTCGGCATGACCCGGAAACGGTTTGCCACACCCGTCGGAGAGAGCCGCACGCGGGTGCCCGAGAATCTGGCCCGTTTGGCGATGATGGAAGATCCCTGCTTCGCCGTCGAGCACTCCATTGAATTCCAGGTGGTGTTCCTGCAATACCTCTATGGCCCGGAGATCGAGATTGTGCCCATCCTCTGCGGGCCGCTGACCGCGCCGGGGCATCCGTTCCTTCAGGAGTTAGGCGAATGGTCCGCCAAGGAAGGCGACCGGCTGCGGTGGGTGCTCGGCGTCGATATGGCGCACAAGGGACCGCGCTACGGCGACCGGGAGGCGCGCCGGGCCTATACCGACTCCATGGTCGAGATCGAAACGCGGGACCGGGGCAGGATTGCCGCCCTGGCGGCTGGTGACCAGTCGGGATTCTGGGCCCAGGTGCGGGAGCGCAACGACGATTTGAACTGGTGCGGAACGGCGCCGTTCTACTCCTATCTCGCGGCGCATCCGGAGGTTACCGGCGAGTTGCTCACCTACGAGCACTGGCAGATCGATCCCCGGAGCGTGGTGACATTCGCCGGCATGACGTTCGCAAAGAGTACGGGGATCAGCCTAGAACCCTGAGTACTCAGGTTCCATAGGTGGGTGGGCATCCGGGAAATACCCTAGGGTATCCCCAATGTTGAAGCGAACTGACAAATGCGTAATCCTCTGGCTTTAGGTATTTGGCTGCTCCGGTTTTGCGCTGCGCTCCTAGCCGCCATCTGGTTGTACCAGGATGGCGCCTCAGCGGCGACAAACTCTTTCACAACGTTTCACGACGCCGTGGACGGACTCTCCGCGGGCTCATTCTTCTTGCTGGCTGGTATTGTTCTGGTCGGCCTGGGTCTGAAAGGCCGGCGTTCGCCCGTTGACTAGAGCCCGAGCCGCTGCTGCATGGCGATGAGCATCAAGGCCGGATTGCCGCTGCGTTCATAGGCGCGAAGCACGCTGTCGTACTCGGCCTCCGGCAGGCTGACCACCGAGGCCGGTAGCGCGATGGCCTGCTTGTACCAAGCCGACGGGCTCTCCCGCTGCAGGCTGGCTTGCGCGAGAACGTTGACGTACTCAGCGAGGACGCTTTCGCGGATCAGGCCCCGCGGAGAAGCAATGTAGGCCGCACCAAACATTTCGGCCTGGCGATCGAAGGACGCTTTGCCGTCGCGAATGCGCTTCAGGTAGGCCGCGAATTTGTCCTGCCACTGGGGAGTGGTTTTTTCCCGGGTGAAGAGCAGCTCATGGAAAAGGGTCTGGCTTTCGCGATCGTCCTCGAGCCAATTGCGCGTTACAAGGCCAGCGCCGATGGCCGGTGGCTTCGTTTCGAGCTTGAACTCAGCGGCCGCGGCGGTCCGGGTGTTGCGCTGCCAGCCCTCGGCGCCGCTCTCCTTGCACGCCTCGGCTTCCAGGTTCCGCTTGACGTAGTCCTTAAGAGCGTCGCCGACGGGCAAACCGCGAAACTTTGCCAGGGTGTCCGGCAGCAGACCCGTAAAGAGCCGTTCTTCGCCGGTGAGTCGCGCGAGCGCACCGCTCAGGGCGCCTTTGGTCACCTCTTCCTCGGCGAGCCAGACAGCGGGGGCGAGTTCGGCATGGCTGCGTAGACCCTGAATGAACGAAAGCTTGTCTTCCGTCGAACCGAAAACGCGAAGCAGCGCGGCATAGGCTGTGACGTCGTCGTAGGAATCGTCCGCGCAAGTGACGGGGCGGGGGGAAGGCCGGGGCACGGAGCGGAACAGCTTGGCGCCCTCTTCGGGGTCGAGTTGGGTGAGCGCGAAGATGGCCCGGGTTTCTAGCGAAAGCCGGTCGAGGGCGACCTCCGGCGCCTTCTGCTGACTCACGCCGGGGATGGGGCGGCGGAGAACCGGTTCCTTCGCGATCCGGGCGAGTTCCGCCGCGCGCTGAATGGTCTTCTTCTGTTCAGCGAGGCCTTTCACGCGACCCTTCTCAATCAGGCGCAACAAGGCATCGGCGCCGATCTCGGGAGCGACTTGCGTGGCCAGCTCCGGGATGTCAACCGCCAGTAGGGCCAGGGGAAAGAAGAGAGAACAGAAAAGGCGCATTAGGCTTCTTGATACTGCAATTGATAGAGCTTCCAGTACAGGCCGCGCTGCTGAAGCAGTTCGGCGTGCGTGCCGGCCTCACGCAGTTGCCCTTTGTGGAAGGCGAAGATCCGGTCGGCGTTCTGGATGGTCGATAGACGATGGGCGATGGAGATGGAGGTCCTACCGGTGAGCAGTTTTTTCTGGGCGTCGCGGATGCGCAACTCCGTATCAGTCTCGACGCTCGAAGTGGCCTCATCGAGGATAAGAATTTTGGGTTCGTGGACCAGAGCCCGCGCGAAGCTGACGAGTTGCTTCTGGCCGGTGGAGAGATTGCCGCCCCGTTCGAGGATGGGTTCGGCAAAGCGTCCCGGCAGCCGTTCAATAAAATCGAGGAGATTCACTTCGGCCGCTGCGGCGGTGATCCGGGCTTCGTCGATGCCGGCGCCCCCGAGGCTGATGTTGGAGCCCACAGTGCCGGTGAAGAGATACGGGTCTTGGAGCACAATGGCGAATCGGCGGCGAAGTTCGAGGGGGTCGAACTCGCGGATGTCGATGCCGCCGATCTTGATGGCGCCGCGCTGCACGTCGTAGAAGCGGAGAAGCAGATTGGTAACCGTGGTCTTCCCGGCGCCGGTATGGCCGACGATGGCGATGGCTTCGCCGGGCGCGATGGAGAAGCTAACATCGCGGAGCACCCAGTCTTCGCCCACGTAGGCGAACCAGACGTTCTCAAAGGTGATGGTGAGGTCTTCGGGGACGGGTTTCGGCGCGGCGGGAGCGGTGATGGCGATGGGGGTATCGAGGAGCTGGAAGATCCGTTCGCTGGCCGCCGTGGCGGACTGCAGGATGTTGTACTTTTCGCTGAGGTCCTGGATCGGACGGAAGAAGCGGAGAGCAAATTGGAAGAAGGCGATCAGGACGCCCAGCGAAAGCCCGCCGCCCGGTACCTGCCAGCCGCCGTAAACCAGAATTCCGGCGAAGGCCAACATGCTGAGGAATTCGACGACCGGATAGAACCACCCGTAGGCGAAGACGCTTTGCTTGAAGGCAAGCATGTGTTCGCGGTTGATTTCGGCGAACTCGTCCCGCGCGGCTTGTTCGCGGTTGAAGGCCTGCAGCACGGAGATGCCATTGATGTGTTCATTGAGGAAGGCGTTGATCCGGGCCACGGCCAGGCGGATGCGGCGATAGCTGGCCGAAACCTGGGACCGGAAGAGCATGGTGGCCCAGTAGATGGCCGGGGTGACGATCAGGATCAATGCCGTCAGGCCGGGGCTCATCCAGAGCAGGACGCCGAGCAGCCACGTGAGCATGATGGCGTCGCCAAGTATAGCGACGAGGCCGGAGCTGAATAGCTCGTTGAGCGTATCCACATCGCCGGTGACGCGGGTGACCAGCCGGCCGACGGGGTGCTTGTCGAAGTAGGCGATGTCGAGCTGATGGAGTTTGGCCATCAGGTCGCGGCGGAGAGCGAACATCGCCTGCTGGCCCGTCCACTGCATCAACAGGGCCTGGCCGAACTCGGCCAGGAGCATGAGGACGGCGACGCCAAGCATGATCAGGGAAAGTTGCGCGATCCCGTCCCACGCGCCCGGCGCCCGCTGGACCAGATATCGATCCACGGCAATGCTCGTCAAGATGGGGCCGACGGATTCAAGCAGGGAATGCACCGTGAGCAACACCACCGTGGCGGCCACCTGTTTCCGGTACGGTTTCAAATAAACCGCGAGCCGGCGCAGCAACTGACCGTCATAAAGCTTGCCCTGAACCTGCTCTTGTTCCACCCTTACCAGTCTACTTGTGCCAACCTGGAAGTTGATGGACGGAGTGATCGTGGTGGATAAGCCCACCGAATGGACGTCGCACGACGTGGTAGGCAAGATGCGGCGGCTGGCGCAGACCAAACGCGTGGGGCACCTGGGAACCTTGGACCCGATGGCGACCGGCGTACTGCCGCTTGTCCTGAATCGGGCAACGCGCCTGGCGCAGTTCTTCACGAAGGCGGACAAGGTCTACGAGGCCACGATTCGCTTCGGCTTTGCGACCAACTCCTACGACGCAGACGGCGAGGCGACGACGGAGGCCGTGGCGGTGAGCCTGGATGCGGCGGCACTCGAGCGGGCGCTCGACCCCTTCCGCGGCGATATCATCCAGATGCCGCCGGCGGTTTCGGCCAAGAAGATCAACGGGGTGCCGGCCTATAAACTGGCGCGCCAGAATAAGCCGGTCGAACTGAAAGCGGTGCCGGTGACAATTCATGAGCTCCAACTGTTGGAGTGCGCGGGCGATTCCGCCAAGGTCCGGGTCCATTGTTCGACGGGGACGTACATCCGGAGTCTCGCGCATGATCTGGGAGTGGCGTTGGGCTGCGGGGCGCACCTGTCCGCGTTGCGGCGGACGAGAGCCGGCATGTTCACACTGGCCGACGCACGGACCCTGGAGCAGTTGGCCGACCCGGCCGTGCTAGCGGCCGCGCTGGTTCCCGCGAATTCGCTGTTACCGGAGTTCCCCGCCGAGCGGGTGGACGCCGTGACGGCCGGCTTCATCCGGCAGGGCCGCGATTTTCGCGTCAACCCTTTCCGCGTGCAGCAGGGTGCGCCGTACGTCAGGGCCGTGGATGACGCCGGGGCCCTCGTCGCCATTGGCGAGATCAAGCTGCCCAATCTCTACCACCCGTTTCTGGTGCTGTAACTCCCCGGGCGCGGGTGGTATCTTCAGGGCATGAAGACGCTGCTGATTCCCATCACTGTAGCCATGCTGATCCTGGCGGGATGCGCCGAGGAAAGGAAGTCCGATCTGAGCCGCGAGAGCGGTGAGGCGGGACGAGCGATCAAGGAAGCCGCCAAAGAGACGGGTGATGTCGCCAAGGAAGTGGGCAAGGAGATTGCGGACAAGACCCGGAAGGGCGTGGGCATCGCCGCCGAGGCAACGGAGAAGGCCGCGAAAAAAGTCAAAGAAAAAGTAAAGGACTAGCCCTTCTTTTTCGCCACCCAGCCCGGTTTGTTGATTTGCCGGCCCCGGCCGATGCCAAGCGCCCCGCCCGGAACCTGCTCGGTGATCACGCTGCCCGCGGCGATATAGCTGCTGGCTTCGAGGGTCACCGGCGCCACGAGCGTGGAATTGCTGCCGACGAAAACGCCTTCGCCGATCGTGGTCTGGTGTTTGTGCACCCCGTCGTAGTTGCACGTGATCGTGCCCGCGCCGACATTGGTGCGATCGCCAATCACCGCGTCGCCGAGGTAGGCAAGATGATTGGCTTTGGCGCCATTGCCCAGATGCGTCTTCTTGAGCTCAACGAAATTGCCGATGTGCGCGTTCTCGCCGACCACGTTGTGCATCCTCAACCGGGCAAACGGTCCAACGCGGGATCCCGCGCCGATCTGGGAGTCTTCGATCACGGAGTACGGATGGACGAGCACGTTACTGGCGACGGTCGCGTTCGCGAGGATAGAGCCCGCTCCGATCCGGCAGTCCCCGCCGATCTGGGTCTGGCCGAGCAGACGGACGCCGGATTCGAGAATCGTATCGGCCTCGACGGTCACGTCGACATCGACCGTAATCGTCTCCGGCTTTTCCATCGTCACGCCGCTGAGCATGAGTTCGGTCACTTTGCGGGCGCGGAAAATCGCGTCCACCTTGGCCAGTTCGACGCGGGTGTTGATGCCGAGCAACTCGTCCGGATCGGCGAGGATGCGGGCCTGGGTCAGGTGGCCGGCGGCGCGGAGCAGTTCGACAATGTCCGTCAGGTAGAACTCCCCGGCGGGATTATTCGTGCCGATGTCATCGATATGCGCCCACAGCTTTTCGGCGCGGAAGCAGTAGATGCCGGAGTTGATTTCGCGGATCTCGCGTTGTGCGTTGGTGGCGGCTTTGTGTTCAACGATGCCCGCGACGTGGCCTTCGGGGTCGCGAAGGATGCGGCCATAGCCGGTCGGGTCATCCAGAATCGCGGTGAGGACGGTAGCGGTCTCCGGCCGGTCGCCCACGAGGGCGGCGAGGGTAGCCGCCGTCAGCAGCGGGGCATCGCCATAGAGGATGGCCAGATGGCCGGTGGCCGGGGCGGCCGAACGGGCGCAGCGGACCGCGTGACCGGTGCCGAGTTGCTCCGTCTGCTCGGCGGTGCGTACGCCGTACGGTGCCAGCACGGCACGGACGTCATCGGCTCCGTGCCCGACGACGACGACGATGTTCTCCGGTTCGGCCACGGTGCGGGCCAGGCGCACGACATGTTCAACCAGCGTGAGGCCGCCGGCGCGGTGAAGTACTTTGGGCGTCTTCGACCGCATGCGAGTGCCCATGCCGGCAGCGAGGATGACGACGGAAACAGGGGTGGTCATGGGGAGAAAGGGGCTCCTTGAATTTGGCGGCGGCGGCGGCCAAGCCGGGCCAGTTTGAGAACGACATCAGCCGTGGCGGCCGGATTATGACGGATCTTTTCGCCTTCGCTGAGGAGTTCGGCCTTCAGAATCTGCAGGCCCATCTCCCGCAAGGCTACCATGTCATTTTCGACCGGCAGCGCCTGTTTGGCGGCGTAGCGGCCGAGTTGGCGGGGATGAATCCCTTGCGAGTTCAGGATGACGTAATCGAGAAAACGGGACCGGTCTTCGCCGGTGAGTCCGGTATGGCGGAGGATGGCGCGAATATGGTCCGAGGCGGTGAAGCTAACGGTCTCCCCTGGCTGCCACATCAGATTGCCGAGCCGGCGACGAGCAGGTTGGGGATGATGCTCGTAAACAGCGAACCGGGGCCGAGGGTGATCAGATCGGCATCCGCAATGGCGGCGAGCGCCTCGGGTAAGGGCTTGGGGCGTTTGGGAACAATGCGGACATCGCGAATGGGAGATCGGGTTTTCGAGATATTGCTCTCGCCGGTGACCAGCGTACCGTCCTGCAGCTTAGCCGTGATCACCACGTTCTCGGCGGTGGAGGGGATGATCTCGCCGCACGAGGCCAGCACGCCGCTGGCAAAGCGCACGGCGCTGGCGAAGTCGCCCGTCAAGTGCGTCAGCGCCGTCAGAAACAGGTTGCCAAAACTGTGGCCCTTCAGTCCGCGGCCGCTCGAAAAGCGGTACTGAAACAGTTGGCTCAGCAGAGCCTCTTCTTCCGCGAGCGCGACGAGGCAGTTCCGCACGTCGCCGGGCGGCAGAACCGCAAAGTCGCGCCGGAGCCGTCCGGAGCTGCCGCCGTCGTCGGTCACGGTGACGATGGCGGACAGCGCGATCACCGGCTCCTCGGCCGAAGCGTGCTGCTTCAGGCCCTTCAGCAGGGAAGAGAGACCGGTACCGCCGCCAATGGTAACAATGCGTAACGGGCCACGCAGAGCGGCCTTAGTGTCCGGCGATTTTTTCGCTGTAGACAAGTTCCCTGACCGGGGAGTGCTGGAGCACTTCGTGGAAGTCCGCATCGGCGCGCGCGGCGGCACGGTTGCCAGGCTGGATCTCGATGGCGCGCGACAGGCTCTCCGCGGCGCCGGGGTAGTTCCCCTGCAGGCCACGGGCGAGCGCGAGGGCGTAGTGGATGTGGTCGGCGCGCGGGGCCAGAGCTGCCGCTTTGGCGAGTGTCTTTTCCGCTTCCGGCAACTTCCGCTGGTTGGTCAGCGCGAGGCCATAGGTGTAGTGGTCCTCGGCAGTCACGAGCGTCGGCTGCTGCGAAGCGCCCAGGCGTTGCTGACACATCCGGGTGTGCATCTGGGCGGTTTGCCCGATGTCCAGGTTCGGCCCTTGACCGGCTTGCGCGAACAAAGGCATCGCCGCGGCAAACTCCCGGCGATGAAATAGCTGCATAGCCTCTTCAAAGGCCGCCAACTGTGGCTCCACCACTTTGGCTGGCGCCTTTGCGGGCGCGTTCTTGCTGGGTCCCGGTTTAGACATGAATGACCTGACTCACTAGTATAAGAAGAATAGACTCAGTCTGGGGATTCCGAGTTTCTCGAATAGTTGGCGATCGAGGAAACTTTTTTCGAGCAGGGCGAGTTCGGCGGCGCCCATGCGGCTGCGATGGGGCTTCAGTTGGGTTTCGAGGTCCCGGCGCAGGGAGACTAAGTCGGCCTCCTTCATCTGCAGCCGCGCCCGCGCGAGCACCCGTTCCTCGAGTGCAGTCAACCGCTGTTCCAGGGCTTCGAGGTCGGCGTGGGCGCTATCCAACTCGGCCGCCAGGCCGGCCAGCGAGTCGGCCTCTTCGACGAATCCTCTGCTCCGCAACGCCTCGGTATTGGCGGTTAGAAACGCATGCAGACGATCCTGGGGCAGGGAATCCTCGTTAGTCGGCGCCACCTTGGCGGGCCGGTTGCGCGCCATATCTTCCGCCGCTTTTTTGATCGCCTGGCTGCAGTAACTGAGCGAATTCACCTGCTGGAACTTCGGCCGCTTGCGGGAAAAGGCGTCGTCGATGCCGCGCAGCACCGCTTCGAGCGGCACGCCCGCGGACTTCCAGGTTTCTACCAGCGCCCAATCGATCGGCGACATGAGGAACAGACTCGTCCCCCGCGCTTTTTGGAAGTGGTCCTCTACTTCCGTGAAGTAGTTGAAGTAGTTCAGTTCCTCTCCCATAGCAGGCGCAACCCCTTTAGTGTCAGGTCCTCATCGAGGTGCTGCACCATCCGCGATCCGGCGCGGATCAACGGGGCCTGTCCGCCGGTGGCGATCACTTGCGGCGTCGCACCCAGCTCCGTCGACAGGCGCGTGATGAGGCCGTCCACCATGCCCATCGTGCCGTAGTAGAGCCCGCTTTGAATGGAGCCCACCGTGTTCGTGCCAATCAGCTTGGAAGGCTGTTCAAAGTTAACCTGGGGCAGCAGGGCCGTCTTGGCGAACAGGCCGGTGAGAGAGATGCCAATACCCGGGTAGATCAGGCCGCCCAGATACTCCGCCTCAGCCGAGATCACGTCGAACGTAATGGCCGTGCCCAGGTCGATGACGATGGCCGGGCCACCGTAGAGATAGTAAGCCGCAACCCCGTTGACGATGCGATCCGCGCCGACTTCCTTCGGATTGTCGTAGCGGATGGCCAGGCCGAGATCCATCTCAATCGAGACGAAAACCGCCTGGCGGTCAAAATACTTGCCGACCATTTCCGCCAGGGTGCCGTTGATGACGGGTACGACCGAGGAGATGATGATGCCGCTTACGTCGGCCAGGCTCAGGTTCGAAAGCGCGAAGACGTTGCGGAGCAGAATGCCCCATTCGTCCGCCGTCTGTTCGCGGATGGTGCGCAGCCGCCAACGACCGATGAGCACTTCGCCGCGAAAGGCGCCAATGGTGATGTTGGTATTGCCAACGTCGAGGGCTAGGAGCATGGGCGGACGCCTCCGGCGAGAATGGTATGGCGACGGCCGTAGTCGTCAACGAGCAGCAGATATCCGTTCGGATCGAGCCCGGCCGTGGTGCCGCGCACCTCCGTGCCGTTGAGTTCCACCGCAACCCGGCGGCCCTTCACATAGCTCGATTGCTGCGTAAACGCGGCCAGCACGGCCTCCTGCGAAAGCGGCAGGAAGGCTTCAATGCTCCGGAGCACTTCAATCAGCAGGCCTTCGCGCGGCCAGGAGCGCCCGCTTTCGCGGTAGAGGCTGGTAGCTAACTCCGCCAGTTCCGGCGGAAACGACTCGTGATTGACATTGATCCCAATACCGGCCAAAACGCGCTCCTCATGCAACTGGGTGAGAATGCCGCAACACTTTTTCCCATTGGCCAGCAGGTCGTTCGGCCAGCGGATGTCGCAGAGCAAACCAGTATACCGGGCGATCGCTTCCTGTACGGCGAGGCCAATGGCCATCGTCAGCACCGGCAGCGGCTTGGTGCAGAGGACCACGGTGAAATAGAGCCCGTCGCCCGGGGCGGAATGCCACGGGCGGTTGTACCGGCCGATGCCGTTCGTCTGGGCATCGGCGATGATGACGGCGCCATCCTCGTGAACTTTAGCCGCCACGGCCATGGTCGACCCGGTCTGTTCGTAGAAGTCCACCCGCCGGCCGGGAAAGGCGGCGCGAACCTGATCGGCATCAAATGGCATCAGGCTTCGAGCTGCAAACGGAAGTTGATATCGACTGCGACCGACGAGTGGGTCAACGCCCCGACGGAGATGAACTCTGGCCCGGCGACGGCGTAATCCCGCAGTTTTTCGAGGCGCATCCCACCGGATAGCTCGACCACGGCCCGTTTGTTAATCACCCGGATCCATTCGGCGGCCTCTTCCGGAGTCAGGTTGTCGAGCAGCAGATGCTCGGCGCCGAAGGTCAACGCCTCTTCGAGTTCGAGGCGCGTCCGTACCTCAATTTCAATGCGTACCCCGGCCGGAATGCCCGCGGCGCGCACCGCGGCGATCGCCTGCTGCACGCCGCCGGCGGCGGTAATGTGGTTGTTCTTAATCAACACGGCGTCGAAGAGGCCAAGGCGATGGTTTACCGCGCCGCCAGCCGCGGTGGCGATCTTTTCGAGCCGCCGGAGGCCGGGCGTCGTTTTGCGCGTGTCGAGAATCCGGCAACCGGTCCCGGCTACGGCGTCCACGTGCTTGCGCGTGAGTGTGGCGATGCCGGAGAGCCGCTGCATGAAGTTGAGTCCCACGCGTTCGGCCGTCAGCAACGTGCGCGCCTTGCCGCGCACCGTGGCCAGCACGTCGCCATCGGCCGCCCGGTCTCCGCTGGCGACATGGAGACCCAAAAAGTCGACGCCGCCGAGTTCGGCGTAGATGAGCGGCAACAGCTCAATGCCGGCCACGATCATCGGTTGGCGGGCGATGAAGCGGCCGGTGGCGTAGCGGTCGGCCGCGACGGTGGAGTTCGTGGTGATGTCCCCCGTGCCGATGTCTTCCGCCAAGGCGCGCTTGACGGCATCGAGGATCTCCGGATGCTGGAAATCAAAGCTCATGCAGGGCCTCCTGACTCTTCGCTAACTGGGCTTTATAGTCGGCGAGCTTTTCGCGCATCGTGCTCAGAACCTTTTCGGGCGCTTTCGAGAGAAACGATTCATTCGAAAGCTGCGCTTCCGAACTCAGGATGACTTTGCTCAACTGCTCGATCTCTTTCTTCAGCCGATCCCGTTGCGCATCGAGCTGCGAGGCGGACACCGCGAGTACCAGGTCGAACTCCGGTGTCGACCGCTTGCTGCCCTTCACCCTCTCGGCGCTGGCCGGCGCCAGGGTGAGATTGAGATTGGCCAGCTTTTCGATGGCTTCCTTCTGCTCGGTAGCTAATGACGAAACGAACCCATCCGCGTAGATCACCGCGTCGAAGGGCGCCTTGGGATCCAGCTTGTTTTCCGCGCGTAGCGTACGCGCAGCGGTGATCAGCTCCTGCAGGCTGGCCATATCCCGCTCGGCTTCCGGGTCGGCCGCGGCGGCATCGAACTGCGGGAACGCCGCGAGCGAAATGGACTTCTTCTCGTGCGAGCCGAGCCGCTGCCAAAGCTCTTCGGTGAGGAACGGCATCGACGGATGCAGCAAACGCAGCGAGGCGTCAAACACCGTCAGAATGTTGCGCCAGTGCCCGTTCAGGCCGCTGTTATCGGCAAAACGGAGCTTCTTCAACTCGATGTACCAGTCGCAGAAATCGTCCCAGAAGAAGTGCCATTGCAACTGGGCGGCTTCATGGAAACGGTAGCTGTCGATGGCTTTATTGATCTCGGCGGCGGCGTTGTTCAGGCGGCTGAAGATCCACCGGTCTTCGAGCGGCACTGCGCCATCAATCGCCTCCGGGCGGTAGCTCGTTTGTTCGGCCGGCGACCACGGTTCGGCGCCCGCGCGTTCGAGGTTCAGGAACAGGAACCGGGCCGCGTTCCAGATCTTGTTGGCGAACGACCGCGCGGCCTCCATGCGATCTTCGCTGGCGATGATGTCCGTTCCCGGAGGCGCGGCGAGCAGCAGCGACATGCGAACCGCGTCGGTGCCGTACTTCTCGGTCACGCTCAGCGGATCGATGACGTTGCCCTTGGTCTTCGACATCTTCTGCCGTTCGGCGTCGCGGACGAGGCCGTGGATGTAGACCTGGCGGAAGGGCACCTGCTTGGTGCAATAGAGGCCCATCACCATCATCCGGGCGACCCAGAAGAAGATGATGTCGAAGCCGGTGATGAGCAGCGACGTGGGGTAGTAACGCTTTAGATCCTCGGTCTCGTCGGGCCAGCCGAGCGTGGAGAAAGGCCAGAGGCCGGAGCTGAACCAGGTATCGAGAACGTCGGTGTCCTGGGTCAGATTGCTGCTCGCACAGTGCTGGCAGGTGGTGGGCGTTTCGCGGGAGACGGTGATGCCGGCGCAGTCGGCGCAGTGCCACGCCGGGATGCGATGGCCCCACCAGAGCTGGCGGGAGATACACCAGTCGCGGATGTTGTACATCCACTCGAAATAGGTCTTGCTCCAGTTTTCGGGAATGAAGACGGTCTCGCCGGTTTCGACGGCCTTAATGGCCGGGGCGGCCAGCTCCTTCATCTTGACGAACCACTGCTTCGAGATCAGCGGTTCGACGATGGTGGAGCAGCGCTGGCACTTCGAGATCGGCAGCTGATGCGGCTTGACGGCGCGGAGGAGCCCGGCCGCTTCGAGGTCGGCCAGCACCCGCTTCCGCGCTTCGCCGCGGTCGAGGCCCGCGTAGGCGCCGGCTTCGGCGGTCATCTTCGCCTGCGGGCTGATGACCTGGATGATGGGCAGGCTGTGGCGCTTGCCGGCTTCAAAGTCGTTCGGGTCGTGCGCCGGGGTGATCTTGACGACGCCGGTGCCGAACTCGGGATCGGCCATATCGTCGAGGACGATGGGGATCTCGCGGTTCATCAACGGCAGTTGGACGGTCTTGCCGTGGAGGTCGAGGTAGCGTTCGTCCTTGGCGTTGATGGCGACGGCCGTATCGCCGAGCATCGTCTCCGGGCGGGTGGTGGCGACGGTGAGGACGCGACCGGGTTCGCCGGTGACGGGATAGTCGATCTCCCAGAGGCTGCCGGCGGTGTCCTCGTGGTTCACTTCGAGGTCGGAGATGGCCGTATTGCAGCGGGGGCACCAGGTGACCATGTACTCGCCCCGATAGATGAGGCCGTCTTCGTGCATGCGGACGAAGACCTCTTTCACCGCGCGGGAGAGGCCCTCATCGAGCGTGAAGCGGTTGCGGGTCCAATCGACGGAGTCGCCGATCTTCCGCATTTGGCGTTCGATGTTACCGCCGTACTGCGCCTTCCACTCCCACACCTTGGCTTCAAACGCTTCGCGGCCTAGGTCGTAACGGGTGATGTTCTGCTTGGCGAGGTCGCGTTCGACCACCATCTGCGTGGCGATGCCGGCATGGTCGGTGCCGGGAATCCAGAGCGCGTTATCGCCGATCATCCGGTGGTACCGGGTGATGACGTCCATCTCGGTATGGCCGATCATATGGCCGATGTGGAGGGAGCCGGTTACGTTCGGCGGCGGGATGGCGATGGAAAACACCTTCCCGGGTTTGCTGGGATCGGCTTCGTAGATCCCGGACTCTTCCCACCATTTGGCCCAACGTGGTTCAAATCGTTGGGGCTCATAGACTTTTTCGAGTTGCATTCGTGAATCTACCAGTTTACCAACTCCGCCAGCCACGCTAGCATATGAGGGTGCACGAACTATCCCATTTTCGGGCGAATGTAGAGGCAATCGCTGGGCGCCTCGCCTCTCGCGGGTTCTCTTTTGACGTGGAAGCTCAGCCTTCACCGCAGCCGAACCGTTGAAGCCGCAGCGGAACGCGCAGAGCCTGGAAATCGGCAAGCTGAAGAAGGCTGGCGAGGATACCACCGCGGTGCAAGCCGAAGTCCGCGCCATGGGCGACCGGATCGCAGAGCTCGACGCCAAAGTCGTAGCGGTGGACGAGCGCTTCCGCGATCTCTTGACCGCCATCCCGAATCTTCCGCACGAATCGGTGCCCAACGGCGCTTCCGCCGATGACAACGCCGAGATCAAGCAGGTGGGTACCCCGCGGACGTTGGACTTTGAGCCAAAGGCGCATTGGGACCTCGGTGTCGATCTGGGCATCCTGGATTTCGAGCGGGCGGCGAAGATAACGGGCGCGCGGTTTGCCGTCTACTTCGGGCTCGGGGCGCGCCTCGAACGGGCGCTGATGAACTTCATGCTCGACGTGCACACGCGCGACCACGGCTACACGGAGGTCTTCCCGCCGTTTCTCGTCAATTCCGCCAGTTTGTTTGGCACCGGCAACCTGCCGAAGTTTGGCGCGGACCTGTTCAAGATTGAGAACTCCGATTACTGGCTCGCCCCGACTGCCGAAGTACCGGTGACGAATCTGCTGCGCGACGAGACGCTTGAGCCAGAGCAGTTGCCGATCCACTTCTGCTCCTACACCTCCTGCTTCCGCAGCGAGGCCGGTAGCCATGGGCGCGACGTCCGCGGCATCATCCGGCAGCACCAGTTCCAGAAGGTGGAACTCGTGAAATTCACGACCGCCGAAACCAGCTACGACGAACACGAGAAGCTGACGCAGGACGCCGAGGACATTCTGGAGCGGCTCGGCCTGCCCTACCGCCGGATGCTACTCTGCACGGGCGATATGGGATTCTCCTCGGCCAAAACGTACGACCTGGAGGTCTGGCTGCCCGGCCAGGCGACGTACAAGGAGATCAGTTCGTGCAGTAACTTCGAAGCCTTCCAGGCGCGGCGGGCGGGCATCCGCGTGCGCACGGGCAAGGGCAAATCGGAGTACGCGCACACGATCAACGGCAGCGGCCTCGCCGTCGGCCGGACGTGGGTGGCAATTGTGGAGAACTACCAGCAGGCGGATGGGTCCATCGCCGTGCCGGCCGTGTTGCAGCCCTACGTGCAAGCCGAAGTGATTACGAAGTCCGGAATCCTGCGTTAGTAGGCGTACTGCTTGAGCTTGGCGTCGTTAAGTTCGACGCCAAGGCCCGGGCGCGCCGAAGCGCGGACGCGGCCGTCGGCGTACTCAATCGGCTCCACAACAACGTCGTCCAAATAGGACACCGGGCCCAGGATGTCGCACGGGAACTCCTCGGCGCCGATCCCAGGGCTGGCCATAGCCAGATGGGCCATGGCGGCGCTGGCCACGCCAAGTTCCAGGTTGCTGCCCACGGTACACGTCAGTCCGGCGGCCTCGGCGATCGCGGTAATCTTCCGCGCCGATCCGATGCCCCCACCCTTGCCGACATAAACCGAGAGAATATCGGCCGCACCGGCGCGGACAAGGGCCATCGCGTCCTGGGGCGTGTTGCAGCTTTCATCCGCCATCACCGGAACGGAAACCGCTTGGCGGACATCCACCATCCACTGCATGTCGAGCGCGGCTACCGGCTGCTCGGCGAAGATGATATTGCAGGTCTCGTGGATCTCGCGGATGCACTGAATCGCCACGCGCGGGCTCCATCCGCCGTTGGCGTCGACACCGACGGGGAAGTCCGGTCCCACTGCGGCACGGACGGCTTGCACGCGCGCGATGTCGGCTTTGGGCTCAATCCCGGTCTTCACCTTCAACGCCCGAATGCCGATGCTCATCGCCCACTCGGCCCGCTTGGCGGCGGGGCCGGGTTCGAGGCCGGAAACGGACATCTTGATCGGCACCCACTCGCGAATCGCGCCGCCGAGCAGGCGGTACACCGGGAGACCGGCCGCTTTGCCGAGGATGTCCCAGAGCGCCATTTCCAGGCCAGCCTTCGTGAAGAAGTGGCCAAATACGGCGCGGCGCATCTTCACCGTCAGCCGTTCGATGTCGCGTGGATCTTCGCCGAGCAAAGCGGGGACAAGAAACTTTTCAAGAATGTAAACCGCGGTGACGGCGTCTTCGCCGCTCCAAACGGCAGTGCTCGAAACCTCGCCGATGCCAGTAACGCCCTCGTCCGTCCGCACTTTCAGAAGCACGAACGGCGAGTGATCGTGAATGCCCAGGCTGCCTCGAATCACCATCTCCGGCCGGATCGGAACCCGAACCGGGAAGGTCTCGACGCTCGTGATTTTCATAGCACGCCGTACTTGGCGAAGACGTCGCGGAGGTAAGCCCCTTTCTGCAACTCGGCGCGGGAGTTATTCTCGCGGCGCACCTTGTCACTGGCAATGCTCAGCACCTCTTCGACGATCGCGGCCGGGACCACAATGATGCCGTCGTGGTCGCCGAAGACGAAGTCGCCGGGGTTGACGATCACTTCGCCGCACTCGACCGGTACGTTGTACCCGGTCACGACGCCGCGGCCCATCGAATCCACCGGCTTGATGCCGGCCGCGAAGACCGGGAACGAGATGTCTTCGATTTTCCGAATGTCGCGGACGAGACCGTCCACCACCGCGCCGCGGGCACCACGGGCCTTCGAGGCCGTCGAAAGCAGCTCACCCCACGGGGCGTTGCGCGTGGACTTTTGGGTGCCGACGACACAGATTTCGCCGGGCTGGAGGCTGTCGATGGCTTCAATCTCCAACCCGTAGGGATCCTCGGGAATGTGATAAATATCCGAGCAGGTGACCGTACGAGCCCAGCCGGCCATAACGCATCCTGGATGCACCGGACGCAGGTATTCCCGCATCGCTTGATGGCGTACCCCCAATTGATCCAGGGCGTCTGAAACAACGGCCGTGTAGAGTTCCCGCTCTGCCATCTCGGCGAGTTCGATCTGCTTGGCTAACTCGATCATCGCCAACCATATTAACCACAACGCCCCGAACCTTGCCCGGGGCGTCCAGAATGCGGATCAGAATTAGCGCAGGTGCTTGGCGAAGTGGTCCAGGGTACGCTTCCAGGACAACTCGGCGGCCGCTTTGTCATAGCGAGGTGTTGTGTCGTTGTGAAAGCCGTGGTTCGTATTTTCGTAGATGAAGGCTTCGTACTTTTTACCGTTGGCTTTGAGTGCTTCCTCATACGCCGGCCAGCCGCCGTTTACGCGGGTATCAAGCCCGGCATACTGCAGCAGAAGGGGCGCCTGGATCTTGGGCACATCGGCCGCCGGCGCCTGGCCGCCGTAGTAGGGAACGGCCGCATTCAGGTCGGCGCCCATGCGCACGGCAAGCGCGTTCGAGATGCCTCCGCCGAAACAGAAGCCGACGACGCCCACCTTGCCATTGCCCTCCGGATGGGCCTTGAGCCACCGGGCTGCGGCTTCGAAGTCGTTCAGCATCTTGGCCCGGTCGACGGTGCCAAACAGCTTCCCGCCCTTTTCGTCGTCACCGGGATAGCCGCCGGCAGACGTCAGGCCATCCCCGGCGAAGGCGAGGTACCCCGCGGTCGCCAGGCGCCGCGCGACGTCTTCGATGTACGGATTCAATCCGCGGTTCTCATGGACGACCAGGACCGCGGGAAACTTGCTTCCCTTGGCCGGCTTGGCCAAGTGGCCGCGCATTTCGCCGTTGCCATTGGGGGAGGGCACTGTGGCCGTGGACGTGACGATCCGCGGATCGTTTTTGGGCACTTGCTCGGCCCAGGCGTAGTTGGCCCGTAAACTCTCCCACAGGCCGATCGCCGTCACGCCGCCCACGGCGAAACGCTTGGCGCCTTCGAGGAAGTCGCGGCGCTCGATGTCGCCGTGCACGTAAAGGTCAAACAGGTTCAGCAGTTCC
Source organism: Acidobacteria bacterium Ga0077553 (assembly GCA_001464575.1). GTDB lineage: Bacteria > Acidobacteriota > Terriglobia > Bryobacterales > Bryobacteraceae. The sequence continues at coordinate 30,979 of LNFE01000184.1, read as the reverse complement.
TGCGGGTAGTCCGATGCTTTCTTGCGGTCCATAGGCCTGAAAGGACGGATTTTCAGGCGGGCACGTTACCAGCGGCGAGGCTGATTATGGTAAAGTTAAACTTGTTGCGGTGCCCTTAGCTCAGCTGGTAGAGCGTCGGATTGTGGTTCCGAATGTCGCGGGTTCGAACCCCGTAGGGCACCCCAATCGATCTGGATTTGTGCCAGTATCTTAAGGGAAGGTATTTCCTCTCCCCCCATGCCATTAAGCGCTGACACGCGCATCAATGAGTACCGAGTCCTCCGGCTTCTCGGGAAAGGCGGCATGGGAGAAGTGTATCTGGCCGAAGACACCAAGCTGGGCCGGGAAGTGGCTTTGAAGGTGTTGCCGGCCGAGTTCGTGGCCTCCCCGGCCCGCAGCAAACGCTTCCTGCAAGAGGCCAAAGCGGCCTCGCGACTGAGTCATCCCAACGCCGCCCACGTCTACTCGTTTGGCGAATGGGAAGGCGGCGCTTTTATGGCGATCGAGTACATCGCCGGCGAAACGCTCGGTGCCCGGATTCAAAAGGGAACGTTAGTCTGGGAAGAGGTAGCGCGAGTGGGAGTTCAGATGGCCGAGGTGTTGCAGGCGGCCCACGACCTGGGAATCGTCCATCGCGATGTGAAGAGCCAGAACATCATGCTGGGCCCGAACGGCATCGTGAAGCTGCTCGATTTCGGTCTAGCCAAACTGGCGTCCGAGGTCGCTGGCGCCGCGCCCTCCGAGACGGAAACCCAGCTCACCGCCGAGAACGCCGTGGTCGGTTCGATGGGGTATATGAGCCCGGAGCAAGCGCTGGGCAAGCCGCTCGACGGCCGGAGCGACCTGTTCTCCTTCGGCATCGTTCTCTATGAAATGGCCACCGGACGGCGCCCGTTTCAAGGGTCAAATCCGGTGGAGATCCTCTCGAAGGTCATCTCCACCGCTCCCGATCCGGTCTCCAAATGGAACTACGCCACCCCGGAGGAGATGGACCGGATCATCCGGAAGTGCCTTGAAAAGAATCCGGACGACCGCTACCAATCGGCCCGCGAAATCGCCATCGATCTGCGCGCTTGGCTCGGCGTGAACACCTCGCGCGGTTCGGTGACGCACTCGCGCTTGGTCGTACCCGTTCCCGCCAAGGCCCTGTCCCGGCGCAGCCTCGCCCTGGGCGCGGCTGGGGCGCTGGGCGCCGCCGCGATGGGCTGGGGCGTTTACCGGATCACGCGACCCATTGGCCCGGCATCCATCGCGGTCCTCCCATTCGAGAATGAGTCCGAGGCCGATGATGCCCCATTAAGCGATGGGTTGACGGAGGCGCTGATCAACCTGATTGCGGCGGCCGGCGATGTGCGGGTGATCTCGCGTAGCGCCGTTTTCCGGTTTAAAAAGATCGACGATCCTCTGGCCGTGGCGCGCCAATTGAATGCGGCGGTGATGATGGTCGGCCGGTTGCGCCGGGTGCAGGGCGCTATCAATATCTCGGTCGAGGTGGTGGATGTGGCCACGGCCCAGCAGCTTTTGAGCCGGCAATTTTCCACCTCCATGAGTGGGTTTCAGGGGATCGCTCAACAGATCGCCGACTTAGTGATGGGTTCGCTGGGAGTTCGCCGGCGCAGTGCTGAGCCGGCCAATGTTCATGTTGCCGACGGCGATGCCCACCTGCTGTATCTGAAGGGCCGCCACGCCCTGAACCGGCGCGTGCCCGACGCCTTCGCCAAGGCGCAGGAGCTGTTTCAACAGGCGATTGAAGCCGACCCTTCCTACGCTCTGCCCTACGCCGGATTAGCGGACGTCTATTCGCTGCAGAGCGGCAATCGCCCCCCGAACGACGTCTGCCCGAAGGCGAAGGCCGCGGCGTTGAAGTCGATTGAACTCGACCCGTCGCTGAGCGAGGGCCATACGGCGCTGGGGTTTGTGCAGATGCACTATGACTACGCCTGGGGTGCCGCCGAGGCTTCGTTTCAGCAGGCGCTGGCGCTGAACCCCAGCTACGCGCCGACGCATTCCTACTATGCGCGGTTATTGACGGCGCTCAAGCGGTTCTCCGAAGCCGAAGACCGGCAGAAGCGCGCGATGGAACTGGACCCGCTTTCGCCGGCGCTGGCCACCGCTCTGGCGGCTACCTACTACCACTCGCGGCGCTATCCTGAGGCCGAGAAAACGTTGCTGGCCGTGCTGGCCGATCAGCCAAAGTTCATCCAGGCGCAGTCGATGCTGGGCACTGTGCGGATCGCCATGCGCCAGTATGCGGCGGCCATCGCGGATCTGGAGAAATGCCAGGAGCTGATCGGGGAAGACGATTACGGCGTGGTGGGCGACTGGGGGTTGGCGCAGGCTTTAAACGACAACCGGGAGAAGGCGCGGGACGCCATCCGGCGGATTGAGGCGCTGATGGCCAATTCGTATGTGGCGCCTTGCTTTTTGGCCGGCCCGTTTATCGGCTTGGGCGAGACCGCGCGCGCTCTCGATCTACTCGAACAATCCGTGGATCCGGATCACTCCTGGCCTGTTTACTACTACGGGGTCGAACCGAAGTACGACCCCGTACGGAGGGAGCCGCGTTTTCAGAAGCTGATCACGCGGCTGGCGCTACCTACCTGATAGCGAGTGGGGCTTCCTGGGCGGTGCGCGGGAACCGGCGGCCGTTGGCAAAGTTGGCGAACACGGACACCGGCTGCGACCCCGCCGTCAAGCCGGTGGGAACGGCCGCCCGGATCACCCACACTCCGGGTACACCTGGCAGCGCCACGGGGACCACCGGGGAGATGGGCCGTCCACCAATCAGTAGCGAGTACGTAATTTCGGTGTTGATGGTGACGCCGGTGCAGTAGATCTCGATCATGTCCCCCGCCGTGGCTGGGGTAGCGGGCCGCACCGGATTGCCAGTGCCCGCGAAGTAGATCGCGGGGCCGAAGAGGATGAATGGTTCCGCGACGTCGACCATGAGGATGCGGGAGGCGACCGTGGCCTGCGTGAGATTCAGCACCTGGACGGTCTTCCGGATCAACGGGCTGGTGGCCGTCGCGGTGGCGAGGCTTTGCGGCAGGCGGACGTTGATCTGGTTCGGGCTCGTGTAGAGAACCTCGGCCAGGGAGTCCTCGATGGAGACCGCCACCTCGCTCGTCCGCGCCGGGAAAGAGCGGCCGAAGATGCTGACGATGGACCCGGGCGTAGAAACGGCGGGAACGAACTCCGTGATGGCCATCGCCGGGGAGGAGAGCGCCGGTAGCGGGGCCTTGGCTGCCAGGGTAACCGCTCCCAGCGCGTCCACCGCCGTGTTCAACCGGGCGCTGAAGGAGGCCGGGGTGAGCAGATAGGTCAACAGCGGATCGCCGCCGAGGAGCGGGTAATCCTGGAAGAGCGAAGTGTCGCCGCTGTCGTTGGTGCGGACGTCGTTGCCGGCCGTCTGCGCGGTTAGGTTGCGTACGGGCGGAAGGTCGACGGTGATACCGGTGAAGGCGGTGCCGGGCCGGGTGAAGCCGCGGGCAGCCAAGCCGAACCTGGCCAGTCCGGCGATGACTTCGCCGGCGGGGTTGCGCAGGGCTTCGACCGTGACCGAGCCCGTAACGGTGGCGCCGGCCGGGGTTGACGAGCCGGGGACCACGGCGCTTTCGACGGCGTACGTGAAGCTTTCCGGCCGCTGCAGCAGGGCGCCGCCGCTTCCTTCACTGGTGCGAAGCTGGACGAAGAGCGAGGTGGGATTCTGCAGCATCGCTTCGAATCCGGCCATGGCCGCGGCGTTCGACGGGTCGAGGATTTGCCGGAAGGATAGAGTGCCGCTGTTGCCCGCGCTGACGACGGTGGCGGGAAGGGGCGCTTCAATGACGGTGGGCCCGAAGGCGGCGACGCTCAGCAGGGAGAGCCCGGTGAGGGAGGCCGCACCGTTGCCGGCGCGGAAGTGGACGTTGTATTCGATCTCGGCGGCGGAGATGGGGGCGTTGCTGGCGAGCCGGAGGTAGCTGGCGCGGAGCGAGACCATGGCAGCGCTGAGGCCGCGGGGCGGGGTCAGCCTCGCCATGGCGACGGTCTCAGACCCTTCGATGCTGAAGGAGGGGTTCAGAGTGTAGCCGTCGGTACGCTCGTCGGTCCGCAGGAAGAGGGTCCATCCGCTATCGAGGATGGAAGCTTCGAGCGTGGAGCCCCGCAGGACCACTGTGCTGCGGCCCGCGGGGAGCACTAGTGGGCTGGCCGGGGTAACGCTGAAAGTAATTGGGCTGTTCCCGCGCCGCAGGACGACCTCGGTCACCCGGACCGTCCGCGTCATGGATGCGTCGAGCAACAGCTCCGCCGTGGCGGGGTAGCGAACCGCAGCCTCGGAGGGGGTGAGGCTATCGATGCGCAACTGTGCCTGTAAGCTACCCAGGCCATCCGGGAGAGCCAACGGGCTCTGGGGTCGGAAGGTAACCCGCGGCCGCAGGGGCGGGTCTCCGCCGCCATCAGGTCCGCATCTGCCACACTGCGCCATAGCGGGGCCGAGCCCAAGCGTAGCGCAAAGGAAAGCAATTCCGATCTTCATAGAAGGACGGATCGTATCCCGAACGCTTTACGATTGCAAGGACTTAAATCTAGCGGCCGCCAAAAATCACTATCGTCGAAGCCGTGTGAGTTAGACCGCTGGGCGCCGTGACCGTGAGTTCGAAACGATACTCTCCCGGGCCGCCGGCGAACTGCGCGATGGTGCGGGGCGAGCGTTCGTTGCTGAGTGCGGCGGGGAGGCCCACGACGCGCCACCGGTATTCGAGAGCGCCCCCTTGGCCGGGGATAAAGGATAGGGAGCCGTCGATAGTGACTTCGCGCTGCAGTTGGGTTCCGGCGAGGGGCTGGATCACGGCGACGGGCCGGTAAGCGATTTCCCGGGCCGCCTCGGCGGCCTGTTGCGGAGACTGCTCGATCAGATTGGGCTCCCGGTAGACAGCGCCGAAGCGCAGGGAGTCGTTTTGAAACGCGTAAGTGAGATTCGGCCAGTCATTAAATCCTTTCAACTCGGTCTCTTCTCGATCTTTGTTCAAATCGGCCTGCACCCCGGTATCGCCGAAATTGCCGTTGCAGTTCCAATCGTGGCCGCCGCCGGGCTCGGCAGTTTCGACGATAGCTCTGCGGAGGCCCCCGGGGAGAGGCGGGCAGTTAAACTCAATCACCGGAACGCCTGGAGTTCCTTCCCGGGCGCTGTTGGCGGCGTCGTAAACGGAGAGATTCTCGTCGAGCGCCTTTTCCTGTAATGTGGGCAGTTGCAGGCGGGAGAAGTCGATCCGGTAACCATACTCACGGACCGGCGTCGCACGTTCCGGCCGGAGGGGGCGTTCCCAATACGGTACGCCGGAGTACTGAAACCGGTAGTTCATGACGCTCCGGTAGTTCGGCTTATCATTCAGGTCGTCGCCGCCGCCGTGTTTCAGGCCGAGGCTGTGGCCGAGTTCGTGCATCAGCGTTCCGGCCACGCCCATGTCGTTGACGTTGGTCAGGGTGACGAGTAAGTCGTCGCCGGGAGTTTCCGCGAGGCCGCCGCTGTCGTTGTCGGCGCGATCGTAGCGGTGGGCGAAGATGACATAGCGGTAGACGAATCGCCGGGCATTTGGTTTGTCGAAGTGCGTGTTCTTGAGATCGGCGAAGTCCTTGCCAAATTCGATGCGGTCCTCGCCAAATTGGATGACCGGTATGTGCGGAATCTCGTTGCTGACTTCGGCGTGAAGCGTGATGCCGGTGGAGCCATCGGGATTGGACACGGGGGCATTGGCAAAGGCGGCGACTACCATGGCGATGGCTTCGGCAGATGGCTTATGGCTGTGTCCGTCGCAGACCTTACCCATGTCGTCGATTTCCATTTCTTTGCAGGCCTTACCCATGTAGTCGATTTCCAGATAGACGTCTTTCCGCCGGGGGTTGGCGTCCTTAAGCCGGTAGTCGATCTCTCCGTCGCCATCGCTATCGATGCCGAACTCCTCCCAGTCATCCCACAGCCCGTCGCCGTCGCTATCGCGTTCCACGCGGAAGTAGAGGACGCTGTCGTTGAAGTCCTTGTCGCCGTTATCGCGCGAGTCTTCCCAACCCAGGCGGAGGAGGATGCCGGGGTTTCGTTCCGGCCGAATGGGTTCCTGGAACAGGTGGTCGGCCAGGTCGGAGTTTAGCGCGGGGTCGCTCGACCAGATGTCGTCGCAAACACCGTTACTGAGCCTGTCGACGCAGAGGCTGAGTTCGAAGGTGGTGCCGGCGGGAAAACCTTCGATCTGATTGGCCGTCTGGGGGTTGCTATCAAGGGTGACGCGGCAGCCGAAGGCGGCTAGCTTGTTCGTGACCAAGGCGACGGCGGGAGCCCGGTGGTTGGTCCTGCCGGTGAGGCAGCCAGAGGAGCCGATGGAGGCGACCTCGGCCCCGTTGAGGAGCCTCGCCTTCACGAGCAGGACGGTGTTCCGGTACTGCGCCTCAGTGTTAACGAAGTCCAGCGAGACCCGCCCCGCCTGGGTTGTCGTGATGTTCCTGGCGGCGAGCGAGCCGGCAGCGAGCATCCAAACCGCTCCATACAGCACGAGGCATTTTCCGGTCATGCCAGAGAGTTTACACCACGGCTAATGGCTGGACTGCACGTTCTCGAGATCAACCGTCTTCCAGTCGCCGCGCATAATCGCCGTCCGAATCTCGGCTGGGGTGTACTTCTCGTCATGTAACTTCTTGGCCAGCAGCGCTTCTTTCATGCAGGTGCCGCAGTGGGAGCTGTGGTTATCGCGGAAGCAGTCGAGTAGGCCTTTGTGGCCGACGGAGCGGTCGCAATAGCAGTAGCAGGGCTGCTGCGCGAGAACCTCGGGGATCTCCTTGGCGATCTGATACGCCTTCTGGATGATCGGGTCGGTGAAGGTTTTGGGGTCGAGGGTGAGAGGCAGCGGCCTAGCGGCGGCGGCTGTTTCGTGGAAGTAGGGAACCGGAGGCGCCTCGGGGATTTTTTTCGCGCTGGCGACCGGGGTAGGGGTGGTGGGGGATTCGGTCGTGCAACCGACCAAGGCCAGTAAGGGAATAAGGAGTACTAGTGCGCGCATACTTCTAGTCTAATGGGGAGATGATAAATCTGCTGACGGAGCCGGAATGGAAGGGGCGGACGATGGTCAGCCGGACCGTCGCGAGCGAGCCGGGGCTGAAGGTGGTGGTGCTCCAGTTTGCGCCGGGGCATGAATTGAAGGCTCACACCGCGCCAGCGCCAATCTCCCTGCATTTCCTGGCCGGAGAAGGGGCTCTGCTGCGCGGCGGCGAGTGGCAGCCGGTGGAAACCGGTTCTTTCTTTGTGCTGCCCGCCGGCGAGGTGCACGGGGTGCGTGCAACCACCTACCTGACGCTGTTACTGACGTTGGGCGGCCGGGGTCCGGTAGACTGAGAGAGATTCCATGCGGCTTCCCGGTACATTGTTTTTGCGCAACCTGTTTGCGCGCCGTAACCTGCTTTATCAGCTCATCCAACGCGACTTCCGCCAACGCTACATCGGTTCGGCAGCGGGCTGGTTGTGGGGGTTGGTCCATCCGATTGTGCAGTTGGCGAGTTGGACCTTCGTTTTTTCCTACTGCATGAAGACGCCGATGCCGCCCGGCGAGGCCACCGAGAACTACACGCTCTTTCTGCTATGCGGCTACCTGCCGTGGATGCTCTTTCAGGAGACAGTGCAGCGGAGCGCGAACTCGATTCTCGAACACTCGAATCTGATTACAAAGACGCTGTTCCCGAGCGAGATGCTGCCGATCTCCGTCTTCTTTTCCTCGATGATGAACCACCTGCTCGCCGTCCTGCTGGCCGTGACGGCGGTCGCCCTTTGGGACGGCCATTTCTACTGGACGCTCTTGTTCCTGCCGATCTACACCGGTCTCCTGGGCATGCTGGCGATCGGCGTTGGGTGGATCTTCGCCAGCTTGCAGGTCTACCTGCGCGATACGGCGCAGGGCGTGATCGTCCTGCTCACGCTGTGGTTCTGGGTGACGCCGATCTTCATCAACGAAGATCAGGTGCCGGAGGGCGTCCGGTTCCTTTTGCGGGGCAACCCGCTGTCGCTCTTTGTCAAAGCCTACCGGGCTCGGCTGCTCTCTACAGAGCTGCCGAACCTGGATGAGCTGGCCGCGATGGCCTGTTGGAGTGTGGGCGCGTTCTTTGTCGGCGGCTTGTTTTTCCGCCATCTAAAACGCGGCTTTGCGGACGTGCTCTAGAGCGCGTCTTTAATTTAGAGTGCTTCCTTGATGGCCCCGAGCAGCATATCGACGTGAGCCGACTGCGACCCTTCGCCCATCAGGCCGATGCGGAACACTTGTCCGGCCAGAGGCCCGAAGCCGCCGAGAATTTCAATCCCGTGGCGCTCCATCAGCTTCTTGCGAACTTCGAAGTCGCTGACCCCAGCGGGGACCTTCGGGGTATGCAGCGCCCACATGCGATGTTCAGCGGGGACCAGCATTTCGAGACCCATCGCCTCAAGGCCGGCCGTGAGCTTGGCGGCGTTCTGCCGGTGGCGCTCGAAGCGGGCTTCGACGCCCTCATCGAGAATCAGCGCGATGCCCTCGCGGAGAGCGTAGAACATGGAGATGGGCGCCGTATGGTGGTAGCGGTGAGCGCCGTCGTAGTACTCGCTCAGCAGCTTGAGATCGAGATACCAGGTGCGCTGCGGGGCCTTGCGGGCGCGCAGCCGGTCCATCGCGCGCGGGGAGCACGAGATGGGCGCCAAACCGGGAGGGCAGCTCATGCCTTTCTGGCTGCAGCTATAGGCGATGTCGATACCGGTCGAGTCCATGTTCACTGGCATCGTCCCCAGTGAGGTGACGCAGTCGCCAATGGTGAGTGCGTCCACTTCTTGAGCGGCTTTGACGATTGCGTGGCCGGGGGTAGAAACGCCGGTCGAGGTTTCGCCGTGGACGAAGGCGACCACCTGCGGCTTCTCGCGATGGATGGCTTCGGCGGCTTCGGCGTCGGTGAACGTCTGTCCCCAGGGCTTCTCGATGCGGACGACCTGCGCCTCCTGGCGATGACCCATTTCGGTGAGGCGATCGCAGAAGTAGCCGTTGGCGAAGACGAGGAACTTTGAGCCGGGTTCGACGAAGTTGGTAACGGCGGCTTCCATGCCCGCGCTACCAGTGCCCGAAAGAGCCAGCGTGAACGGATTCTGGGTGCCGAAAACCTGCTGCAGGCCGGCGCGGATCTCTTCGTTCACCTGAAAGAAGAACGGGTCCAGGTGGCCAACGACAGGTTTTGCCATTGCCTCATACACACGAGGTGCCACCATGGACGGACCCGGTCCAAACAGTAAACGCTTTGGCGGAGATAACGGAGCAAGTGTATAAGACATCTCGATAGGATAACGTTTTGAGACTTCCAATTGACAGCCTGTTGCCGGAAATCGTGGCCTCGCTCGCCAAGACGCCGAATCTGGTGATTGAAGCGCCGCCCGGGGCGGGCAAGACGACACGGGTGCCAGCGGCGCTGTTGGCCGCCGGGATGGGCGAGATTCTGGTGCTGGAACCGCGACGGCTGGCGGCCCGTTTGGCGGCCCGGCGGGTGGCCGCTGAACTCGACGAGAAGCTGGGCGAAACGGTGGGTTACCAGGTTCGGTTTGAAGAAGTGAGCGGGCCGCGCACCCGGCTGCGGTTCCTGACCGAGGGGGTGCTGACGCGGCGGCTGCTGAGCGATGCAGCGCTGCGCGGGGTGCAGGTGGTGGTGCTCGACGAGTTCCATGAGCGGCACCTCGATGGCGATTTGGCGCTGGCGCTGCTGTTGGATCTCCAGCGGCGGAAGCGGCCGGATTTGCGGCTGGTGGTCATGTCGGCCACGCTCGACGCCGCGCCGATTGCGGAACATCTTGGCGGCTGCCCGGTATTGACGAGCGAAGGGAAGCTGTACCCGATGGAAGTGGAGTACACGCCGAATTCGGGGGCGACGTTGGAACAGTTGGTGGCCGGGGGCGTTGAACGGCTGGCGGCGAAGGGGTTGACGGGCGATGTGCTCGTCTTTCTGCCGGGCATTGCCGAGATGCGGCGGGCGCAGCGGCTTTTGGGTTCGTTTCGTACTTTTCTGTTGCACGGCGACATGACCCCCGAAGAGCAGGATCAAACGCTCACTTTACGAAACGAACCCAAAGTGATCCTGGCGACGAATGTGGCCGAGAGTTCGATCACGATTCCAGGGGTAACGGCCGTGGTGGACAGCGGCCTCGCGCGGGTGGCGGTCGATTCACCGTGGACGGGAATGCCGTCCATCGAAGTGGCGCGGGTGAGCCAGGCCTCGGCAACGCAGCGAGCAGGGCGGAGCGCGAGGACGGCGCCGGGGCGGGTGATCCGGTTGTATCCGCAGGAGGAGTTCGTGCGGCGGCCGGCGCAGGACGCCCCGGAGATTACGCGGCGGGAGCTATCGCAGCTGCTCGTGAACCTGCATGGCTGCGGGGTCAAGGACGCCTTGGGACTGCCTTGGCTGACGCCGCCGCCGGCGCCCGCGATTGCGGCGGCGGAGACGCTGCTGGGGCGGTTGGGGGTGGTCGAGAACGGGGCGTTGACCCCGCTGGGGACGAAAATTGCCCAGCTGCCCGTGCATCCGCGGTTGGGCCGGCTGATTGTGGATGGCGGCGAGGACGGATGCCGGGCGGCGGCGGTCCTGTCAAACGGCGACCGGCTGGAGGGGAAGCCGCCGCATCTGGTGGATTCCGACCTCTTCCTACTGTTGGAACGGCCTTGGGAGCCGCAGACAATCCGGACCTACGAGCAGTTGCGGCGGGCCGCCCGGCCAACGCGCAAGGACGACCACGCGCTGCTGCTGGCGTTGACCGCGGCGTTCAGTGACCGGTTGGGCAAGCGCCGGTCGAACGGGGAGATTTTGCTCGCTGCCGGGGGGCAGGCGGCGCTGGCCGAGAGTTCCGGGGTGCGGCAGGCGGAATTAGTGGTGGCGATTGAGATGGAAAACCGCGGGAGGCCGTTGATCCGGCTGGCGAGCAAGGTGGAGCCGGAGTGGCTGCTGGATCTGTTTCCGGAGCGGATGGAGAGCCGGGACGGCGTGGAGTGGAACCGGACGGCGGAGCGCGTGGAACGCGTGAGCGCGTTGCTGTTTGATGGGATGGTGATCGAGGAGACCCGTAGCGGCGGGCCGGACGCCGAGCAGGCAGCCGAACTGTTAGCGGCGAAGGCGATTGAGGCGGGGATGGAACGGTTCGCCGATGTGTCGGGGTTGATGGCCCGCTGGCGCTTCGCCGGTTTGGCGGAGCCGGACTTAAAACAGGCGATCGCGGGGGCTTGCTATGGGTTGCGCAGCTTTGCGGAGTTGAAGGGGCTTCTGGGCGATGGGGGATTGGAACGGATTCTGCTCGACGGGATGGCAGACCGGGCGGCGCTGGAGGCGAAGGCGCCGGAGCGGGTAAAGTTGGCGAAGGGACGGTCTGTCGCCGTTCACTATGTGGACGGGCAGCCGCCGTGGGTCGCGTCCCGGTTGCAGGATTTCTTCGGCATGAAGGAGACGCCGCGGGCGGGTCAAACGCCGGTGGTGGTGCATTTGCTAGCGCCGAATCAGCGGCCGGTGCAGGTCACGCAGGACCTGGCGGGGTTTTGGGAGCGGCACTACCCTGCGCTGCGGCGGGAGTTGGGCCGGAGGTATCCACGGCACTCGTGGCCGGAAGATCCTCTGACGGCGTAAGGGGACGGATCCACAGCTCGCTAGCGCCGGCGAGGAGGTTAACCTTCGTCGATAGCCGGGTCCAGCCGGTGGTGTCGGCGTCTGTAGGCACCCATTGGGAGACGACAAATCGGGCGCCGGCTGCGGCGAAGCCCCGGTAAACCCGCTCCCGGGCCGAAGGGGAGCCGTACCAGAAGCTATTCAGATTGGTGCGATTGAAGTTAATGTAACGGTTGGGTCCTGGGTCGCGGTCGTAGATCATGGGGACGTCACCGACGATACGGAGCCCAGCCTGGCGCGCCCACTCGGGCTTCAAGGTCGGCCCGACGAAGGCGACGCGCGTGCCGGGAGTGGCACCCGCCGCATGCAGTTCGGCCGCGACCGCCACGAACGGATTGGGACTGTTCCCTTCAACTATCAGGCTCTTGGCGGACATCCCGAGCTCTGCCGCGAGGGAAAAGAACAGGGCTGCCGACGCCGCGATGGGGAACAGCCGGCTGGCGGGAGGCCCGCAGCGCAGGTAGGCCGCATGGAGCGGGATGGTTCCCAGAAGAAAGTATTGCGGTGCGATGTAGCGCGTCTCAAAGAAGACCGCAACGTACATGCCAGTGGTCGCTAGCGCCGGTAAGAGCAGGAGCCAGCGGCTGCGGATCTCGGCCCAGAGCCCGGACCAGTCCCTCATCCGGGCGCCCAGCGCGAGGACGGCCAAAAGCCCGGGAGTCGAAAACCAGTGCCACAGCGCTGCCGCACCGTTCTCCTGCAGCGCGCGCAGCTGATTCGCCAACGAGAACGGGGTCTTCTCGAGCCCGGCAAACCAATAGGAGGGCTTGTACCAAGGCGGGTAGACCGTATCGAACGGCTCGGGATAGACGAAGGCATCGGGCGCAGAAGAGATCTGGCGATCAGAGTTGACTCCGCCCTGCCCATGAATCCAACGGGTAAGGCCATTCACCTCCCAGGAATAATTCAAAGGCCCGGAGTCTCCGATGGTCCAACGGCCGGTGTGCTGGCGCAGCGCGATCAACCAGGGGGCACAGCAGACGACAAGCACGGCGCCGGCCACCACGGCCCGGCGACGGTCGACCAGAAACCAGCAGGCAAGCAGGACGGCGGCGAAGGGAAGCATGGCGGCCTTGGTCAGGTAAGCCGCGGCCAGAACGAGACCGAGCGAAATGGGTTTGCCATCCAAAACGAGCAGGCAGGCCGCAAGATAGAGGCAGACCGTCAGCACATCGGGCTGCACCAGGCTAATGCTGGTTAAGCTGAAGACCGCCCACCAGGCGGCCATCCAGCGGGTGATCATCCAACCGCGATCCTCGGCCGTGCACGGCGAGAGCCGCCGCCACAGTTGGTCAGCCAGCAGCACCGCAATGACGGCAAAAACCGCTTGTAGCGCATGGACCGCGGTGGCGGACCAGGCCAACGGCACGAAGCGGACAATAGGGATGAGAAGCCAGGAGAATAAAGGGCTCCAGTAGGCGTTCACCTCGAGCTTGCGGGCGACTTCGAGGTACGCGATCCCATCCGAATACATCTGAAAACGGTGGTGCCAGAACTGCAGGAAAGCAATCAGCAGCGTGCACGCGAAAAGAATTCGTCGAGTGGTCATCCGTCCCATCTTTCTATCGGCCGTCTCCGGCAATGGGTTTATGGCAAAATCAGGAGCAACAATGATTACGCGAAGAGATCTCATGCTCAGTCTGGCTGCCCCGCTGAAGCTGCCTCGCAAATTGCGCTTGGCCGTGATCGGCACCGTGGGGCATATCGGTGACGTCTTGACGCCGCTGCCGAAGTTGCCCGACGTGGAGTTAGTGGCCGTGGCCGAGTCGGACCCGGACGGGATGAAGATTGTCGCCGGCCGGCCGGTGTTGCGCAACGCCAGGCAATATACCGACTACCGGAAGATGCTCGACGAAGTGAAGCCGGACGTGGTGGCCATTTGCAACGACAACGGCGCGCGGGCCGCGGCGGCGCTGGCGTGCGCGGAACGGAAGCTGCCGATGATTGCGGAGAAGCCTCTGGCCATCGACCGGAAAGAGTACGAGCGGGTGAAGAAGGCGATCATCCGGTCGGGGCAACCCGTGCAACTGATTCTGCCGATGCGGCACGAGCCGCACTACCAAAAGCTGCGCGAGATCGTCACCAGTGGCGCGATCGGCGAAGTGGGGCAGATCAGCAGCCAAAAAAGCTACAAGGCGGGCAACCGCGCCCAGTGGTATCGCAATCAGGCCTCCTATGGTTCGACGATCCTCTGGATTGGCATCCATATGTTCGACCTGATGCGCCATTGTTCCGGCCGCGAGTTCACCGAGGCCTTCTCCTATCAGTCGCAGGTCGGCGCCGGGGCTGGCCTGGGCCAGATGGAGAACACGACGACTACCATCCTGAAACTCGATAATGGCGGATCGGCGTCGCTGCATATGGATTACTACCGGCCCGATGAGGCGCCGACCCATGGCGACGACCGGGTGAGAATCGCTGGTTCAAAGGGCGTGGTTGAGTACATGGCAGCGACCGGGGTGACGCTGATGGAGCGCGGTAAAAAGCCGGTTGTCGTGAGTCAGCTACCAGAGGCCGGGCAGATCTTCGTCGATTTCCTCGGCTGGGCCTTTGCGGGACAAAAATGTTCAATGCCGCTGACCGATATCTGGGCTGTCAATGAGACAACCCTAGCCGCGCACGAATCCGTCGCTGCCGGACGCCCGGTTCGGATTTAGATACCTTTTCGCCGGTACAGGCCGAGGGCGATCATCGCTCCGCCGACGAGAAGAAAGGTCGCAGGCTCGGGAACGCTGGGGATGGCGGTCGGCTGAAAGGTGCCGATAAGAGCCTGCGCCGGGGTGCTGCCGCTAAAGTTGATGTAAACAGATGCCGCACTGCTGCCAAACCCGGAGCTGACATTCAAGTAGTTTGTCCAGGCATTGGCGACCGTGTTGGAGGTGTTGGAGGACCGCCGGATGGAGCCGGCGTTGATTCCATCACCACCATCGTGAATGATGTCCCAGATGGCGAGTTGCATCGCCTGGCCCAGCGCTACTGAGCTGACTCCCGACAGGTAGCTTACATAGAGGTAGGCTACCCGTAATTCGTTGGCTGTCGCGGGTGACCTTGGTTCGGACGAATAGGTAGATAGGGAGATTGAGGTGAAGAGATCGACGCAGAACATCGATTGCGACGGGCCGCCGTTGTAGGTGCCGAGAATGATGCCGGCAAAATGCTGTTCTTCCGTCCCGTTCACGAGGAACCTGAGGTTGCCGCCTCGACTTGTATTCACCCCGGTCAGTGTAAGGCTTCCGGCCGAGGCGCCAAGCGCCGACAGCAGCAGGAGGAGGGCAATCTTCATACCTCTATCCTGCGACCAGCGCTACCAAAACCCCATTAGGAGAGTTATCCAAATGGGGTAGAGAGGTTACCTAGTACACTCCCTAAGATTAGTGCCGCAGTCCTAGTCCGGTTGGCCTATAGTTTCGTGCCAATGGCGGCGTAGTCGAGGCAGCCGAAGAACGCCTCCCGGAAATCGGCAGGCAGCGAGACCAGCGACGGCATGGTTTCGATGGCGGGAGCGAGGCGGCGGATCTCCAGGCGTCCATAGCCGGCTTCTTCGAGATAGTGGGCGGCGAGCGCCGGGGGCACCGGACGTTGATGGGTCGGGTCGAGAAAGAAGTGGGAGGCGAAAATGGCCAGGCACTCCGGGTTCGGCGTTTCGAATATGGCAACAGCCCCGGGGCGGGATTTGGCCGCGCAGAGGTTGAAGAGCCGGGGAACGAGGGGCGGTGGCAGGTGCTCAATCACCTGGCCGCAAAAGACGCCGTCGAGGGAGTGGTCCGGTTGCGACTCGAGCCAGGCGAACAGGTCGGCCTCCACGGCCGGCAGGCCTTTGGAACGGCAAATGCCGATCGACTCAGCGTCGCCGTCAACGCCGGTGGCGGTGAGCCCATTCTGCGAGAGCAATTCAAGGAACTCGCCGCGGCCGCAGCCGAGGTCGACGATGTTCTGGCGTACTCCTCCGGGCCGCGGAAACGGTTGGCGAAATGGACGAAGTCGTAGGCGGGGGATTCGGGGGCGGGGGCCGGGGGATGGGCCACGGCGGCGAACGCTTTTTGCCGGACGGTGCGGAGTTCGGCATGGATCAGCCGCTCATATTCTTCTCGCACTTTGGCGAAGTCGGACCAGAAGCGCGCCTGCGTTTCGTCGCTGGCGCGGGCCACCAGGCCTTCGAAGTCGCGATGCTGGCGGGCGACGATCTCGCGGAAACTGGTTTCCATTTGGGCGGTGCGGTGTTGGTAAGCGCCGTTCAGGTCCGCCACGCTGCGGAGGAACTGCACTTCGTTGACGCTGAGTTTCCGTTCCCACTCCTGGCGCCACTCGTGCCAGTGGACGCGCACGTCCACGAGTTCGCGGGCTTGTTCGCGCAGACCGTCGATGTTCGAAAACGCGGACTCGGCGGCGGCGAGGCGGGATTCGACGGCATCCATTCGCCTGGCGTTTTCTTCGAGCGCCAGTGCGATGTCTTTCAGCGCGCGGTTGTGTTCGTTGAGCGCTTCGAGCGTGGCTTGGGTCGCGTTGATGGAGCCGCGGTTGAACTCCACCTGTTCGCGGACATGCCAATCGAGCACGCGAGCGAGAAAGCGCTTCCACGTTTGAATCAGCGAGTTCTTGAGGCCGGGCGGGCGCGGGTTGACGGTGCCGATGGCGGCCACCTTGGCTTCGGCCGCGTCGCGGGCGTGGAGCAGGGGCAGCAGATCGGCGACGGGAATGGCGAACCGGCTGTGCTGGCCCTGCGGATGGCGGGCCTGGACGCGCTCCCGGATTTCGCGGACCGCCTGCTCGAGGGGGTGCTCAGCGTCCACGCTTGCTCTTCCTGACGTAGCGGGCGGTGATCTTCGACGGGATGCCGCCGCGGGGCATGAAGTCGCCGATGACGGTGGCTTCGATCGGCTTGGCGGCGCGGACGAGGTCGGCCAGGAACCGGTTGACGACGTTCTCCTGGAAGATGCCGAGGTTACGGTAGGCCAGCCAGTACATCTTCAGGGACTTCAGCTCCAGGCAGTGCTCGTCGGGGACGTAGCGGAGGGTCAGGGTGCCGTGATCCGGCAAGCCGGTTTTCGGGCAAACGCTCGTGAACTCCGGGTTAACGATTTCGATTTCGTAGCCGGTGCGGAACTGGTTGGGCCAGGTTTCGATTTCGGGTAGTGGCGCGTTGACGCCGGCTTCGGCGTGTTCGTCGGTATATGCACTTTTCTTACTCATGGGTTTACTCATGGCCGGGTACCAGTTTCTTGGCGAGATGGTCGAGGAATAAACCGACGTCGGTGACGACGCCGACCGCTTGGCCGGTGCCGCGGTCGCTAAGTTTGGTGGCGACCGCCGGGTTGATGTCAACGCACACGGTCTTCACCCAGCCGGGGAGCATGTTGCCGGTGGCGATGGAGTGGAGCATGGAGCTGAGGCAGAGAACGAGGCCGGCACCGTGGGCGTGTTCGTTATACGCATCCTGGGCCTTGTTCATGTCGGTGATGGTATCGGGCAGGGGGCCGTCGTCGCGGAGGCTGCCGGCGAGGACGAAGGGCACGTTGGCCTTCACGCACTCGTACATGATGCCGCTCTGCAGGCGCCCGCTTTCGACGGCGCCGCGGATGCCCCCGGCGTGATAGATGGCGTTGATGGCGCGCATGTGGTTGCGATGGCCGTGCTCTTCGAGCCTCCCATCCTGCATACGGACGCCGAGCGAGGTGCCGAGCAGAGCCGCTTCGATGTCATGAACCGCGAGGGCGTTGCCACAGAGGAGCGCATCGACGAAGCCGCCGCGGATGAGCGCGCCGAGGGGCTTGACGCCCCCGGTGTGGACGACGACGGGTCCGGCGACCACGACGACCGTTTTTCCTTCGGCCCGCATCTGCTGGATGAGGCTCGCCGTCTGGCTCACCGCCGTCTCCACCTGCCGCTCCGAGCTAATTTCATTGCTCATGAACGCGAAGCCGTGGCGGTCGCGTTCTTTCGATTCCGGGATGACGCGGATGCCGCGCATGCCGACCACCACCGCGTCGCCGGCCTTCACATCGCGGAGCTTGCGGCACCAGGCAGCGTCGTTCTCGATGACGATGCAGGCGTCCATGCGTTGCTTGCCGACGGTATGCCAGCCGCCGCCGTAACGGATTTCGGTGCGCTGGTTGGTGGTTGAGTAGAAATCTTCCGGGGCGCAGCAGTCGCGCTCCACGATGCGAACTTCGGCATCCCGCGAGTCGACCGGAGTGCAGCCGAGGCCGATTAACTGGCCGAGGACCTTGTCCATCAGATCGCTCGAGGGCGTCTCAATGCGGAGCCGCAGATGCGACGGTTCGCTATTGGTTCGCCCAATCTGGAAGACTTCTACTTCGAAGCGGCCCTGGTATTCGACGACAGTGTCGAAGATCCGCTCCATGATGTGACTGTCGATCAGGTGACCCTGCGCTTCGACCGTTTCTTGAAACATGCGTCCTTACAGGATAATGGATTCATGCCCGAAGCTATAGTCTGGCGACCGGACGCGGAGACGATCGCGCGGGCGCAGCTCACCCGATTCCTGCGCCAGGCGGGCGTTGCATCGTTTGCGGAACTGGAAACGAAGGCGGCAGCGGAGCCGGCCTGGTTCACCGAACAGGTGTTGCAGTTTCTCGATCTGCCTTGGGACCGGCCCTATTCGCAGGTGATGGATTCCTCGAAGGGCATCGCCTGGACGCGGTGGTGCGTGGATGGGGAACTGAACATCGGGACGGCTTGTTTGGCAAAAGGTCCGGACCGGCAGCCGGCGGTGGTTTGGGAAGGCGAAGAGGGCGTGACGCGTTCGTGGAGCTACCGGGCGCTGCGTGTTGCCGTGCAGCGGTGCGCGAGCGGCCTGCGGGCGATGGGGATCGGCAAGGGCGACGCGGTGGGCGTCCACCTGCCGATGATGCCGGAGACGGTGGCCGTGATGGTCGCGCTGGCGCGCATTGGCGCGATTGCGGTTCCG
Organism: Acidobacteria bacterium Ga0077553; assembly: GCA_001464575.1. Classification (GTDB taxonomy): domain Bacteria; phylum Acidobacteriota; class Terriglobia; order Bryobacterales; family Bryobacteraceae. Next base: position 12,378 of record LNFE01000184.1, on the reverse strand, counting down.
CTGTTTACGGGATTCGGACCTTCGGCGATCGCGGCGCGGCTGCGGGATGTGGGGGCGAAGGCGGTCTTTACGTGCAACGCGTTTCCGCGGCGCGGGAAGGTGGTGGAGGCCAAGCGGGCGATCGACGAGGCGGACGCCGCGCCGTTGGTGATTGTCGTCGAGCGCGTGGAAGGGCACGCGGTGGCGATGCGCGAGGGGAGGGACATCCGCTGGCAGGACTTCTGCGAGTTGCCCGGTTCGCATGCGCCGGAACGCACGGCGGCGGAGGACCCTCTGTTGCTGATCTATACCTCGGGCACTTCGGGCGCGCCCAAAGGCATCCTGCATACCCACTGCGGGTTTCCCGTGAAATCGGCGCAGGACATGGCGTTCGGCATGGACGTGGGGCCGGGGACCCGCATCAGCTGGTTGACCGATATCGGTTGGATGATGGGGCCGTGGTTGATTTATGGTGCGCTACTGCTGGGCGGGACCATGGCACTTTACGATGGTGCGCCGGAGCATCTTTGGGCGTTCGCGGCGCGGCAGGGCGTGGAGGTGTTGGGGGTATCGCCGACGTTGGTTCGCACGTTAATGGGTGTGGCGATCCGGCAGGATCTGAGCAGGTTGCGGCTGATTGGTTCGACGGGGGAGCCGTGGACGCGAGACGCGTGGATGTGGCTGTTTGAGACTGTGGGCGGCGGACGGTTGCCGCTGATCAACTACTCGGGTGGGACGGAGATTTCGGGGGGGATTCTGTGTTCGAATCCGCTGCTGCCGATTAAGCCCTGTGCGTTTTCGGCGGCTTGCCCGGGCATGGCGGCGGACATTGTCGACCCGGATGGGGAGGGCGTGGGCGAACTGGTAGTACGGCAGCCCTGGATTGGCATGGCGCGCGGCTTCTATAAAGATCCGGAGCGGTACGAAGAGACCTACTGGTCGCAGTTCCCGGGCGTTTGGCGGCACGGGGACTTCGCGGCGCGGGACGCCGATGGGTTCTGGTACATCCACGGGCGCAGCGACGACACGATCAAGATTGCGGGCAAGCGGGTGGGACCGGCGGAGGTGGAGACGATCGCCACCTCGCACGCGGGCATCCGCGAGGCGGCGGCGATTGGCGTGCCGGATGAGTTGAAGGGCAGTGATCTGATCGTGTACTGCGTGCGGCAAGGGGACGTAACCGCCGAAGACGTGCAGGAGTTGGTGGCGCGGGAGCTGGGCAAGCCGCTGCGGCCTCGCGAGGTGCGATTCGTTTCGGCGTTGCCGAAGACGCGGAACGGGAAAGTGATGCGGCGGTTGGTGCGGGCGGCGCGGTTGGGGCTGCCGTTGGGCGATACGAGCAATCTCGAAAATCCGGAAGTGCTGCAGGAGTTTCAATAGAAACATGCCGATTTATCATCAGTTGGGCGTGGTGCCGCGCAGGCGCATCGCGACGTTTTTGAAGGCCGATGGTGGCGACCATTTTGTCGAGCAGGTCGGGAGCGCCGGATACGGGGGAGCGTCCACGCGGCTGTACCATCTGCACGATCCGGCGCGGGTGATTTCGACGCGGCAGGCCTTCGAGTTGGTATGGAAGAAGGAGCAGCCGCGGCCGCTGCGCTACCGGCACTTCCGGACGCATCGGATGCCGGCGGCGGACCGCGTGCCGCTGCTGTTCAACGACGACGTGGCGTTGCATACCTGGACGCCCCACAAGAGCGGCTACTACCGCAATGCGCAGGCCGACGAGGTGCTTTTCGTCACCGAAGGCACCGGGACGCTGGAGACGCAGATGGGCGAACTGCCTTATCAGGCGGGCGACTTCGTGGTGATTCCGCGCGGGGTGATCCACCGGTTGCGGATGGACCCGGTGCGGCACCGGTTTCTGATTATCGAGAGCCGGGGCGCCGTGCGGATTCCGCGGGGGCACCGGAACGGAACGGGCCAACTGCGCGATGACGCGCCGTACAGCGAGCGCGATATTCGGCGTCCGGGTGCGCTGCCGGTGCATGACGAGCGGGGCGAATTCTCGTTGGTGGTGAAGAAGGACAATTGGCTGCAAGAGGTGGTGATCGACCATCATCCGTTCGACGTGGCCGGATGGGACGGCTACTTCTACCCTTGGGCGCTGCAATCGAACCACTGTTTGCCGGGCAAGTTGTTTTCGGGGGATGGCTTCTCGATTGGCACCGGCGGATTTGGTGAGGATGCGGTGTACTGCGTCAAGACGAGCGCCACGGGATTGGAGAGCGGCTCATTGCTGCTGCATCCCGAGGGGCTAACGCCGAAGTCGCCGGCCGTCGAGGCGGCGGTGCGGCTATCGGTATCGAAGCCGCTCGAAATTGGGGAGGGGTCGCTTCCGGTAGAGGATGTGGAGTATTCTCGTTCGTAATTGGAATGAGTATTGCCTTGTGCGATTCGTTGCGGGGCGCTTTCGATTACGCCGGCCTGTTTCCGCCGGCGGGATTGCCGTTAGAGCAGGCGCTTGCTAACTATGCTGCCTATCGGGAAAGCGACCATCGCGATTTGCTGGGTTCTTTCGTCTGCCCGTCGAACCGGCTGACGGAAATCGAGAGCCTGCTGCCCGGCGGCGGCGAGTGGCCGCTGGCAGTGGTGGGCGGAGCCAGCCTGCCGAGGGACTTCGAAACGGTGTTGGCCTTCAACCGGCGCATGGTGGGAGTCGCCCGGATTCGAAGCTTCGAGATGCCGTTTGATGGCGTTTCGCCGATTCCGGGCGGATTGAAGACGATGCAAGGAAAAGGGGTGCGAGTTTATTTGGAGGGGCCCTGGTCCGGGGAGGGGCTGGAGTCGGTGAAATACTTTGGCCTGCAGGCGCAGTTGCGGATGGGTGGTGCGGAGCAGACGGCGTTCCCTTCGACGACTGTGGTGGCGGCTTGGCTGCGGAAGGGCGCCGCGTTGGAGCTACCGTTCCGGGCTTCGGCCGGACTGCAGCATCCGGTGCGGTGTGTGCGGTTTCTGAGTTATGCACCGGATAGCGCGACGGCGCGGATGCATGGGTTTCTGAATCTGGCGGCGGCGACTGCGGCGGCAAAGCAAGGCGGACCGGTGGAACACCTTCTCGAAAGCGAGGATGCGGAGGAGTTGTTACCCTGGCTCGGGAGCCAAGATTTGCTCGAAGGGATCGCCGCGTGTTCGTTTGAGGAGCCGGTGGCGGAGTTACAGGATCTGCGGCTGATTTAAATCGCTTTATGAAGAGGCGGTTAGAATGGTGTATGCTACCATCCCAGCAACTAGGGGATTGATCGAAACATGGATACTACACGCGTTCTCGTTGTCGAGGACGAGAAACGGATTGCGGACTTCCTGGGCCGCGGGTTGGAGAGCGCCGGCTACACGGTGACGATTGCGCACGATGGGACCAGCGCGCTAGAAGCGGTGCATACGTTGGAGCACGATCTGATCGTTCTCGACTTGAACCTGCCGGACATGGATGGACTGAAGGTGCTCGAGAAGATCCGGAACCGGAAGGTGAGCCCTCCGGTGCTGATTCTGAGCGCGCGCAGCAATGTGGATGATCGCGTGAAGGGCCTCGAGTCGGGCGCGGACGACTACATCAGCAAGCCCTTTGCGGTGGTGGAGTTTCTGGCTCGGGTGAAGGCGCTTTTGCGCCGCGGCGCGCCGCTGCAGGACCGGCTGCAGGTGGGCGATTTAACGCTCGATTGCATCCGGCGCAAGGTGACCCGCGCGGGAGAGAACATCGAACTGGCGCCGAAAGAGTTCAGCATTCTCGAATATCTGATGCGGAACCGGGGCCGTCCGCTGAGCCGGACGATGATCGTTGAACACGTTTGGGACATGGACTACGACGGCTTGACGAACATTGTGGACGTGTATATCCGCCACCTGCGGAGCAAGATCGACGACCGGTTTCCGGTGCGCCTGATTCACACGGTGCGCGGGATTGGTTACGTGATCGACGTTCCGGAGAAAGGCGCCGAGCAGGAGTAGGCCGTGCTGCAATGGTGGCTGGTCAAGATCGGCAAGACGGCGCGCGGGCTGCGCTTCCGGTTGACGATGAGCTACGTCGTGGTCTTCGCCATCCTGCTGGTGGGCATTGGTCTGTACTTCCGGGTGAGCCTCGAACGTCTGATCGAGGCTCGGACGCGGGAGTTGATTGAAGAAGAGTGGCGCGCGGTGCGCGGATTTCTGCGGATTGAACGGGGGCAGGCGAACTGGACCTTCGATCCGAGGGAACTGGACGATGCTTCGCATGTGGAGCGGCTACGGAAGCTGATCCTGATTACTGACCGGGAAGGTGCGGTGCTCGAAGTCTCGAACGGGTATCGGGCTTTTGGCGTTGAAACGCCGAGCGAGATTCAGCAGATTCTCGCGAACCGGATGCCGCAATGGAAGGTAAAGAAGGACGGCAAGGGAACGACACTGCTGCTGCGGTATGGGGTGATCCGTTCCGTGAACCAGCCGTATCTGCTGGTGGTGGGCCGGACGCTGACCGACAACGAAACGCTGCCGGCGATGTTCGTGAGCAACTATTTCAGCGTGCTTCCGTTGCTGGTGGGACTGACGTTGTTCCTGGGCTGGTTTATGGCCGGGAGAGGTTTGGAGCCGGTGAATCGCGTGGCAGCGACCGCGCAGGAAGTGAGCAGTTCGACCCTGCACGTTCGCATTCCCGGGCGAGAGACCGACGACGAGTTGGACCGTCTGATCGATGCGTTCAACAAGATGATGGATCGCCTATCGCAAGGGTTCGAGCAGGTGCGGCGTTTCGGCACCGACGTCTCGCACGAGTTGCGGACGCCGTTGACGTCCATTCGGGGCCAGTTGGAGGTAGCGCTCTTCACGGCGAATACCAAGGAGCAGTACCGGGACGCGATTGTGAACGCGCTGCAGGATGTCGACCGGCTATCGAGCATCGTGCGGGCGCTGCTGCTGCTGTCGCAGTCCGAGGCCGGGCATCTGGTGTTGAAATTTCTCCGGTTGAACCTGAGCGAGACCGTGACCGATATTGTGGAGCAGTTCCAGATTCCGGCCGAGGACGCCGGGGTGACGCTGGACGCCGAGTTGCCGGCCGAGATCTGGGTGGATGCGGACCGGGTGCAGATAGAGCGCCTGGTGGCGAATCTGCTATCGAACGCCGTGAAGTACACGCCGCGCGGGGGCAAGATCCGCGTGACGCTGCGGACGTTGGTGAACGAACTGGGCGACCATGTGGAGATGTGTTTTTCCGATACGGGGCAGGGGATACCGGAAGAGAGTTTGCCGCATATCTTTGAGCGGTTCTACAAAGTTCCGGGCGGGGATCCGGATAAGGGTTTGGGTTTGGGTTTGAGCTTTGTCTCCTGGATTGTGCGGGCGCACCACGGCAAGATCGAAGTGGACAGTAAGCTGGGAGTGGGAACCACATTCCGGGTGTTGCTGCCCGCGAGTCCGGAACCGGGGGCGGAGATGCCGTCGTTGGCTGGGATGGGGATTGAGGATACGCGAGGATAATGCAGATTACAGATCGGGAAAAAGAAGGGATCGTTGTTTTGGATTGCGTGGGGCAACTGATCGCCGGCGAGTCGACGGGCACGATGCGGGAGACGCTGAATCAGTTGATCTCGGCGGGGAAGGCGCGATTGATTCTGAATCTGGCGGGGGTGACGTACATCGACTCGTCGGGTTTGGGAGCGTTGGTGATGTGCTTTTCAACCGCGCGGCGCGCCGGGGGGACGATGAAACTGTTGAACCTTTCGCGGCGAACGGTGGAATTGATCGTGCTGACGCGGCTCGAAACGGTGTTCGAGGTCTTCGACGATGAGCAGTCGGCGGTGAATAGTTTCTTCCCGGATCGCGAGATTAAGAAGTTCGACATTCTGACGTTCTTGCAGCAGCGCAAGAGCGAAGGGTAACCTGGAAGCAGATGGCAAACTCGATCTCCGAGATTCTGGGCTCCGCGGCGGCAATCGCCAAGGGCATGAGCGTCACTTTGAAGGAGATGATGTCTCCGACGGTGACAGAGGATTACCCGGACGCTCCGGCGAAGTTCCAGGAGCGGTACCGCGGGGTTCACGTGCTGCAGCGTGATGAGGCGGGGCTGGAGAAGAGCGTGGCGTGCTTTTTGTGCGCGGCGGCCTGCCCGTCGAACTGCATCTACATTGAGGCAGACGAGAACACGGAGAAGAAGCGGATTAGCGGTGGCGAACGGTACGCAAGCGTGTACAACATCGACTACAGCCGCTGCATATTCTGTGGATTCTGCGTGGAGGCCTGCCCGACGGATGCGATTACGCACGGCCACCAGTTTGAGATTGCGAGCTACAACACTTCGACCTTGATCTACCGGAAAGAGCAGATGCTCGTGAACATCGCGCCGAACGCGAAGGCGCCGGCCGTGCCGGTCGAGACGGCGGGCGGACACTAGCTACTTGAGGTGGTACTGGCTGCGAATGCCGGCGGCGCTGCTGGCGGCCTGGTCTTTGAACGGCCCGGCCAGCGTGGCGCATTCGGCGTGGAGCTTGTAGGCCTGTTCGATGCGCCGCAAGTCTTGTTTGGGCTCACCGAGGCGCAGGTTGACGAAGCCCAGGTGGTAGAGCGCTTCACTTTTCAGCGCGGGGTGGGGATCGAGATAGGGAATGGCGGCGCGGAGATGCAACTCGGCGTCGGCGAGGCGGGCGTCTTGGGAGGCGATGACCCCGAGCATGGTGTGGCCTAGGGCCGCCTGAGCGGGCGTGGCCTTGCTGGTTGGGGCGACGAGGCGCTTGGCGTAGAGGATGGCTTTCTGCGGGTCCTTCAAGCCGTCGTAGTAGTGTGAGGCGAGGAAGAGGAGCATGTCGGGTTGGTTGGGGTCCTGCTTCAGCTTGGCTTCGGCGAGCGCCAGGGTTTGCCCCACGTTGCCGGACTGGCGATGGAGATGGAACATGCGCGCTCGCAACTGGGGGAGGTACTCGGAGGCGGGGTTCGCCTTTTCGAGTTTGGTGGCGGCGGCTTGGAGGACTTTAGGGTCCGTCGACTGTAGGGCCGGAGCGTAGAGGAAGTACTCGGCGTAGGTGAGGCACTGGCGGGCGTAGTCGCTGGGTTCGGCGCGGAGGGCCGCGTCGGCGGTGCGCTGGGCCCAGAGTTGGATGAGGTCGGCGGTACCTTTTGCCTGGGCGGCCTGTAGAGCGGTGTGGGCGGCGGGAAGGTCGGCGGGGTCGGCGAGGAGCAGGGTTTCGCCGGCCCGCAGGGTGCTGTCGAAATCCTTCGCGGCGAGATAGTGGGTTTGGGCTTCGCCGAGCACCCAGGTGTAGGACTCGTGCTGAGGAAAGCGTTCGAGGAACATGCGCAGATACTCCAGGCGGCGCGGGGAGTCCGGCTCCTGAATGATCTGTTGGAGGATGAGTCCGGCGGGACCTTCAGTGGTCTCGGCCAGGTGGCGCTTGGCCGGCAGCGCGGCGAGCGCACAGAAGAGGAGGGCAAAAATGGACTTTCGCACGCGGACCTCCATTACTAGACTAGATACCCGAGTTCGACTAAGGTATTTTCTGCGCGGCGAGGCGGATGGTTTGGTTGGTGGCGTTGTTGGTGAGTACGAGGTGGCCGTTTTCGTGGCGGACATCGTCGACCTGATCGAAGCCCGGGGGGACGGCGGCGTAGAACATGACGAACTTGGCGGAGATCTTCGACTTGGCGGGGAGCCAGCGATAGGTAGGCACGTCGAAGAGCTTGCCCTGGCTGATGGCTTGGCGACGGGAGACATCGAAGGGCTGGGTGCCGAATTCAAGGCCGCGGGAGAGTTCGCCGGAGGCCGGATAGTTGTGCCACTCCTGGAGCCAGGGGTAATCGGCACGGGGGAAGTAGTAGCCGAAGACTAGCCGCTTTTCGAGGTGAATGGCGGTGACGAAGCCGTGGGTGCGGTTGGGGTCGATGGTGCAGCCGGTGTGGTCGAGGGAGTTGGCGCCGGCGGGGACGCTGCGGAGGTTGCGGGTGCCTCCGGCGTTGAGGGGGACGTGGGGATAGGTGAATTCGACGCCGGCGTTGAGGGTGGACTTGGGGCCGCCCTTTTCGTCGGGGCGGGTGAGGCAGCGGCCGACGGAGGCGTCGACGACCGTTTTGCCGTGGGTGAGGAAGGGTGCGCCGATGGTGGCGTGTTCGGCCCAATTGATGGGACGGTCGAAGCCTAGCTCGTTTTCTAGGGTGGTTTCGACGGTGATGACCTGTTCGCCGGGAAGGAGCTCGATGCGGCGGGTGACTTTCTCCTGGACGATGGGGAGGCGGGTTTCAAAGACGCCCGGGGCGGTTTGGGTCCAGGATTGGCGGACGGCTTCGCCATGGCCGGGGAGGCCGGCGGCTTGCTCTTCCTTGGACGTGGGGCCGAAGCCATCGACGCAAAGGAAGTGGCCCCGGTAGTTGCCGTTGCCCTTCCACATTGGGTTCGTTTCGTCAGGGTCGGCGACGAGGCGGAGTTTGGTGAAGGCGCCGCCGGGATTCTGGACGGAAAGTTCGAGCTTGTCGTTCTTGATCAGGGTGAGGTCGGCGAAGAGGAGGAGCAGCGCGAGCATGCCGAATTCTACGTCAGAATGGAGGGATGTGGGGAATGCTCCTTTTTGCGGTGATGACGTTGGCGGATGTGGAGAAGCTGCTGGAGCAGGGGCGGAACCTGTCGGCGAACCCGCTGCAGCGTTTGGAGCAGCGGCTGAAGGCGAACCCGGACGACGCGGCGGCGCGGATTCAGTTGCTGGCCTGGTACACCGAGAACGCTTCGACGGCGGGCGAGGCGACAGCGAAGGCGGCGCGGGTCGACCACATTCTATGGTTCCTGAAGTATGACGCGAAGAACCCGGTGCTGACGCATTCGTCGGGCGTCGGGAAGCTGAGTTGCGAAACGAAGCCAACGAGCCGGGACGAGGAGCAGGCCTGCGAGCCGATGACGGCAACGACGAAGACCGCGTTGGCTCCCCAGATGAGCCAATAGAAGACGCGCCAGCGGCGGAAGAGCGGGTCCGTGGGGATGGCGGCAAGGCAGCGGTCGTACAGCGCGCGATCGGGGAGGAAGGGGTTACCTTCGGGCGAATTGCGAAATCTCAGCCGGAGCTGAAAACGGAGAAAGCTGTACGGGACGCTGATGCCGATAGCGGCGGCGATCAACGCGAAGATGAGCGCCGCCGGCATGGCGGACTAGACCGAGAAGATGCGGCCCTTGTTCTGACCGACCAGGATCTGGAAGAGGCGATGGCCGATGAGCTCGTGGAGGCTCCAGAGCTCGCGGTTGCTTTCGAACATACCGGCGGCGTCGAGCGGGTTGGCGACGCGGGGTCCGGCAGTCTTGAGGGCCTCGGTGGCTTCCTTGATGATGGGGTCCGTGAGGACCTCGCCGGCCATCTCCCAGAGGGTGATGAAGCGGTCGACGGCGGTGGGGAAGCTGACGGCGAAGACGCCGTGCTGGCTGGTGGATCTGGGCGGTTTGTAGTCGAGATTGAACGGTCCGTTGAAGCCGTGGCTGCGGAGAAGCACTAAAACGTTCAGCCAGTCGAACGGGTTGATGAGGCCGACGGCGATGTCGACGTCGTGTTTGAGGCTGTAGCCGTCGTTGATATCGAAGTGCCAGAGCTTGTTGGCGAAGAGCATGCGGGCGAGGGCGGCGCGGACGGCGGTGCCCCACATGCGCTCGTGGAGGTACTCGGGATTGAGGCCGACCATGGCGGGGTATTTCAGCTTGCCGGAGAAGATGAAGGCGAGCATGGCGTCGCTGGTGGGCAGGAGGATTTCGGCGACGGGTTCAAAGGGTTTGGCCTCCATGCAGTGCTTCAGGGTGGCGCGGCCGAACTTCTTCGAGAGCTCGATGTCGGTGTCGCAAGCGGCGTTGAGAGTATCGGCGTACCACTGGAGGACTTCGGTTTCGTCGATGGCGCCTTGGATCCAGTAGCCGAGGGCACCGGGCCAGTAGACGGCGAACTGGGCGCCGAGTTCATGGCCGATTTTCACGGTATTGGAGACGCGCCAGGCGGCGTACTCGCGAATCTGCTCGGCCTCAGGCGCGGAGCTGGCGGCCCAAACGGGGTTATTGAATGTCTCGGTGGTGACCATCGAGCACTGGAGGCCCTCCTTCTTCAGGGAGGCGGCGATGCGGCCGACGATCTCGTCCTGCTGCACGTTGCCGAGGCCCGCGGTGGGGATGACGTCGGTGTCGTGGGTACACCAGTAACCGATGCCGATTTTGGCGTACTCCTCAATGATGCGTTCAAAGCCGATGGCGGGGCGGGTCTTGTCCTGGAAGAGCGAATTGCCTTCATACGCGGCGGCCCACTGGGGGCCGGTGATGAAGAACTTGCGCCGGGTTTCCGGGGAGTAGGCACCACCGCAGGCCGTGGCGAGGCGCTCGACGAGAGCTTGTTGCTGGTTGGGTTCAAGGACAGACATAACGAGAAATCGAGACACCATGATATCGCGGTTGATAGAATCGCCTGAATGACGCAAGACGCAAAACCCGTATCGCTTCCGACCCTGGTGCCGCCGTCGGAGGAGTTCATCCGGCAGGCCAACGTAAGCGGGATGGAAGCTTATCGCGCGATGTACGCGAAGGCTTTGAACAACACAGAAGAGTTCTGGGGCCAGTTGGCCGAGCAGGAGCTGGATTGGTTCCAGCGGTTCGAGAAGCCGCTTGATTGGAACCCGCCGTTTGCCAAGTGGTTTGTGGGCGGCAAGCTGAACGTTTGCTACAACTGCGTGGACCGGCATGCGATGGGCGGCCGGGGGAACAAGGCCGCGATTATCTTTGAAGGCGAGCCGGGCGATCAGCGGACGATTACGTACCGGGAGCTGCAACGGCTGGTGACGCGGTTTGCGAGCTCGTTGCTCGAACTGGATTTGAAGACCGGCGACCGGGCGGTGATCTACATGCCGATGATTCCGGAAGCAGCGATTGCGATGCTGGGATGCGCGCGGCTGGGCATTCCGCATTCTGTCGTATTTGGCGGGTTTTCGGCCGAGGCGTTGAAGGCGCGGATTCAGGATTTGGAAGCGTCGGTGGTGATTACGACCGATGGCGGCTGGCGGCGGGGTAAAGAGATCCGGCTGAAGGATGCCGTGGATGAAGCGCTGCGGGAGTGCCCGACGGTACGGCACACGGTGGTGTACCAGCGGACGGGTTCGGAAGTGAAGATGGAGAAGGGCCGCGACCATTGGTGGCATGTCCTCGACGAGTCGGCTTCGGAAGACGTGGCGCCGGTGGAAGTGGATAGCGAGCATCCGCTGTACGTGCTGTATACGTCGGGCACGACGGGGAAGCCGAAGGGCATTCTGCACACGTCGGCGGGCTATCTGCTGCAGGCGACGATGACGACGAAATGGGTGTTCGACCTGAAGGAACACGACACGTACTGGTGCACGGCGGACGTGGGTTGGGTGACGGGGCACAGCTATGTGGTCTACGGGCCGTTGTCTTGTGGGGCAACCACCTTCATGTACGAAGGCGCTCCGGACACGCCGGCGTTTGACCGCTGGTGGCGGCTGATTGACAAATATAAAATTTCAGTTTTCTATACTTCGCCGACGGCGATCCGGGCGTTGATCCGCCAGGGCGACCATTGGCCGGAGCGCCATAACTTGAAGTCGCTTCGCTTGTTGGGTTCGGTGGGCGAACCGATTAATCCGGCGGCGTGGGACTGGTATTACCGGGTGATTGGCGAGAGCCGCTGCCCGATTGTGGACACGTGGTGGCAGACGGAGACCGGGGCGATTTTGATTTCGCCGATGCCGGGCGCGACGCCGTTGAAGCCAGGTTCGGGCACGATGCCGATGCCAGGCATTATTCCGGAGATCGTGGACCACAATGGTCACCCGGTGGAGGACGGCAAGGAAGGCTTCCTGATCATGCGGAAGCCCTGGCCGAGCATGCTGCGGACGATTTGGGGTGACCCGGAGCGGTACCAGGACCAATACTGGTCGCGGTTCCCCGGCTACTACTTCACGGGCGATGCGGCGCGGAAGGATAAAGACGGCTACTTCTGGATTCTGGGACGCGTGGACGACGTGATGAACGTCAGCGGCCACCGGCTGAGCACGATGGAGATTGAGTCGGCGCTGGTGAAGCATCCTTCGGTGGCGGAGGCGGCGGTGGTCGGCAAGCCGCATGAGATTACGGGGCAGGCGATTTGCTGCTTCGTGACGCTGAAGAAAAGCGCCAAGGACGTGGACACGCTGGGCAAGGAGCTGCGGCAGTGGGTGGCGCACGAGATTGGACCGTTTGCGCGGCCGGAAGAGATCCGGTTCACCGAGTCTTTGCCGAAGACGCGGAGCGGAAAGATCATGCGGCGGTTGCTGCGGGAGATCGTAACTTCGAATACCGTGGCGGGCGACGTGACGACGCTCGAGGACATGAATGTGTTGACGACGCTGGCGTCGCAGCATGACGAGGATTAGTTTTTTGAATCAGCCTCAGTAGTATTTTTTTGCGCGGCGGGTGCGGATGCGTGCCATTCTTAT
>LNFE01000183.1 GCA_001464575.1 Acidobacteria bacterium Ga0077553 | reverse complement strand
ACTGACAAACAAGAACTTAATGGATCTGGTGGCCCCGGACTACGACCCGGAGGAATTGCTCAAACGCTACGGGCTCACACAGTATCCCAAGGCGGCATAACCCATCTGGCGGAACCAATACCAATACGGCGCCTATCCTCGCCGCCTGTTTTCGCAAGAACTTGCCGATCGACTCAAAGGGTTCGTGTGTCCGCCGGACGATCCCGTCGCTTGGGTACAAAGCGCCTTCGGCTTCGCGGCCGACGACAAGCAGGCCGAAATACTCCGGAGTGAAGCGCTACGGCTCATTCTGTTGACCGCCCGGCAGGTCGGCAAAAGCACCATCGCGGCCCTGCGGGCGCTCTTTCTGGCCTTACGCCATCGCAACAGCCTCATTCTGATGATCAGCCCGGTTGGCTCCCAAGCCGGGGAGATCCTCCGGAAAGCCACCTTTTTCGCCGCCGAACTCGGCATTCGGATCCGCGGCGACGGCGTCAACGATCAGTCGCTGCTCCTGCCCAACGGGTCCCGTCTGGTGGCTCGCCCGGCCGTGCCGGTTTCGATTCGGGGTTACTCCCAAGCGCGGCTCATCATTGTGGATGAAGCGGCCTACGTGAAACAGGATTCCTATAAAGCGCTCTCGCCCATTCTCGCCGTCGGCGGCGGGTCGCTTTGGGTCGTCTCGACGCCGGCAGGTCCGGTGGGCCACTTCGCGGATCTCTGGCACGATCCCGACAACGGTTGGGAAAAGCACTCGATTACCGCCGCGGAATGTCCCCGGTTGTCCCCGGAGTTCATCGCCTCCGAGCGGCGAACCTTCGGCGATCTCTACGTCGCCCAGGAGTATTTCTGCCAGTTTGTCGCCGCGGGCCTGCAGTTGTTGACGCGCTCCCAAATCAAGGAAGCCACCGTCGAAACGCTGCCGGAAGTGCATTTCCGTCTGCGGGAGAAAACGCGGATCTACCTCGGGCTCGACATCGGCAAGCGCCAGGACCATACCGCCATCGCGGTGCTCGAACTGCGTTGGGCCTACGGTCAAAAGGACAACCTCAGCCAAAAGATTCGCGAAATTCCGACGCTGGTCCTGCGCTACTCCACGCGACTGGCGCTCGACACCGAAACCACAAAGATCCCGCAGCTAGTCCGCGACACGCTGCAGCGATTTGCCCCGAGGTACGGCGAGCCATCAAGGATAGACAAGCTACTCATCGACGCCACCGGCATCGGCCACACGGTAGTGGAACTCATCCGCCAGAATCAGACCAAGGCGCATATCCAGCCGGTCATGTTGACCAACGGCCATGTGGAAAGGCACTTGAAGGATGGCTATCTCAGCCTGCCGCGCCCGGACATGTTGAACAGCCTGAAGATGGTCTTCGAACTCGGCAACATCAAAATGGAACCCAGCTCGCCGGGGTTCGTGGACATGGAGAGGGAACTGATCCAGTTCCAACCCAGCGGAGAGCAGCAGGAGCACGACGACCTGGTGATGGCCATGGCCATGGCCGTCTGGCAAGCCGCCAAAGACTACCCGGAACTGCTCCTGCCGCCAACCTAAAACGGAAGCGGCCCGGCGGGGCATCGAACCCCGCCGGACCGCTCGAGAGTGGTAGGCAGCCGGCCAAACCGAATCCACTAGCTAGTGAAACTTTCGGCCTTCTCACTCGGAGGAAGAACTGGACCGCGCAGGATAGCTACCTGACGCCAGACGACCTCATCTCCAGGCTCCAACGGGAACCGGTCAAAGGCGGTAAAGCCCATTGCGGGAGTTTTGCCGTTGATCGCTGGGGAAGCCCCGCTCGCCGCACCGGGATAAAGTTGCGAGAACGAGATTCCGTTTCTGTAGACGTAATACTGCCACGCCACAACTCCTTCCGGAATGGCGATTTCCGTAAGCTGATAGATCCCAGGCTGGCGCTTATTCAGATTCAGCGTAGGGCCCACGACGTTCTGGTGCTCGACCCCAAGCGAAGTGATAGAGAGGCCTTTCTCCCGCCGTCGCTCCAAAACGTAGACGAAGTCCTTTCGAGAAGGGTCACACCGGGAATCAGCTTCTTGACCTCTTCATAACTAAAGACCTCGTCATAATAGATACCAGTAATACGCAGACGCACTTCTGTCTGCCGATTGAAGCTTTTCTGCGGTCCACAAGAGACATCTCGACAGGCCATCCAGGAAGCGCAGGATCCTCGCAGCGAAAGTTATACCGGCCAGCATTCGCTTCCGACAGTTCGTCCAATCAGACTATTGCGCTTCCAGTAGTTCAACGCTGAAGTTACTCTGACTGTCCATGAATATCATCCGAAGTGACTAGACGTCTTCGTTTCCGCCACGTTACTGACTAAATGAATTGAGCCACAATGAAACCTTGTCGGAGGAATTCGCTGGCGAGGAAATCGCAGCCATCGGAACCCGGCAGCCAGCCCCCTGGACGCTTCGCTATCTCCCAGTGGCCCAATGTGATAGCATTCCCTCGAAAATGAAGGGATTTTTCCTTTTTGCGCTGCCCCTGTGCCTAGCCCTGGGCGCCGACCCCGTTCAGCACCGTCTGCCCATCGCCGCCGCCCTCTATCCCATGGGCGCGCAGCCCGGCGCCACCTTTGACGCCGAAATCCTGGGCGAGCATCTCGACCGCGCTCAGTCCGTCCTCTTCCACCAACCCGGCGCCTCCGCTGAAATCCTCTCCGTCGAACCGACCCGCCTTCGCCTCCGCGTACATGTCGCGAAATCCGCCGTCTTCGGCCAGCACCCCTTCCACGTCGTGACCCCTCGTGGCGCCCTCGAAAACGAACCCAACTCCATCGCCGCCGAGGCCCAACCCGTTCCCATCCCCGCCACTGTCATGGGCCGCCTCAATGTGGATGGCGACTTCGACTTCTACAAGATCCGCGTCGAAAAGGGCTCCCGCTGGATCTTCGACCTCCGCTCCTCCCGCAACGGCAACAGCCTCGACGCCGCTCTCTTCCTCCTGAACGCCGACGGCGCCAAGATCGACTACAACGAAGAGCGCTTCATCTGGGACCCGTTCCTGTCTCACCAGTTCGCCGAAGCTGGTGAATACATCCTCGTCGTCCAACCGACTCACGTCCGGCTCGATCCCTCCTTCGCCTACGAACTCGATATCCGCCAAGCTCCCCATCTCGATACCGTCTCCCCTCTCGTCATCCCTCCCGGCGTCGACCAGGAAGTGACGTTGATCGGGGAAGGTCTCTATGGCGAAGCCCGCCTCGAAGGCGCCGAAGGAGCCATCCTCTCGATGGATGGCAACTCCGCCCGTGCCCGTCTCCGCGTTCCGGCCTCTACCCCCAACGGCCCCGTCCAACTCACGCTTCTTTCCCCCGGCGGCCGCTCCAACCCCGTCGAGCTCCTCGTCGATTCCACCCCGCGTCATCCCGGCGGTGACCGCATCTCGCCTCCCACCTCCATCACCGGTGTCGCCAAATATCGCCAACCCGACCTCTACCGCTTCACCGCGCAAGCCGGCCAAACGCTCACCTTCGAAGTCCGCGGCCAACGCTTCGGCTCCCCTGTTGATCTCACCATGCGCTTGCTGGACTCCGCCGGCAAGCAGGTCGTTCTCAACGACGACTTCACTTTCGTGGGTGGCAAGTTCTACCAACGGGACCCGCGGATCACCTACACCTTTAAGGAAGCCGGCGAATACGCCGTCGAACTCCGTAACGTAGTCCAGGTCGCTGGCGAACGCGCCCCCTATCAACTTCTTGTCCGCCCCCCGCAGCCGTCCTATACCCTGCAACTCTCTAATGAGCGTCCCCACGTCAACTCCGGCGGGGAAACGAAATGGACGGTGTCCGCGCAGCGCCTCGACGGCCACAAAGACCCCATCGCGCTCACCCTCTCCGGCCTGCCCGAAGGCATCACCGCCGAACCGGTCACCATCCCTTCCGGCAAGGAGGAAGCGGCCTTCCTCCTCCGCGCCACAGGAAAGCCCGGCACCGCCGGATTCGTGAAGGTCAACAGCGACACCCAGCACGCTTGGCGGTCCGTCCGCGTCAACAGCGGCGGTGGTGAAGGTGCGGCCTTCGCCCGCGTCGACCAGGCCCTCGTCACCATCAGCGAAAAGCCGAACTTCTCTCTCGAAGCCCAAGCCACTAACGTCAACATCCCGCGCGGCGGCGCCGCCGTGATTCCGGTCGCCATCCGCCGCGAGAAGGGCTTCGCCACCCCCATCGCCTTCGCCGCCGAAAACCTTCCCCCCGGCGTGACCATCGAAGCCGTCAGTGCCCCGGCCGACGCTACCCTCGTCCAACTGAAGCTCACCGCTTCGGCAGACGCCGCTCTCGGCCGCGCCCCCCGCGTTGCTATCCTCGGCTCGGCCGCCGGGGAATCCCACGAAGCTCCCAAAATTACCGTGCAGGTGGATTAATGCGTTTCCTCACCGGACTCCTCGCCGTCACTCTCTGGGCCGCCCCAGCCAAGCTGAAAATCACCCCGGAGAACCCGCTCCTGTTCGGACAGGGCTCCAAGCAACGCCTCGTCGTCACCGCGGAGTATCCCGACGGTACGGCGAAAGAAGTCACCGGAGAAGCCGCCTTCACCGCCACCGGCCAAGCGGCCAGTATCGATCCCCAAGGCATGGTCACCGCCCTCGCCAATGGCGGTAGCCCCATTCGGGTCACGTGGCAAGGGCAGACCGCCACCACCACGGCGCTCGTCCAACGCGCCGATGCCCCCATTCCCCGCAGCTTCGCCGGCGACATCCTGCCGATTCTGACGAAGTACGGCTGCAACGGGGGATCCTGCCACGGTGCCCTGAACGGCAAGAACGGTTTCAAGCTCTCGCTCTTCGGCTTCGAGCCGGAACCCGACTATGCCATGATCGCCTCGGCTCACGAGGGCCGTCGCGTCAATCGCACCGACCCGGAAAAGAGTCTCCTCCTTCTTAAGCCCACCATGGGTCCGACGCCACACGGCGGCGGGAAACTCTTCTCCGCCAAGTCCCCGGACTATCAGGCCCTGCTTGCATGGCTCCGCGACGGCGCGCCTCGCGACTTGAAGCACGAACGGAAGATGACGGCCCTCCGCGTCACCCCCGAACTTCTCACTCTCACCGGCAAGGACGCCTCGCGCCGTCTCCTGGTCACCGCGCGTTTCGATGACGGCGCCGAATCGGATGTCACCCACCTCGTTAAGTTCTCGACAAACAACGATTCCATCGCCTCCATCAACGCGGCCGGCGTCGTCAAGGCCGAGCGCGGCGGCGAAACCGCCATCGTTGTTCGCGGTCCCGGTGTTGCCGGTGTCGCCAAAGTGGCCGTGGTCATTGAACCCCGCAATGTGCCGCTCCTCCCCGTCAGCAACCTGATCGACGAACACATCAACGCCAAGCTGAAACGACTGCAGATTCCTCCGTCCGCCCCGGCCGACGATGCTACTTTCCTCCGCCGTGTCTACCTCGACGTCATCGGCTCGATTCCAACCTCGGCGGAAGCCCGCGCGTTCCTCGCAAGCAAGGATCCCGCGAAGATCAACTGCTCCGCCGTCCCGAGTACGCCGAATACTGGGCCATGTAATGGGGCGACCACCTCGACAACACCAAGCAGCAGATCTACAACAAGGGCCCCTACGCCTTCACCGAGTATCTGCAGAAGCAGTTCCGCGGCAACGTTCCCTACGATCAGTTCGTCCGCTCGCTGCTCGTTTCGAGCGGCAACATGTACGAGGCGCCCGCCACCAACTATTACCCCATCATGAAGAAGGAGCTCGACCTGGCCGAAAAGACCAGCCAGCTCTTCCTCGGGGTCTCCATCGGCTGCGCCCGCTGCCACAATCATCCGCTCGAACGCTGGAAGCAGAGCGACTTCGCCGGCTTGGCCGCGTTCTTCTCCCAAGTCCGCTATAAGAACGGCGGACCCCGCAACAACGAACGCGCCCTCTTCGTCGATTTCCCCCGCCAGTTCCAGCACCCGGAAACCAAGAAAGTCTATCTCCCGAAAGCCCTCGACGGCCCGCAGCTAGCCACCGAAGGCCTCGCCGACCGTCGCGAACTCCTCGCTGAATGGGTCACCGCGAAAGAGAATCCCTACTTCGCGCGCGCCATGGCCAATCGCATGTGGCGCATGTTCTTCGGCCGCGGCTTCGTCGAACCCGTCGACGACTTCCGCGTCACCAACCCGCCATCGAACGAACCGCTCCTTGACGCGCTCGCCAAGGATTTCGCCGCGCATAACTTCGACATTCACCACCTCATCAAGACCATCACCATGTCGAGCGCCTATCAGCTCTCATCGGTCCCTGTTCCGGGCAACAAGCAGGACACCATGGCCTATTCGCGCTACTATCCCAAACGGATCAGCGCGGAGCCGCTGCTTGATTCCATCTCGCTGGCCACCGCCGTCCCGGAAAAGTTCCGCGCCATGTACCCGGGCACGCGCGCGGCTGCTCTGCCGGAGCCCGAGATCGAAAGCTACTTCCTCGAAGTTTTTGATCGTCCCTCCCGCCAGTTGGTTTGTGAGCGGAAGAACGAGCCCACGCTCAACCAGGCGCTGCACATGATCGGCGGCGATACCGCCCATCGGAAAGTCACTGACACGAGCGGCTACGTCAAACATGCGCTCCAACAATTTACCGACGATGGCGCGCTAGTCGAGGAGCTCTATCTTCGGACGCTCACCCGCTTCCCCGACGCGGAAGAGCTCGCCGCCGCTCGCAACGCAATCCGCAAAGCGAAAGGCCGCCAGCAGGGCGCCGAAGACGTTCTGTGGGCCCTTCTCAACACCAAAGAGTTTCTCTACAATCACTAAGGCCGGAGTAATACGATGAAAATTACCAACCAGACCGACATCTTTGGACGCCGCGACTTCCTCCGCATCGGCTCGCTCGGCGTGGGTGGCCTCTCCATCGCCAATGCTCTCCGCGCGGCTAAGGACGCCAAGAAGAAGGACATCAGCTGCATCCTGCTTTGGCAAAGCGGCGGATCGCCGCAACTCGATACCTTCGATATGAAGCCGGACGCGCCGTCCGAGATCCGTGGCGAGTTCAAGCCCATCCCCACCAACGTCCCCGGCCTGCACATCTGCGAACATCTCCCCGAAATGGCGAAGATGATGGACAAGGTCACGGTCCTCCGCTCCGTCCGTTCGAAAGAGAACAACCACGAACGCGCCATCAACTACCTTCTCACCGGCTACCTCCCGCTGCCGACACTCGAATTCCCTTCGATGGGCAGCGTCATCTCGAAACAGCTTGGCCCGAAGAACGGCCTCCCGCCGTACGTCGCCGTCCCCAATACCTTTCCCTCGTACGGCGCCGGCTACCTCGGCGGAGCCCACAACCCCTTCATCGCCGGCGACCCCAACGCCACCGGCTACCAGGTCCGCGACCTCACGCTGCCGGTCGATGTCGATTGGGCGCGCGTCGAAAACCGCCGGTTCCTTGTTCAGCAGATGGACTCGAAGTTCCGCAGTGTGGAAGCCAGCCCGGACTTCGCGGCCCTCGATGAGTTCTCGAAGAAGGCTTACGACCTGTTGAGTTCGCCCACTGCCAAGAAGGCGTTCGACATCCAGTCCGAACCCGCCGCGCTTCGCGAGCGGTATGGCCGAACCCCGGTCGGCCAAGGCGCCTTGCTCGCCCGCCGCCTGGTTGAAAACGGTGTCCGCTTCGTCACCGTGGCGAAAGGCTGGCTGAACTACGATACCCACGGCGACAACTTCAATATCTGCAAGAAGGTCCTGCTGCCCGAGTTCGACAAGGCGTACGCGGCGCTGGTTACGGATCTTCACGATCGCGGCATGTTGGACACGACACTCGTGATTGGGATGGGGGAGTTTGGCCGCACCCCGAAGATCAATGCCGACGCCGGCCGCGATCATCACAACAAGGCCTGGTCCATCGTCCTCTCCGGCGCGGGCATGACCGGCGGCCGCATCCTGGGCGCGACGGACAAGACGGCCACCGAAGTCACGGATCTGCCGGTAGAGCCAGAGGACCTGCTCCACACCTTCTACAACATCCTCGGCGTCGACGCCAGCCACGAATACCAGACGCCCATCGGCCGGCCCGCGAAGATCATCAACGAAGGCAAGCTGATCAAACAGCTGCTGGCCTAAACAAAGAAAGGGGGCGCTTCGCTTGGCGAGGCGCCCCCCTTTCCTGCTGCTTTTGTTCTAGAAGGTGATCCGGCCGCGCAGTTGAATCACGCGCGGCGAGTTCGCTTGCACGGACAGGTCCTGCAGTCCGGTCGTCGCATTCGGGTTCCCGTCCACCGGATGGTTGAACGCGTTGAAGAAGTCGGCCGAAAACTGCAGCGCCACCTTCTCCGCCAAGGCGAAGGATTTCGACACCGTGATGTCGGCGTTCCACGCACCCGGACCGCGGAAGAAGTTCCGCGCGTTCCAATTCACCATATCCGTGATCGCCGTCAACCGGGTGCTGCCGTCCCGCATCGGTACCGGGATGCGGTTGTCGAGTAGGGGCCCGACCTGCCGCAGCACGCGTTGCGAGCGGTCCACCGGAATCAGCGCGCGCAACGCGCCCTGGTCAACACCAGTCGCTTGCGTCACGTCGAAGTCTCCAGCGAACCATAGCCGTTGCGGCCTTCCCCCGAAGTTCATCGTCAGCCGTTGATCGGCGTTCAGCGTCGGGTCGCCGAACAGATAGCGGTTAGCATCCACACTGATCCAGTTGCCGCCGCGCCATTCGCCGATTGTGGTCAACTGCCAACCACCGACCAAGGTATTGGCCAGCTTCGATGCCGAGCCGAAGTACTTCCGTCCTTTGCCGAATGGAAGGTCGTAGACCGCGTTGTAGCGAACACGGTGCGCCGGAATCGCCCCGCTGTTGTAGTAGACCAACCGCAGCAGATCGTTGTAGTTCATGGCCGGCGAGCCGATTACCTGAATCGCTTCCGGCACCTGCGCCACTGCGCCGCCGGTTGCGTTGATGGCTCCGTTGCCGGCCTCGAATCCATTGGCGTCGGAGGTGGACAGCGAGCGGGTGAACGTGTAGAAGAACTGCCCCAAGAGACCGAAAGAGTAGCGCTTCTCGTACTCTGCCTGCAGCGAGTGCGTGTTGGAGAACCCGGTGCGATTTACGGCGGCCAGGTTCCAATCTTTGTTCACACGCAGCAAATCACGGTTGCCCGGCGGGTTCTGGCCGGTGCGCGCCACGTAGTTGTACTCGCCTTCCCGTTGGCCGATCGAATACCGCTGCTCCATGTCGCGCCCAAAATCGCCCATGTAGCTCATGCGGACGGCGCTATCCTTCCAGAACTGCTGCTCGAACGTAATGTGGTACTTCTTGGCACGCCCGTCCTTCCAGTTCCGTCCGTCCATCAACAGGCCGGACTGGGCCGCGGGCGGCAACGTTACGATTCCGTTCGTGTCGATTCTTACGTTGCCGATGAAATTGTTGGCGCCAGGCAATGTCCGTGTGCCGTAGGTTGACGTGCCATCCAACGTGCCCAGCGGGTTCTCGTACCGCAGGTTGAGCGGCGGCGTCACTCGCATCGTCTGCAGAATCTGCGAGAGCGGCATCGTCCAGAAGTACTCGCCGTAGCTGGCGCGCAGCACGCTGCGGGTACCGATCTTGTATGCCATGCCGATCCGCGGCCCGAAGTTGTTGTTGTCCGGACTCAGCAGATTCGACGGCAGCCCAGCTTGGTTCGCCGTCACCCACGTCAGGCCGCGCCGCGCCCACGAGTCAATCTGCGATTGGGGGATGCCCGGAATCTGTTCAAGCGTGGTGTTGCCTGGCGTCACCACCTGGAACTTGGTGGCCAACGTCGTCGGATCGATCTGCACGAACCGGTTCTGCTGCTCGGAGTAGGGCGACCAGCGATCCCACCGCAAGCCCAAATCCAGCGTCAGCCGGTTGGTCACTCTCCAGGTGTCCTGGATGTAGACGCCGGTTTCCCGCTGCCGGAAATAGAAGTAGCCGCGATTGTTCTGCGCCGAGAGATAGGTTGGTAGTCCAAGCGCCATCGAAGCCATGCCGTTCCCGGTGAAGGGAATTGTTTGGTCCGTGGCCGGATCGAACAGCGCCGTCCAGCTATTGCCAAACGTGTGCGATCCCTGGGCTTGCTGCAGCTCGCGGACGTTGTTCTGCTCCCAGCGGAACTTGCCGCCCATCTTCACCGTGTGCTTCCCGCGCACCCAGGTCAGGTTGTCTTCGACGACATAACCGGTCAAGTGGTTGTTTTTGATGTTGTCGTTGCTCCAGGCGAATGCGTCCGCACCCAGCGAAGGCCAGCCCAGTGCTCCGAACGGATTGGGAAAGCCTAGATCGTTTGCCCACGGCGTGAAGTCGGCCAGGGTCCCGTTGCTGTTGCGGTTGCGCTGGAAGCCCAATGTGAATTCATTGAGCAGGGTGGGGGTAAATACGTGCGTCTCTTGCAGAGATGCTGAGTAGAACTTGTTGTCGTTGCGGCCGCTGCCGTAGGCATTCGCCAAGCCCACCGGTGGACCTGCGAACCGGCCGCCGGCCTGCGAGGCCTGCAGGTTGGTCAGCGAGTACCGGAACATCAACGTGTCTTTCTCCGAGAACCGGTGGTCGGCGCGCAGGTTGTACTTGTGCGTGTCGTTCACGTTCGGGTAGACCGCGTTAAAGTTTGGCGCCACGTAAGGGTTCACAGCCGAAGTCGGCAATGGCGTCACGGCCTTCATCCGGGCCAGCAGCGGAGAGACCCGCGAAGCCGGGATGATACCGTTCGGGAACGCCTGCCGGACGCCTCGCGCATCCGTCGTCAGCGGATCATACATGGTGCTCCGCCGGCCTTGGGCATCGGTGATGTTGCTGAAGTTCGCGTTCCACATATCCAGGCTGGGCACCGCTGCCTGATAGAACGTCTCCTGACGCTGCAACAGGCCCTCATATCCAAAGAACCAAAACGTCTTGTTGCGGCCGTCGTAGAGCTTGGGCAGAACCACCGGCCCACCCGCCGAGGCGCCGAACTCGTTCCGGATCAGCTTCGGGGCCCTATTGCCATCCTGGCGCTGCCTGGCCCGCAGGCCACCAGCATTGTTGCGGTGGGTCGTGAACAGGCTGCCGTGCAACTCGTTCGTGCCGCCCTTGCTGATCAACGACACCGTCGCCGGCCGCGAGTACTGCGCCTGCGAGCCCGACGTCTCAATGCGGAACTCTTCGATGCTATCGAGGCCTGGCTGCGTGCCGCCCAAGCCGCCACCGAAGCGGTCGACAATCGAGACACCGTCGAGCAGCATCTCGACGGCGCCCACTTTCATGCCATTGATGCGCGGAGAGCCAGTGCCCTCCACGCCGGGAGTCAGCGAGAAAAGGCTGCTGATGTTGCGCCCGTCGAGCGGCAACTGCCGGATCCGCTGCGCGTCTTTCACGTCGCCGACTTCGGAGCTCTCGGTCGTAATCAGAGGCGCCGCGCTGGTCACCTCCACGACGGTATCTACCGATCCGACCTGCATCGAGGCGTCGACCACGGCGGTCTGGCCGGTTTGCAGAATCAGCGTGCCGGTCCACTGCTTGAAGCCTTGCGCTTCTACCGTGACTTTGTAGTTGCCCGCTGCCAGCGTTGGCACGGAGTAGATCCCTTCGGCGGTTGTGAGCGTCCGGCGAACGAAATTCGTCTCAGTCTGCGTCACGACGACGCTCGCGCCGGGCACAGCCGCCCGCGTGGTGTCGAACACCGTGCCACGAATCGTGGCGGTCCCTTGAGCGAAGGCGGGTAGGCCCAAGAGAGCAATCGCGCTCACTGCGGATAGTCGTAGAAGGGGACGGAAAAACATTGATGGAAACAACTGGAACCTCCTGGAGTTGGAACAAACCCATGGAACTCCCGCTCTTGCGTCACATGGCAGAACTCTCATGGCAGGCAGAAACCGGGCACGATGCGGCTGAGTATAAGGGAGAAATTCGATGCAGGTCAAGCAGTTTCTTGCTGTGAACAAGAAAGTGGGGCGTCGGGAGGCCGATACACCTGGCGGCGGATTTCCAGTTTGCTGGGTGAAGAAATGAAGAACGTGGGGCGTTGCCCGCCGATCCGTCGTCTGTTCTGCGATCATGATACGGAAGGAAACGCACCATGAGACCCTGGGTACTGGCCGCCGCGTGGCTAGCCGTTTCGTCCGGCGGAGTCGCTCTTGCGCAAGCGCAGGACTTTTCGGACCGCGTCTACCCGTCCAAGGTCTTCGGCGAGAACCGGCACTATCGTCTCTTCCTCCCTCCGGGCTACGAGGGATCAGCCGAACGCTACCCTGTCATCTACTACTTCCACGGCCACAGCGACCGCTACACGCTGGAACACTACGATCAAGGCAAGGACACGGTACCCAAGATTGCCCGCTTCGTAGCCGCTCATCCGGTGATTGTGGTCAGCGTCGATGGCTATGTCGCCAAGGATTACACCGGCTTCTACGGCGGCTCTCCGTGGGACGTCCGCGTTGCGGGTGGCGATTTCGATTTTGGCGCCAATTTTCTCGAACTTGTCTCGCATATCGATGCCACATGCCGCACGCTCACCGGCCGCCGCCATCGCGCAACGTCGGGCCTGAGCATGGGTGGCTTCATGAGTCTGTGGCTCAGTGCACGCTACCCCCAGCTTGTCGGCAGCGCCTCCTCGTTCAATCCCGGTCCCGAGTTCTACGCCGGCGACAAAGGCGCCCGGCTGTTGTGGCGTCCCAAAGACCACGTTTCCAGCCATCAACACACCATGGTCCGGCTCATCCACGCGAGCGGCGACTATATCAGCCAGTATCACGAGGAAACCCGCGATGCGTTCGCCGCTTCCGGGGTCGATTTCGAGTATCGCCGCGATGAGTACCATCGCCATTGGGCCACCTCCATCGAGGAGACCTTCGCCTTCCATCGGCGCGCGTTTGCCAATCCGGTCCTCGACACCGTGCCCGTCCAGTTTAGCCACGCGAGCCCGTACCGCCGCTTCGACGTTTGGGGCTATGAGATCGAAGCGCAGGGGGCCGGACCCGGCATGGTCTACCTCGATCGCGTCACCCAGTGCGGTATGCGCCTGACCACCCGGCAATGGGCGCCCGACGGACCGCCCGCTGAGCGGACCATTGCAGTGCGCACGCCGCCCCGCTATACGGCGGGACAAAGCTACGTGCTGCTCGATCACCAAATCTCATCCGGCAAAACCTCCCGGCGCACGCTGGTGGCGGACGCCGGCGGAACCCTGCGGTTCGCCGTCGATGGCGCCGGCCATGAACTCAGCTTCGCCGGGCCGGGATGTGGCGCGGAGCCCCCGAGCCTTTTGCCGCTCACCTCCCAAGATGTGCTCCGCGTACCTCCCGGCAAGGCAGTCACGGTGCCTATTCGGCTCTACAATCCCCGCAACGTTCCCCAACAAAACGTGCACGTTCGCATCGAAAGCGACTACCCCACGGTGGAAATTCTGCAGAAGGAGACGGCCATCCCGGTGCTCGCGGCGGGCGAGACTCTCGACCTGAGCAACCGGTTCTCGCTCCGCTTCACCGCCGGCCGTAAAGCTTACGCCCGGGCCCGTCTGCTCGTCACCATCGGCTATGACGATTGGCACTCCAATAAGGAATCCGTCCCCGTCTGGATCGAGCCGGAAGAGATTGCCGCACCGCCGGCCTATGAGGTTCTCGATGGCCGCACCAAGACCTTCAACGTGTTTCGCCAGAAAGGCAATCAGGGCGGAGGCACTTCGGTGGAACGCACCGTGACAGAAGGCACCGGCAACGGCAACGGCATCCTGGAGCCCGGCGAAACGGCTACTTTTTGGGTGAAACTGCCGCAGGGGCTGGACCCGTTCGACAAGAACAACTGGCGCCGCGCTAAGGTCCGCTCCGGCTCGCCAGCCATCGAAGAGGTAGCTGATGTCCAAGAAGAAAAACAACGAGAGTGGACCGGCGCCCAGGAACGGACCAGCCTGATACGCTGGCGTCCCGATGCTCCCAAGGGAACTCGCGCGCGCCTGATCCTCGATAGCGAATCCTGGAGTTTCCACTTCACCCCGGACGTTCACTACGGCCCTGAACTGCTTTACCAGGCCTTTCAGCGGCACGAACACACCCTCCACCAACTGGAGATCTCGCTGCCGTGAAACTCTTCGTCCTCCTCGCTCTGTTGGCGCTCCCCCTCGCTGCGCAAACGCCGGCGCCTTCGGGCGCGTTGGTCAGCAACACCCAATGGCCACGGACATCGGACCTCACCACCTGGACGGCTGATGTCTTGCGCATTGACGGCGTGGCCAACGCTTCAGAGACCGCGCAGGGCAAGTCTTTCTTCACGTGGCTGCGCCTGTTTTGCCGCATGGCGGAAGGCGGGATGATCCAAGCCTTCGAGGGCCGCGCTGGCCAGGAGCGCTTCGTTCTCGACGCGCACAAGAACCTCTTCGTCTACGGCTGGGGCTATTGCGATACCTGTAGCCGCATCGCGGACGCTGCCTGGAGCGAATACAAGCGGGACCCCGCTGCCGCCGAGCGCGTCATCGTGCAGCACAAAGAAGGCGGCTATCACACCATGTACCGTCTGCGCATGGATGGCGGCCACGGGGCCTTCGATCCCCGGTACGGCTACTATCTCATCGACCGGGACGCTCCGGACGCCCGCATTCTCGATTGGAACGAGGTTGGCGACGATGCGGCCATCCACCGCAACAAACAGTATCGCCACCGCAGCCGGCCCTTCTTCGAAATTGGACGCAACGAATGGGCGCGGGCGCTCGAAGTGGAAACGGGCTATTTCAAGAATCAGAGCGCTTGGGAAAAGGCCGGGGCACCCAAAGAGCATGTTTTCGGGGATTCGCAATATCAGATGGGTACCCGCTTTCATGACATGAGCTTCCGGCTCCCGCGCGGCACCACGATCACCCGGTATTGGAACAACGACGCCCGCAAGTTCTATCGCCCCACTTCGGAACGCGCGCGGAAGGAGCTGCCGTTTCTTCCCTCCGGGCGCTTCTATCGCGTCTCGGAAACCAGCCACGATGCCAACTGGCCGAACACCGATCCGAACTATCAGAGGGCCAAGCCGTACCTGGAAAAAGTCCCCGCCGGGGAAGGCTATCCCGCCGAGCTCGCTGGCAGCCGGACCATTGGGCAGGCGTGGGGAGAGATGGAGTACGCGCCTTCTTTGGCGGACTCTTCGCTTGAGGATGTGCTGCTGCCGGGCGCGACGTTGGTCCGCGCCGGGCAAGCGCCGTACCTGCGGCCCGCATCGGGCTCCAAGGGCGGCGTCGCCATACTCGATTTTTACAGCCCGTATGTCCTGGTCGATGGCGACCTTGAGGCCTCGCTTGTTGGGCGGGAGGGCGATACGACGCTGGAGATTCGCACCCTCAATGCCAAGGCTAAGTCCCAGGCCGATCCTGACGAGTGGTCCGCGTGGCAGGTTCTGCCGCAGCAGGGTGGCCGGGTGCAGACCGCCCTCGGCGAAGCCGGTATTCACGGAGTCTACCGGTTCCAGGTTCGGCTCACGGTGAAGCAAGATCGGCAGGGCCGGGTCGCGGGCCTCTCTGCTTTCCGCCTGAAGCTTGGTTTCGAAAACGCCATTATGGCGCTGCCCCAGCTTTTCGCCGGGCGCAATGAAATGCGGCTTGAACTTCGGGATTCCGCCAAGCTCCGCGCCCCGGTGACGGTCAGCTATCGCTATCGAAACGCTGCCGGCATAGAAACCCGGGAGCGGCAGATTCTACCGGCCCAGTTCCAGAGCAACGTTGCCCTCTTCTCGCTCGACGCCCCCGGCCTGACCCGTTGTGAGTCGGTCACCATTCGGTATTAAGCGAAGGGTTTCCAGGCGAAGGCGTCCAGGCTTGGGACCCGCCACGACTTGGCCGAAATCGCGCGGCATTCGACGCCCTCGGCGAGCAGGCGCTTAGCCTGGGCCGCCGCTCCGCCGGGCAACTTGTCGAGCAGCTTGCCGTCGTCCCGCACCACTCGCCAATACGGTGTCTGGCGGCCCTCATCTCCCTCCTCGAGCACCGCTTCGGCCGCAATGCGCAGGAAGATGCCGGTGGTCAGCGGGCAGGTGTAGTCGGCGCCGAAGCGATCCGCCAACTGCTCTCGCAGCGCCCGCACCGTCATCACCCGGCCTTCCGGAATCTGCTCCACCGCCTCGGCCACTGCCAGTGGGGAAGCGATCAACATGGCTCCGGCGGGAAACTGGGCGCTGAGGGGCGTGGCCAAATGCTTCACCTCTGGAGCCCGGGCGGTATCCCGCTTCCGCACCGCTGACTTCGCTGTTCTCGTTGCCATGGTTCACTCCTCCACGCGAATCCGGATCTCGGTGCGGAGCTCATCCGCCGGGGTGTTGAGGGGAGAGTTGAGGTAGACCTCTACGGTCGGCTCGTCCGGCAACGCCACGCTGCGCCGCGAAAGCCATTGGCCGAGCAGGGCGGCGTACGCCTCGCCGATGCCCTCATAGGGCCCCAAGTATACCGTTTGCGCATAGGCGCCGCCCGGAACTTCCCGCACGCGAAATCCATCCGGCAGGGTCCCTGGGCAGGCTTCCGTCGTCAGCGGGAGGCAGGCCTCGTACCGGCAGCGCGCGGGGTCCGTGATTTCGGGGTCGTCGAAACACAGCCCGATTGGTGGCTGCTCGGGGCGAACGACGAGGCCGTCTCTCGCGGCCCATCCGTAAAGCCGCCCCCAAGCTATGCCGCACTCCGCGTAGGGCCCGACGTGCCCTACCGACACGCACCGCAGCGGAGCATGCGTTTGGATCCAACACTCTCTCCCCGGCGCTATGGTTTGTTCCCGCCGCCGAAACTCAGTTGGCGCGACGCCGAAATGGGCCGAGAAGGCCCGCGTGAATCCCTCATGGCTCTGGTAGCCCACCCCCAGGGCAACGTCCAACACGCCATCCTGACCATGTTTCAGCCGCATCGCCGCTTGTTCCATGCGGAGGCGCCGCGTATATTCCATGACGCTTTCCCCAACGATCCCGCGAAATACCCGATGAAAATGGTGCGGCGAAAAGCCGGCTACCGCCGCCAACGACGGCCCGTCAAGTGGCTCGCTCAAGTTCCGCTCGATGTGCTCGAGCGTTTGCAGAATGCTTTCCCGCCAGTCCAGTTTGTCCATATTCCCCAGCATCGCCGCGAATCTTTCGTCCTGCTTGACCGGTTGTGCGCTGCCTCCGCTTTCAATATGGCAAAGTAAGGTAGGTTCCGGTATGCCTATCGCCCGCTTCGGCCTTTTCGAATTCAACTCCGACACTGGCGAACTGTTCCGCGAAGGCCGCCCCGTCCGGCTCCAGGCCCAACCCGCGAAACTCCTCGCCCTGCTGATTGCCGCACGCGGGGAACTGGTCACTCGCGAATCCCTTCGCGCCGCACTATGGCCCGATGGCACCAACGTGGATTTCGACCGCGGCTTGAACTTCGCCGTTGCTCAGGTCCGCACTGCCCTGAACGACTCCGCCGAGTCGCCCGCATTCATCCGGACGATCCCCAAGCGGGGATATCAGTTCATTGCACCCCTCCCGGAACCGGCCGTCCAAGCCCCTCCGCCTCCCCAACGGTCGTTTCTCCCTCTCGCCGTGGCCGCTGCCGCCGCCGTCGTGGCTCTCGGCATGGCCGCGATCTGGAAACCGCAGCCCGCTGCGGTGAAAGTGGCCATCGCCCACTTCGAAAATGAAACCGGCCGCCCCGAGTTCGATCGGTTTGCCGGCACCCTCACCGACTCGCTCGTCGCCGGCCTCACCGAGCAAACTGCCGGCCGTTTCGCCATCATCGGCAATGCCGCCCTGCTGCGCCGCGCGCGCAAGTTTCAGGACATTGACGAGATCGCCAACACCCTGCACACCCCCTACATCATCCTCGGCCAACTTCAAAAGGAAGGAGCGGGATTTCGGGTTCTCGCCCACTTGATCGCCATGCCCTCGAGGAAGCATCTGAAGGTTAGCCGCCGCGAACTCGCTCCCGGCGCCAGCGAAACGCAGGTCGCTGAACGAATCATCGCCGATATCCTCCCTAGCCTCAACTCATCGCAGTCGGCAACTCGTTGATTCAGCGAGGCTTGCAAGCTAACATCTTTCTGGCTTGCCCGGTCCGGTGCGGGGTGCCCATGCTGATGCATGCCTAGTCGATTCACCCGTCGTCACCTCTGGACTCTCGCCCTTCCCTTAGCGCCTGCTGCCGCCTTGGCGGAGCCGATACCGTCCTCCTACCCGGTCCAGCCGCTCGCCCTGGCCCGCGAAATGGTGGGCGCCTCCCACGCCAATTTCGAAAAGGTGCAGGCGCTTGTCGCCGCCCGGCCCTCTCTCGTGACGGCCGCGGTGGACTGGGGCTTTGGCGACTGGGAGGATGCCCTTGGCGCCGCATCTCACGTCGGCAACCGGCAGATTGCGGAGTTTCTTCTCGCTAACGGCGCCCGCCCTACTCTGTTCTCGGCGGCCATGCTCGGCCAGTTGGACGTCGTCAAAGCCTTCCTCACGGCCCTGCCCGGTGCGCAAAAGATCACGGGGCCGCACAGCATCAGTCTCCTGGCCCATGCCAAAGCAGGCGGCAAGGCTGCCGAAGCCGTCTATCAATACCTCGAATCGCTTGGTGACGCCGATTCTCCTCCGCGCCAGGTGCTTTCCCCGGATGACCTCGAGGCGCTTCCCGGCGTCTACACGTTCGGCCCGGGCGCCACCGAACGGATCGAGATCGCCCAGCGCAATGGCCAACTTCGCTTTCTCCGGCTTGGCGCCACGGCATGCAACCTGATTTCTCTCGGCAGCCGGATCTTCCATCCCGTAGGCGCCCCCGCCGTACGAATCCGCTTCTCGTTCGCCGCAAAACGCGCCACCCTCGTTGTGGAAGACTCGGGGCTGATCCTCACCGCAGTCCGGGAGTAATTCAATATTCACCCAAACTTAACGTTCCGTTGAGGTCTTTCTGTCATCTTGCGAAGGAGACCTAAATGAAAGCCAACTTTTCCATCTTTTCGAATATCATTCCAGTGTTACAAACTGGTTTAATTGGTGGCCTCTTACTTACTTCCCTGTACGGGCAGTTTGACTCTGCCGCTGTCGTGGGTTCGGTGCGCGATGAGAAGGGCGGCGCGATTGCCGCCGCGAAAGTTACCCTGCGGAATAACGATACCGGCCTAGTGCTTTCTACCGAGACCACCGAGTCGGGCGATTACATTTTCCCGTCCGTCCGCATTGGGGCTTATAAGGTCACCGCCGAAAAGACCGGTTTTGCGGTCGCCAGTGCCGAAAACGTATCGCTCACCGTGAACGCCCGCCAGCGCGTCGATCTCTCGCTCCGGGTTGGCACGGTCAGCGAGACGGTTAATGTTGAAGCCACCACACCCCTGCTCGAGTCGGACAGCTCGTCGAAGGGCCAAGTCATCGCCGCCCGCCAGGTCGTCGAACTGCCTCTCCAGGGACGCTCTTACGCGAACCTCGCCCTTCTCGCCCCGGGTGTCCGGCAGTCGCAGTCCGGCAACCAGGGCTCCATCGCCTTCCGGCGCGAGGGTTCTTATAATGTCAACGGTCTCCGTTCGGTCTGGAACAACTTCCTGCTTGACGGTATCGACAACAATTTCTACGGCACGACCAATCAGGGCTTTTCAAACCAGTCCATTCAGCCTTCTCCCGACTCGGTGGCCGAGTTCCGCCTGATCGTGAATGCCTACTCGGCCGAGTTCGGCCGCTCAGGCGGCGCGGTGATGAACGTGGCCTCGAAGTCCGGCACGAACAGCCTGCACGGCGCGCTGTGGGAGTTCCTGCAGAACGAAAAGCTGAATGCGACCGGCTTCTTCAAGCCCACCCTGAACCAAAAGCCCATCAACAAGCGAAACCAGTTCGGCGTGGCTGTTGGAGGCCCGATCATTAAGGACCGGACGTTCTTCTTCGCCGACTACGAAGGCTCCCGCTGGTCCATCGCCCCGTTCGCCTTGACCTCCGTCCCCACGGAAACCATGCGCGCTGGCGTACTTCCTCTCGACGTGCGGGCCCCTTACAACTTCGTGGATGACCGCGGCCGCCAGATTACCGCCGGAACGGTTTTCCCGGCCGGCACCGCCGTCCCCATGACCGCATTTGCCCGCCGCGTTCTCGCCGAGCGAGCCCTGGGCATCGCCACCAACTTCGGTAACTTTGATCAGAACCGGCTCACCGACGACAAAGGCGCGATCAAGGTCGACCACAGCATCTCTTCCAACTTAACGTCCTTCTTCCGGTACGCCCACCGCCGCCAGAACATTCAAGCTCCCGGTCTGATCACGGGCTTCGCCGGCGGCAACAACCTCGGGAACCTCGACACGTTCAATCAGCAGGGTATCGCTGGCCTGACCTGGACGAAGTCCCCCACCGAAGTTCTCGAATACCGCTTCGCCGTCACCCGGCTTGGTATGGATCGCTTGCCGGCTCTGGTGGGCGGCCCCTCCATGCGCGAACTGTTTGGCATTACCGGTTTGCCGGAAGGCCCCCGCATCCAGGGCGGCATCACGCCGCAGGATATTCAAGGCTTCCCGCGCTTCGGCCGCCAGTCGACGAATCCGCAGGCCCAGTTCCCCACCACTCTCAATTCCCGCCTGAATCTCTCGAAGATCCGCAACCGGCACAATCTGAAGATGGGGTATGAGCTGCTGTATATGGATATCGTCGTCGACGACACTAACCCGCTCTACGGCATCGACGGCTACGGCGGCTTCTACTCCCGCCTGCCCGGACAGAACCTTGGGGCCCTTGCGGGCGCTAGCGCAAACACGGTTCACTCTTTGGCCGACTTCTATTTTGGCGCCCGCAGCTCTTATCAGTTCGCAACGCAGGTGGAAGCCGAAGTTCGCCAGCAAGCTCACTGGTTCTACCTGCAGGACGACTTCAAGGTCAACTCGAAGCTTACCCTCAACATGGGTCTCCGCTACGAAATGACGACCCCTGCCTACGACGCCAACAACCGCCTCGCCAACTTCGATCCCGCGCAGAACCGGTTGGTCGTCGCTACCGGCGACGGGATTGAAAACCGCACTCTGCAGCGTCAAACCTGGAACAACTTCGCTCCCCGTCTCGGCGCGGCCTACCAGTTGGATTCGAAGACCGTTCTCCGCGGCGGCTACGGCTTCGGTTGGAACTATTGGAACCGCATGGCCTCGGCCGAATACCTCAGCACTAACGCTCCGTTCGTCACCCGTTTCTCGGCCCAGAACAGCCCGGCCCAGCTGGGCAACCTCTGCGTCGCTAACGCCTTCTCGAACTGCTTCCGGACGCGGGAGCAGGGTTACCCCGTTAACCCCGGTTCGAACGTCATCCTCCATATGGACCGCAACACCCCGTGGGGTTACGTCCAGAACTGGCACTTCACTATTCAGCGGACGCTTTTCAAGAACACCCTTCTCGATGTGGCATACGTTGGCAATCGCGCCGACCACCTGCCGGTGCTGGGCGACCTCAATCAGGCGCGCCCCATCACGCAGGCAGAGCTCAGCCAAGGCCTCACGACCATCGGCACGCTGCTCGCCCGCCGGCCGTTCCAGGGATTTAACAACATCACGGCGGTCGTCCCCTCCGCGTTCTCCAACTACAACTCGCTCCAGGTCAAGTTTGAACACCGTGGCGAGTGGATCACGCTGCTAAATTCGTTCACCTATGGCAAGGCGATCGACACGGTGGGTCAGGTGCTCGAAGGCTCCGTGGGTGGTAGCCCCAATCCGCAGGACATTCGCAACGTCGCCAATGATAAGGGCGCCAGCAGCTTCGACCAGCGCTGGAACAACTCGACGAGCTTCGTTCTGGATATTCCCTACGGCAAAGGCCGCCGCTTCGGCAGCAGCCTGCCGGCGGCGCTAGACGCCATCGTTGGCGGCTGGCAGACCAGCGCCATCATCAACTCGCAGAGCGGCCTGCCCCTCAACCTGCGCTATCCGGACGCCGCCGGCATTCTCTCCGACGGCCAGCCCGACTTCCTGGGCAACGTCGCCCTTCGCCCCAATGTCATCGATGGGTCGATCGGCGTGCTCGCCCCCGAAGGTCAGCGCAGCTTCACCAACTACTTCAACCGCGCAAACCTGGCCATCCCGCCGGTGACGAATCCGTTCGGCAACCTCGGGCGCAACGTGGCGTACGGTTTCCCGCTCTACCAGACGGACCTTGTTCTGGCAAAGAGCTTCGCTATCCCTGTCATCAACGAATCCGCCCGGCTTCAGTTCCGCAGCGAATTCTACAATCTGTTCAACAAGACAAACTTCACGCAGCCGGAGATCAACCTTGCCAGCGGGAACTTCGGCCGTGTGGGCAACACGTTTGATCCGCGCTACGTGCAGTTCGCCCTGAAGCTGATCTTCTGATTCTCCACCCGCGAAGGCCATGCTGACGGCAACCACCTGTTAGCATGGCCTTTACATGAAGCGCCGCGCCTTTCTGCTCTCCCCCTCCCTCGCCCTGCTCGCTCAATCCCCCCCGCGGCGCCAAATCAGTGGCGTCTATCCTCACCTCGCCATGTTCAATTCGCAGCACGAATGCGGCACGGGAGCCGTCGTCCCGTGGGCTGGCCGTTTGTGGGTAGTTACCTATTCCCCGCACCAACCCGTTGGTTCCGACGACCGTCTATACGAGATCGACGAGCAGCTCAACCAGACGATTCGCCCGGAGAGCATCGGTGGGACCCCCGCCAATCGGATGATTCACCGCGAGTCGAAGCAGCTCTTCATTGGCCCGTACGCCATCGACTCGCAACGCCGCGTCCGCCCGATCCCATATTCCGCCATGCACGGCCGCCCAACCGGCAACGCCCGCCATCTCACGGACCCGGCCCGCAAGCTCTACTACGCCTCCATGGAAGAGGGCTTCTATGAAGTCGACGTGCAGACTCTCGCCGTCCGCCAGCTCTACGAAGATGGCAACGCCCTTCTTGCCCGCAAGGCCGCTGCGGATGTCGCCGGGCCGCTGCTGCCGGGGTACCACGGCAAAGGTTTCTACTCGGGCCAAGGCCGCGTCGTCTACTCGAACAACGGTGAAATCGGCGGCGGCAATCTCCCGCCCGACACCCCCTCGGGCTGCCTCGCCGAGTGGGATGGCAAAGACTGGCATGTCATCCGCCGCAACCAGTTCACCGACGTAACCGGCCCCGGGGGCATCGAAGGCAACCCCAACCCCGCCTCCGACCCGATCTGGGCCATCGGCTGGGACCACCGTTCGGTCATCCTGATGCTCCTCGACAAGGGCGTCTGGCACTCCTACCGCCTGCCCAAGGCCACCCACACCTACGACGGCGCCCACGGCTGGAACACCGAATGGCCGCGCATCCGCGACATCGGCGAAACCGAACTGCTGATGACCATGCACGGCATGTTCTGGCGCTTCCCCAAGACATTTCGCGCCAACCGCTCCGCCGGCATCGCTCCGCGCTCCACGTACATCCGGGTGGTGGGTGATTTCGCCCGCTGGAACAACCGGCTGGTTCTCGGCTGCGATGATACGGCCAAGAACGAGTTCTTCAATACCCGCCGTGTCAAGGGCAAGATCCCCGGCCCTGGCCGCTCGCAGTCCAACCTTTGGTTCCTGTACCCGTCCAAGCTCGATACCTTTGGTCCGCCCATCGGCCGCGGCGCGGTCTGGATCAAGGATGATCTTCCCGCCAACCAGCCCTCGGAACCCTATCTTTTTAGTGGCTTCGCCAAACGGCTCCTGCACCTTACCCACCAGACCGATAGCCCGGTAACCTTCAGCCTGGAAGTGGATCGTGCCGGCTCCGGCGATTGGACCCCTCTTCGCCAAATCACGGTGCCTGCCCGCGGATACGTCCACTACACGTTCCTTCCAAGTGAGACCGGCGTCTGGATCCGGCTCGCTCCCTTGCGGCCCTGTGTGCAAGCAACCGCCTTCTTCCAGTACGCTGCCCTTGATACGCGCACTGCCGCGCGCTCCGCGCCCCCTCCCACCGCCTCTGGCGCCCTCCTCTGGACCCGCGACGGCAATACGGGGACGCTCCTCCTCGCCACCGTCAAAACCCTCTACGAAGTCGACGCCAACCTCGCCGCCCGGCCCTTAGCGGATGCCAAGCTCCACTCCTGGATGAAGGACACTCTTCCCGCTCCCGCCGCCGCCCTCGAAGCGGACGCCGCCTCCGTCATCTACGTCGACGAAGCGGGCAGGCGGTGGCGCCTCCCCAAGGGCCCCGCCCCGCCCGCGGGCTCTCGTATCGCCCGCGAAGTGTCTACCGAACGCGATCTGTTCCATTCGCACGGTACCTTTTACGAGCTCCCGTCCAACAACGCTGGCGGCATCGCGATGGTCCGCCCCGTCTGCACGCACAATCTGCCGATTCAGGACTTCTGCTCCTGGCGCGGCCTCACAGTCCTCGCCGGCCTGCCCCGCGTCGAACTCCCCGCCGGAGAGTTCGTCACCACCACCGATGGCCAGCACCGCCTGTGGCTGGGCGCTTCGGACGACTTATGGCGCTTCGGCAAGCCCAAAGGCGAAGGCGGCCCTTGGCACGAAACCGAGGTCCAGGCCAATGCCCCCTCGGACCCGTATCTCCTCACCGGTTACGATCAGAAGCAGCTTCGCCTCTCTCACAACGGCAAAGCGAAGGTCGATATCCGCATTGAGATCGACCTTACCGGCAGCGGCCTCTGGGTTCCCTATCAGACCTTCGCCGTAGCCCCCGGCCAGCCAACTCTGCATAGCTTTCCGGCCGGGTACAACGCGTACTGGCTCCGCGCCGTCGCTCTCGCGGAGACCGTCGCCACGGTTACCCTGATCTATTCGTAGAGCCTACTGCAACACCTTAAACGCCGGCTCCGGCACCTGTTCCTCGTCCCCGCCGGCCAACTTACGCCA
This sequence comes from Acidobacteria bacterium Ga0077553, assembly GCA_001464575.1. Taxonomy (GTDB): domain Bacteria; phylum Acidobacteriota; class Terriglobia; order Bryobacterales; family Bryobacteraceae. The sequence goes on along the minus strand of LNFE01000183.1, from coordinate 33,106 downwards.
CGTCTCGCCAACGGCCACGGAGCCGCGGAAGATCATTCCCACCGGCACCACGCCCCACAGCTTATGCGCCGCCACGGCCGCCAGCCCCATCGACGCAATGCATCCGCATTGCTCGCAGTCGGGCTTCCCGCCATATTGGCACGGCGTTACCTTCGTCTTGAAGTCCGCCGTCAAAACCTGCGTCGTCCGCGCAAACACGCAATCGTCGGGCGTATGCGGCGGCGTCGCAAACTGCTCAATTAACCCCTTCGCCATATCCACTTTCGGATAACGAACCCGCAGATCCAGTAACTCTTGCATCGCCCGCAGCCGCTCCTCGCGGGTCAGGATCTCCGGCATCGAATCGCCGATCTGCGGGGTGAACAGGCTGAACCAAACCTTTCGGATCTCCGGCCGCGGCGTCCAGAACTGCAGGAACTTTTCGAGATACCCCGGCTGCTTCATCATCTGCCCAGTGATCGTGCTGTGGATCGTGATGTGCTGGCCTTCGATGTTCTTGAGGATACGGTCATAGGTGGCTGGCGCCCGCCGGATGTCATGGTCGGGCTGAAGCCCGTCGATCGATACCACCACCGAAAGATGCTCCATATCCGCCCACTCGGAGGCGATTTTTCGGAACGCACTGGTGACGACCTGCACGTGGATCCCTCGCGCCAGCAGCAGCGGCACCATGGTTTCCACCTCCCGGTAGCGCACCAGCGGGTCCCCGCCCACCAGCGACAGATGCAGCGGCTTCAGCCGGTCCACCGTCTCCAGCACGCCGTCGATCAACTCCTGACCCTTCCGATCGGTCAGGCTCCGTAGCGTCGTCCCGCCACCCAAATGCCCATCGTCGTAGGCGTAGCATCCCGGACACTTCAGCGGACACTCTTTCGTTATTTCGATCGAAAGAGAAGGCTGTTGCCCCCGTAGAATCTTGCCCCACGCCTGCACAACCTCGGAAGTTTTCACTCGATCTCCTACCCGGCCGCGTTACGGCGCAACCATTACCGTTGGATGAGAGAAACCTATCGGTTCGTTACAAATTTCTTACTGCCGCTCCTGCCCGCATCTTCACCGCTAGGCTCCCGAACCCCTTGGCGAGCAATCCCCGGTCCGATCCAATCGCGATCACCGAGTAGCCCAAAGAGCGATATATCTCCGCCTGCTCCACCGTTCGTGCCAGAATTCCCGCTGCTTTTCCCGCGCCCCTGGCCGCATCGGCGACGGTCGCCAGCGCCGTCCCAAACGCGTCACTCGCATCCGTTACCCCCATGCTGATGGACAAATCCGTCGGCCCTACGAACAACACATCCACTCCGTCAATCGCCGCAATCGCCGCACAGTTGCTCACTGCCAACGCCGACTCAATCTGCAGCATCGTAACCAACCTTCCGTTCGCTTCCCGCAGATACTCCTCATAAGTGAACCCATACCCGCTCGCCCGCGTCGAGGATGCCGCGCCCCGCTCCCCTAGCGGCGGAATCCGCACTGCCCGCATCACGCGCCCCGCCTGCTCCGCCGTGTCAATCGAAGGCACCATTACCCCGGCCGGACCCCAATCCAGCACCCGTTTGATCTCCGCCGCATCGATCCCGGACACTCGCACAATCGCGGCCGCTCCGCCGCACTGGGCCCCCAGAATCTGCATCGCCACGTCTTTCTCGTCGCCCGACCCGTGCTCGCGGTCTATCAGCACCCAGGCAAACCCCGCCAGTCCTGCCATCTCCGCCGAAAACGGAGATCCTAGGTTCAGCCAAGTTCCCACCTGCGGCTCCCCCGCCAAGATACGCTCACGACAAAACGGCATACTGGTGATCTTACAACTTGCTCCGCCGTGAACCCTCGGGATAGGATGCCCTTGGCTCAGCCTATGCCAAATCTCGCTGCCCTCCTCCTCACCCTTGCGCTGCTTCTGCCCGCGCAGTCCCTCGATCTCACCCCCGAACAAACCCGCGACTTCGAAGTCGCCGTGATGGAGAAGATCGCCGACCTCGCCCTCATCCCGCCTCGTCTCAACACCAACCCCCTTCCCGCCTACGATTACGATCAACTCGACTACGGCATGACCATCGGCATCGCCCGCACCCCCGGCGGCCGTCTCTGGGCCGCGTGGGTCGCCGGGGAAGACGGCCCCAAAGCTTTCTTTGTCCTCGCCTCCAGCGACGACGACGGGCTCACCTGGTCCAAGCCCCGCCTCGTCGTAGACGGCCAATCGAAAAACTTGCCGATGTACCGCAGCATTCTCGTCGGCAACCTCTGGACTGACCCCCAAGGCCGCCTCTGGCTCTTCTTCAACCAGTCCATGATGCAGTTCGACGGCCGCTCCGGCGTTTGGGCCGCGGTTTGCGAAAACCCCGACGCCGAAACCCCCGTTTGGTCTGCCCCGCGCCGCATCTGGCACGGCTTCACTCTCAACAAACCCACCATCCTTTCTACCGGCGAATGGCTTCTCCCCGTTTCGCTCAACCCCAAAGGCTTCGGCCCCTTTGAAGGCGCTTTCCGCAATCTCGATCCCTTCCGCGGCGCCAACCTTTTCGCCTCCGCGGACCAGGGCGCCACCTGGACCCGCCGCGGCCATCTCCAGTTCCCCAACGCCACGTGGGACGAACACATGACCGTCGAACGCAAGGACGGTAGCCTTTGGATGCTCGCCCGCACCACTGCCGGCCTGATGCAGTCTGCCTCCACCGACGGCGGACGCACCTGGGCGGCACCCACCGCGCCGGCCATCAACCATCCCGTTGCCCGCTTCCACCTCCGCCGCCTCGCTTCCGGCAAACTCCTCCTCATCAAACACGGCGAGACCATCGACGCGCACGATGGCCGTAGCCAACTCACCGCCTGGCTCTCCTCCGACGACGGCCTATCCTGGGCCGGCGGGCTCATGCTCGATGAACGAAAAGGAATCTCCTACCCCGACGGCTTCCAGGCCCCGGACGGGTCCATCTACATCTCCTACGACCGCAATCGCTCTACCGACGGCGAAATCCTCTTCGCGAAATTTACCGAAGAGGACATCCTCGCAAAGAGCCTGGTCCATCCCAAGTCCCGGCTCAAAAACCTCATCAGCCGCCCAGCCAAGAAAAAGCCATGATCCTCGTTATCGATCTCGGCACGCAAAGCTTCCGCGCCAGCCTCGTTGATCGCGACGGCCGCTGCCAACTCGCCTACTCCTGCCCCATCGAAACCCGTCTGGCGAGCCGCCCTCCACTCCGCCCTGCAACAGATCGACAAGTCATCCATCACCGCCGTCACCGCTACGGCCACCCTCTCCGGCCTCGTCTGCCTTGATGCCCAGGACGAACCCCTCCGCCCCGCCATCCTCTACGGCGACCGCCGCGCCGCCGTCCAACTCCCCGCCATCGAAGCCACCGCCCAATATCAGCAGTCCCCCTTCCGCGCCTACTCCGGCGACTTCCTCCCCCAACTCCACTACCTTCGCGACTACGAACCCGCCCACTTCCAAAACGCGAAGCTGCTTCTCGACGCGACCGGCTATCTCAACTACCTGCTGACCGGCCAACCCACCCTCGACCGCTACACCACCCTCACCTGTTACGGCGATCCCTCCGGCCAGTTCCCCCATCTCGGCCGCATTGTCGAACCCGGCGCCATTATCGGCCCGGCCCTCGACTGCGCGCAAGCCCCGGTCTTCAGCGTCAGCTACGATAGCGCGGCCGCCTACCTCGGTTCCAGCCTGCTCGAACCCGGCGACGCTCTTGATATCTCCGGCACCGTCACCTCCTTCGGCGTCCTCACCAACCGCCAGATCATCGACCCCCAGCGCCGCGTCTTCCCCATTCCTTACGGCGATCGCTGGCTCCTCCGCGGTTCTACGGCCATGTCCGGCGGCGTCCTTGAATGGGCCCGCCAAACTCTCTTTGATGGCACCTTCGCCGAGTTCGACCAAGCCGTTCTCTCTGCGCCCCCCGGCGCCAACGGCGTCACCTTTCTGCCCTTCCTCGCCGGCGCCCGCGCCCCCATCTGGCAGCCCGCCGCCACCGGCACCTTCCACGGCCTCACCGCTCAAACCACCCGTGCCGATCTCGCCCGTGCCGTCTACGAGGGCCTCTGCTTCTCGCTCCAACACATTGTCGAGACCATCGAACAGCTCGGCGCAACCGTGAACAATACCCAACTCGGCGGCGGCCTCTCCCGCAACGCCCTGCTCAATCAGATGAAAGCCGACGTCACCGGCAAACCCGTGCGCCCGCAACTCGATACCGAGGTCACCACCCTCGGTGCCGCCTCCATCGCCGCCCGCGCTCTCGGCTGGCTCCCGCCGGGCGGCTCCTACTGCCGGCCTGGCGCGGCTATCACTCCGCATCACAGCGCCTATCAACCGGCCTTCACCCGGTACAAAGCCCTTCTGCAAAAGGTCCTCTAACCGCCCATGCGCTGCCCCACCGAACTCAAATCCGATAAGCCCCTTCTCTGGTCCCCCGGCACCGGACGCCAAGTCTGGGCCATGCTCCTCGCCGCCCGCGAAGGCGACCTGCCCACCCTCCGCCGCCTCCTCAAACAGAACCCGGCCCTCTCTCGCTGCCATTTCGAGTACCGCACCCCAATTGAATTCGCCGTCCGCGCCAATCAACTTGCTGCCGCAAAACTGCTCCTCTCCTACCAAGCCGACGGCCTCAGCCTCGAAGTCCACCAGCCCTTGCTTGCCATCGCCTCCCCCGCCATGCGGGAGCTTCTCGCGGACAGCCTCCCCGTCTCCACCCGGGGTGAACCCCTCGCTGCCGCCATCCGTGCCCGCAACCTCCGCCAGGTCCGCCAACTCCTCAACGCCGACCCCGCCCTGCTCGAGGCCCCCGATCAACGCGGCAACCTCCCCATCCACTGGGCTGCCATGACCCGCCAGCCAAAGGTCATCGACGAACTCCACGCCCGCGGAGCCAACCTCGACGCCTCCCGTCCTGACGGCGCCCGCCCCATTCAACTGGCCAACGGCGACTATCTCTTCCGCGGCTGGCGCGACGTCCCCGCTGACGTCAAAACCACCCCTCGCGAGGTCATCGCTCACCTCCGCAAGCGCGGCGCCGCATGCGACATCTGCACCGCCTCCTATATCGGCGATATCGCCCACGTCACCCAACTCCTCGCCGCTGATCCCACCCTCGCTAACCGTCCCTCCCCTTACATTACTTACTACCCCTGCTCCGGTAACCCCCTTCGCAATGCCGCTGCCGCTGGCCACCTTGAACTCGTCCAACTCCTCCTCGCCCACGGCGCGGACCCCAATCTTCGCGTTGAAGGCATCGCCCCTTTCGGCCAGGCCCTCCACGAAGCCGTCTGCAACCGGCATCACGCCATCGTCGAACTCCTGCTCGCCCACGGCGCCCATCCCAACGTTTCCGTCGAAAGCTCTGCCGACACGCTCTCCGCAGCCATCCGGAACAATGACCCCGAGATGGTCACCCTTCTTGCCTCCCGCGGGGCGGCCCGCTCCCTCGAAATCCTCGCTTACTACGGCGACATCGTTCCCGCAGCCGCCATGCTTGCCGCCAACCCCAAGCTTGCCAACGATCCCGGCGCCCTCCGCTGCGCTGCCGAAGAGGGCCAGGAGCCCATGGTTCGCCTCCTCCTCCATCACCGCCCCCAGCTCGCCAAACAGGTAGGAGTAGGTGGCAAAACCCAAGCCATCACCGAGCTCCTCTTCGCCCACGGCATGAATCCCAACCATCGCGACTGGCTGGACGTCACGCCTCTCCACCGTTTCGCGCGCCGGGGCGACGTCGCTAACGCCACGCTCTTTCTCGCCCACGGCGCCAACCCCAACGCCATCGACGACGACCTGAAACTCACCCCTCTCGGCTGGGCCGAACGCTACAACCAACCGGCCATGGTCGAACTGCTCCGCCCAATTCAGCGATGATAGCGGTAGCTTGGTTCGTCTACTTTTCTCCGTCATCCTCCTAGCTGCTGCCGCCCATCCGCAGGAGAAGCCGATTGCCGTCCTGGACCAGTGCTGCGTTCTCTCTCCTAACGACATCAAGGCCCTGGACCGGGGCCAACCCATCGGCCGCCTGATCAAGTTTGGCGCCGACGCCGACATCGCCATCATGGGCGCCATCCGTCTTTCGGTCCCGAAGGAAGCCTTCCTCCGCTGGTACCGCAACGTTGAAAACTATAAGTACAGCGAATTGGTGGAACAGGCCGTGCCGCTCCACGTGCCGCCCCGGCCCGAGGACGTTGCCACCTTCGTCATGGATGCCAACCAGTTGCAGTTGATGAAGGAGTGCAAGCCTTCCGGCTGCGGCTTTAAACTCAGCAGCGAAACCATTTCGCAGTTGCAATCGCAACTCGATTGGAGCCAGCCCGGCGTCGGCGCGAAAGCGGAAGATCTTGCCCGCTCCATCCTGCTTCGCTACGTCACCCGGTATGTGCAGCAAGGGGATGCCGCGCTGGCCAAGTACAACGATAAGCCGGAGGAGATCGACGTCCGCGGCACCTTTCGCGAACTCCTCCAGTCGTCCCCGTATGTCAAAGCCGCCTTCCCCGCGCTCTATGACCGGCTCTGGAGCTATCCCGGCGTTGCGCAAAGCGGACAGAAGGACGATCTCTTCTACTGGTCTCGTGAGCGCTACGGCTTCGGCCTCAAATCGCTGATCAATGTCAGCCACACGACAACGTTTGAAGCCAGTCCCGCTGTGACGGTGCTGGCCAACCGGCAGATCTGGGCCAGCCACTACTACGACGGTTCGCTGAGCATTACCGTCCTTGTTGACGCCAACCCCGGCACGTATCTTGTCTTCCTGAACCGTTCCCGGATTGACCTTCTGAAGTCCGGCGGGGTGAAACGGTGGCTCGTCAAGCGCTTCGCCCCCGGCGCCATCCGCAAAGAAGTCACGGCGCTGAGGCGGCAGGTGGAAGCGCAGCCTTAGCGGATCAGCAGGCCCATTAGTCGCGCCAGCACCATGGCCTGCGCCGGGTCCACAATCGCGCCGTCCAGATCCCCCACGCTCACCAGCATCTCTTCGAGCTCGGACTTCCGGAAATCCGTCCCCCGTAGCCGCGCTTGCCGCAGATCCGCCCGTCCCAACTGACAACCCCGCAGCACCGTGCCGCTCAGGTCCGCCTCGCGGAAATCGGCCTCCTGCCAGTCGCTCCCGTCCCATTCACATCGCCGGAATAAGCCGCCCAGAAACTGCGCAAACCGGGCATCGCAGTTCCGCACCAGCACGTCCTGCCACTCGGTCGCCCGCGCCGCAAACCCGGTCAACCGGCAATCGATCAGCTCCACCCGCACCAGGTTCATTCGGTGCGCCCTCACGTTCGCCAAGTCGCATCCCACCAGCCGGACATCCTTCCAGGTCACCGACCCAAACTCGCTTCCGGCGAAGCGAACTCTCTCCAGGACGCACCCCTCCATCCGCATCGCCGAGACCTTCCCGCCCGCCCACTCGACGTCCTCCACCCGCCGGCCCTGCAGCCAAATCTCCCCGGCCTCTGGAACGAGGTCCGCCGCGCCGCCGGCCGCAAACTCCGCCGGGAGATCGGGGCGCTCGCGCTCGGACGGATCGTTCGGCTTACGCTTAGCCGGCCGTTCTACGGCTTGCCGCTCTCGTCGCATCTGATCCGTATGCTACCGCGCCAGATCCCCCCCTCGAAGTGTCACGAAACATTCGTCCAGCGTTTATGAGTCTGTCTTAGCCAATCGCTACCATTCGCCCATGAAGGTTCTAGCCCTCCTTTTCGCCTTCGCCGGCGCCACCTACGCTCAAAGTGCCCAGGTTGACGGCCGGGTCACCGACCCCTCCGGCCAGTCCGTGCCCGACGCCACGGTGACGGTCAGTAACGACGCCACCCAGACCCGCCGGCAGATCACCACCAACAGCGACGGACTCTACACCGCCCCGGCCCTAACCCCGGGTCCCTATACGATCTCTGTCCGCAAAGCAGGTTTCAAGCTCCTCGAACGAAAAGGGATCATCCTCACCGTCGACACCCGGAGCCGCGTCGACCTTCCGCTGGAAATTGGCGGCGTCGCCGAGTCTGTCACCGTCACCGAAAATGTGGGCGTCCTGCAGGTCGAATCCCCCGAAATCTCGACCACCATCACCCAGGACCAGGTACAGAACCTCCCGCTTGTCCAACTCGGCCGGGTACGTGTAGCCGCCGCCTTCGTCTATCTCACCGCCGGCGTTCACGGCAATGTCAATATTAACGGCGCCGATAATCTCGCGGCCTCCAACCAGATCCGGGTCCACGGCAGCCGCACCTTCCAGCATGAGTTCTGGGTCGATGGCCTGCCCGCCGGCCAGATGGGCCAGATCGGCAACTTCAACGAAAGCGCCCCGCCCGTCGAAGCCATGCGCGAATTCAAACTCCAGACCTCGCAACTCGCCGCCGAGTTCGGCCACTCCGCCCAGGCCGTCACTACGTTTGCCCTCAAGAGTGGAACCAATCAGTTTCACGGCTCTGCCTTCGAATACTTCCGTAATGACAAGCTCGACGCGCGCAGTTGGTTCGCCGCCGACCGCGCCATCACCCGCCAGAACGAGTTCGGCGCCACCATTGGCGGTCCGCTACTAGTCCCGAAACTCTACAACGGCAAAGACAAAACGTTCTTCTTCTTCTCGTGGACCTCATCCCGCCGCCGCGGCCTTGACAACTTCAGCCGCGTCCAGATCCCTTCGCCTCTGAACGTACAGGGTGATTTCAGCCAGTGGCGCAACGCCGCCGGCAACCAGATCCCGATCTTCGACCCCGCGTCAACGCGCTCCAATCCCGCCGGCGGCTTCCTTCGCGATGTCTTCCCCGGCAATCAGATTCCCGCCAACCGCATCGACCCGGTCTCCGCCAAAATCGCGGCCCTCTATCCCGCGCCAAACGCCGCCGGCACCCTCAACCTCGCCGCCTTTATCGGCGAAAAGCAGCTCGACCCCGATCTCTTCTCGAGCCGTATCGACCACGCTTTCCACCAAAATCACAAAGTCTTCTACTCGTTCAATTCCACCAACGTCCCGCGCTTCCGCGTCGACAACCCGCTCCCGGACCCCCTCACTTCCGGAATCATCCAGAACATTTCGAGCAAGCTCCACCGCCTCGGCTACGACTCCATCCTCCGCCCCAACCTGCTCAATAGCCTCATCCTCGGCGTCAATCGCTTCCGTAACCCGGTTGACCCGGTGACGCTCGAACGCGGCTGGCCCGCTCGCCTAGGCTTAACCGGCGTCACCGGCGACCGCTTCCCGGTGCTCAGCTTCGGCGACGGCTACGTTGGCGCCGCCAGCGGCGGCATTACCGACAACAAGGACGATGTCTACATGGCGAAGAACACGATGTCCTGGACCAGGGGGCGCAGCAACTGGAAGTTTGGTGGCGAGTACCGGTGGAACCATCTCCACAATCGCACCCTCACCAACACGCAGGGCGCCCTGACCTTCTCGAACCTCGCTACCGCTCAGCCGGGTTCCCCCGCAGGCTCCGGCAACTCCTTCGCCAGCTTCCTGCTTGGTGAAGTCGCCTCCAGCAACATTCGATTCCCTCAGAATCTTGGTATCCGTCGCACCTACTCCGGCTTCTTCGTGCAGAACGACTTCAAAGCCAGCCGCAAACTCACCCTGAATCTGGGCTTACGTTGGGAGTTCATGGGCGCGCCTTTCGAGCAGCAGGATCGCTACAGTGTTGTCGATCTCAATCGCCCCAACCCAGCCGCCGGCAACCGTCCCGGCGCCCTTGTTTTCGCTGGCACGGGCGAAGGCCGCACCGGCGCCCGCCGCCTCCTCGATCGCGACAATTCGGCGTGGGGTCCGCGTGCCGGCTTTGCCTACGCGCTCAACTCGAAGACCGTTCTCCGCGGCGGCTACGGCATCTACTACGCCGACAACTACCTCTCCATCACCAGTTCCGGCTTCAACATTGAAGGTACCTTCCAAACGCTCGACAACGGCATCACCCCGGCATTCCGCCTCCGCGACGGCTTCCCGCAAAACTTTCCGAAAGAGCCCCGCATCGACCCCGCGTTACTCAACAACCAAGCGGCCTCCTTCCTCGAACAGGCCTCTACCGCGATGCCCCGCACGCAAAGCTGGAGCTTCGGCTTGCAACACGATCTCGGCCGCGACCTAATCGTGGAAGTCAACTACATCGGCAACCGTGCCACTCGCCAAGTAGCTCCCGAGCTCTTGAACATCAACCAGGTCAACCCCCAGTTTCTACCCCTGGGCCAGTTGCTCACCCGCAACATCAACTCGGCCGAAGCGCGGGCGGCCAATATCGCCATCCCCTATCCCGGCTTCAACGGCTCCGTCGCCCAAGCGCTGCGCGCCTTCCCGCAATACCTCACCCTCACATCGCAGCAGGCGAAGATCGGCGCCTCCAGCTACCACGGCGGTGAATTCAAACTTCGCAAACGCTTCGCCTCCGGCTTTGCCTTTGAAACGAGCTATGTCTGGTCGAAGGCCATTGGTCTCAACACTCCCAGCTATCAGGGCTTCGGCGGCGTCGATAATATGCTGCAAGATCACTTTAACCTGGGCAACGAACGCTCTCTGCTCTCCTACGACGTCCCGCACGCCTTCGTTGCCAATTACATCTACACGCTCCCGTTTGGCAAATCGAACGGATGGCGCAAGACGGTTCTCGCCGACTGGACCATCTCCGGCATTCATCGCTATCAGTCCGGCTTCCCCTTGCAGCTTTCGATGAACAACCTGCTCCCAATCTTTAACCGCGTCCTCCGGCCAGACATCCTCAGCGGGGCGAACCCGGCTTCGGGTCTTTCGAACAGCGATTTCGACCCCGGCCGCAACCACCGCATCACGAACGCCCAGGCCTTCGCCTCACCGGTAGTCGGCGGCGTCTTTCGCTTCGGTTCGCTCGGGCCCACCCGCGGCGACCTCCGCCAGTTCCCAGTCCTGCAGGAAGACTTCACCCTCACCAAACGATTCGCCATGAAGGAGCGGTTCCGGTTCGAAATTCAAGCGCAGATGTTCAACGCCTTCAACCGCCATCGCTTCGTAAACTTCGAACCGAACTTCTCCAGCCCGAACTTCGGGGCGACGAGGGGAACCAACCTTCCCCGCTTTGTTCAGCTCGGCGCCAAAGTCACATTCTGACCGGTTGACCCGGAACCGAAAGCTCAGAAGTCCTTATCGTCCCGGGAGCTGCCGATCATCTCTTTCCGCAGCTTCCGGTACTCCTCAAACTTCTGCAACTGCGCCGGCCGCAGCACCCGCCGGATCTCTTCATCCTCGTTCACCCGGATCTGCTCGCTCCTGCTCCGCCATCTGTTTGCTATCATTTGCGATCCGCGCCCGCCGCAGTTTGCGCAGCTCCTGGTTCCGCTCCTGCCGCTTGGCCGCGAACGGTTGGCGATACTTCGCCTGAATCGCATCCACCTGCCTCGCTTGCTCGATGTCCAGGTTCAGCGCCGACTGCAGCGGCTGGTCCGCCAGCAGGGACACCGCCACAAAACTCATCATCAACATCCGTTTCCACATGGTCTTCTCCAGAAATCCGATTGAATCAGGGAGGCGAATCGCTCTCCCTCACCCGAACCTGTGAAAAATCCACGAAGATTCACTCACAACGCAGCGGCTTATTTTTGCGGACGATCAGTCCAGACTCTCCCAGATCCCCTCGATCACCCCAAGCCCGGTCTCGACCACGGCATCGAACCCGATCTCCGCCACGATCTCGACGGCCTCCGGCAAATCCGCCCGATCCTCTTCCAAATGGTCAGACTCACGAATCCCACGATCCCTCGGTATCATCGCATTCGCCCCACCGCGGTTATTCCTTGATGTATCCCAGGTAGCGCCCCATATAGTAAGGGAGCAGATACGAGGTGCCGTCGGCGAGCGTGGCTCCGTCGCCGTTGTAGTCGAGCCGGAAAGGGTCGTGGTTCCAGTGAAAAACCTGACGCTCGTCGACCGGAAGCACCCGACCGGTCCGCTTCAGCCCACGGTTGTTGCTGAGCTTGCGGACATCCCCGCGCTGACTGTTGGACAGCGCGTAGTTGTGCAAATCCAAGGGAAAGCGGCGCAGCGTGTCGAGCGATTGCTCGAGCCACGACCCGGTCGGCGTCAAGTCGTACATCTGATGCGGATCGTCAAAGCGCTTGCCCTTCAACAGGGCCGCCGCCGCGAAGTTGAAGAAGGGGTTGAGCTCGGGCCGGTCCAGGCCCCAGTAGCGGTGCAGCGAAAACGAGTAGCGCTCCACCAACTCAGGGTCCTGCTCGTACTGCAGCAGTCCCCAATAGTCCATGTAAGCCATCTCATCATCACTCTGGTTTCCGTCGCCGACGCCCTGGGCCAACTTGGCGAACATCGCGTTCTGCGCGTACCCGTGTTCGGTGATCAACCATTGCGCCACATCGTGATACTTCTTGTCGCCGGTGACGTGGTGCGCCACCTTGAGATACGACAGGATGCTCAGCGAGTTCAGACCGCGCTCGGCCCACCAGTCCCTGTCCCGGTTGAGCTGCGCCGGAGAGAAGATCGCCCAGCGGGTGGGCTTGCCATCCCAATCGATCATGTTGAAGTCGTGCTTCACCAAGTGATCCGTAATCCGGCGGACCACCTTGCGGACTTCGTTCTTCTCGGCGGGAGTCTGGGCCACGAGATCGTAGTAAAGGCCGTAGAAGAAGTAGTGGCCGTCGAGTTCATCGGAAGAGACGTCCGCCTTCCAGTACCACTTGCCATCTGCGCTTTTGGGCCAGCGCGGAACGAGTGTCTTCCACTTGCGATCGCGCTTCTGCATGGCGGCGTCGGTCTCCCGGGTGTAGGCCTTGGCGTTCGGATCAGGGCCGGACGTGGGCAGAATGGTTCGCGCGACGAGCCCAGGCAGACCGGCCGGGGTTCCGCCTTGGGTAACCTCGCTTAAAAACGCGAGCGCCCGAAAGGCTTTGCGGGCGTGTTCCAGCGACGCCGCGTCCTTCTTCACGGCATACGCAAAGCACTGCGCGGCGCCGTACATCGCGGTCCAAAGGCCATCGTTATCGCTATCGCGCACTCCCCGGGGACCGCGCTCCAGAACGTAGCCGAACTCGGTGCGGCGGTGGTACTTGTCGATCGCTTCTTCATAAAGCCGTGCCTTTTCGGCAAAGGTGATTTCGCGGATCTGGATCAGCCCCACACCGGCGGCGGTGCCGACGGCAACATCGCCGCGGGAGTTCACCGCGACCGAAAGCACCTCATCATGTGGCAGCCACCGCTGGCCTTGCCGGTACTCCCAGTCGTTGCCGACGTGATGAAAGAGGCCCTTCGCAGTGCCGAACCAGATCGTGCCGTCGGCTTGTTTGGCGCTTGCGGTAGCGGGCTGAATGGGCAACCCGCCAGGAGCAGGCAGCTGCTCCGCGGACCAGGATTCCGTGGCCGGCACTGGTGCGGCCCAGCGGCCCTGGGAATAAACATACAGCTGCCCTTCGCTAATTGCGCGGATGTCCCCATCGTCGTTGATTTGGATGGCAGTCACCCGGCGAGCCGGCTGATTGGTATCGCCTTCGAACCGTTTGCGGACCTGCTGCGGGAACGCTTGGAGCAAGCCGGCAATCAGGACGAGTAAGACCAGGGGCATCTATGGCAGTATATAGGCGAAATGAACATTTCTGCAGAAATCTGGCTCGCTCGGCACGGAGAGACGGCCTGGAGCCTGTCGGGGCAACATACGGGGCGGACGGACATTCCGCTCACCGCTCATGGAGAGGAACAGGCGGCCTCATTGGCGCGCATGCTGGACGGAAAGCGATTCGGGCTGGTGCTCACGAGTCCCTTGCAGCGGGCCCGGGAGACCTGCCGGATTGCGGGCTACGGGGACGTAGCCGTGGTCGAACCGGACTTGGCGGAGTGGCACTATGGCGCGCTTGAAGGGAGATTGACGGCGGAGTTGGTGGCGGAACGGCCGGGCTGGAGCTTGTGGAAAGACGGCCCTCCGGAAGGGGAGACAATTGAAGCGGTGGCGGCCCGGGCGGGACGCGTGATTGAGCGCTGCCTGAAACAGGAAGGGCCGGTGCTGCTGTTCGCCCATGGCCATTTGCTGCGGATTCTGGCTTCCGTGTGGATTCAGGCAGAACCGCGGGAAATGGCCCAGCGGCTGGCTTTGAGCACCGCGTCGTTGAGCGTTCTGACGCGGGAGAAGCAGACGCGCGTGATTGGCAGCTGGAACCGCGTGGAGCGCTAGAAAAAGCGGCCGACGCCGACAAAAGCCCGGCCATGACCGCGGTCGCCCCAAGCGCCGCCAAAATATACGGGACCCACAAACGTTCGAATGATCATCGCCCCGGCCGCACTGGCAGCCACGCCGGGATAGCCCGGTTGCCCGTACATCTTGCCTAGCTGCGCCCAAGCCGCGCCGTAGATCCGCGTGCCCAGAATCGATAGGCCGGGGCGAATCTCGCGCAGATACCCGGCCGTGCCGAGCCAATACTGATTGCCGAGGAGTTCGTTCGTGGCGTACGCGGGCAGGCGGAGCGGGCCGCCCAGCGAAAAGCTGCCGAAATCCAGGGAGCGGGTATCGAAGGCGGTGCCGCCCGCTGCCGCGGCGAACACCGACGCGTTCGCCGAAACGCGAAAGAACCGATTCGCTTGCACCTCGGCCTGCGGACCGCGAGCCAGGACGTAGGCGAAGCTGGCTTCGACGCGGCTGCCTTCCCGGGGCACGATGGGATCGTCATAATCGAGCAGGCGGAACCGCAGGCTGGGAACTTTCAGATGGTCCTTGACGTTCGGGAGGATCGGGTTGCCGATGCGTCGCCGGGCAGCATGCCAAGTGGTGGTGAAGCCGGCGCGGAGCTCGGCGATCCGGCCGAGTTGGTAGCCCAGGTCGGCGCCAAAGCCGGTGTCGCGCAGGCGGTAGTTGGCGACCTGCGCGCGACCGGAATAGATGGGGAAAGCCGCATCGCCGGCAAACGCGCGGCCAGCGGCGAAGAAGCGGGAGCGCTCGCCCAAAGGAACCCAATACTCGGAAGCGAAGCGATAGCGGGAGCCGACAATGATGTCGTTGCGCCATTCCGCGCGGGCCGTGCCGACGCCCATCCAGGTGAGCCGGGCGCCACCCGAGACGCGGAAGTTCTCGATATCACTGCCGTCGATTTCGAGCAGCGGCAGCAGAAAAGGCGGTGCGTAGGAGCGTTGTTCGGCCTGGACCAGCAGTTCGCTGCCGCGGACGGAATAGCGAAGCGAAGCTAGGCGTCCGGTGCCGACGGCACGGGAAAGTTCGCGCTCGAGAGCGGTGGGGTTCCAGGGTTGGGCGGTGAGGGGCGCAAGGGTGTCGGCGACGAGGCGGGCCTGGCGGGGGTCTTCAGCGTCCACTTTCACGGTGGAGATCTGGGTGGGTTCAGGACGGCGGCGAGCGGCGCGCGCCTTTTGAAACTCGGCCCACTCGGCCTCGGGGAGAGCGAAGGTTTCGAGAATGTTCCGCTTCTGCTCGGTGGCGGCGTTGCCCGCGTCGGCGAGTTCGGCGCTCTTCGGGTAGTCGCTTGCGCTGAAGCCGGCGAGGTTGACGGTGACGACAATGTCGGCTCGCTCCATCATCCGCATTTCATTCGCGGAGACGACAATACCGATGGACCGGTCAATCACGCCCGCGAACGAGTTCAGAGACTTGGGGTCAACCGGGGGCTTGGCGAGATGGACGGCGATGACGATGTCGGCGCCCATCTGGCGGGCGACATCGACGGGAAGATTTTGGAGGACGGCGCCATCGACGTAGAGCTTGCCGCCGCGGTTGGCGGGTTTGAAGACGCCGGGCAGCGACATGGTGGCGCGCAGGGCGTCGGCGAGGACGCCCTTGCCGAAGACCTCTTCTTCCCCCGAGACGAGATTCGTCGCCACGCAGCGGAACGGCGTCGGGAGTTCGTCAAAGGATTCCAGTTCCGGGTAGGCGAGGGTCCAGCGGCTGAGGAGCAGGCCGATCTCGTGGCCGAGGTTGAGGCCGGACGGGAGGGAGACGCCACCTTTGAGGCCAAGCTCGATGAGGTTGGGCACGGCCGTGCGGTCCTCCCGGCGGCGGAAGGAGAGGTCGCGGAAAGCGATCGAGCCGCCCAGAAGCTTATCCCAAGGGGCGTCCTTGACGATGGCGCGGAGGTCGGCGGGGGAGCGGCCGGTGGCATAGAGTCCGCCCACCAGGCCGCCCATGCTGGTGCCCGCAATGTAATCGACGGGAATGCGGTGCTGCTCGAGCCATTCGAGCACACCGATGTGGGCGATACCCAGGGCGCTGCCGCCTTCGAGGGCCACGGCGATCTTCTTGCGGGGAGCGGCGGAGAGCGCGAGTGCGGCCAGGAGGAACAGCAGGGGTAGCCGCATCCCGCTAGTGTATCGAATACAATCTGGAGGGCTGAGTTATGCGAATCTTACTCTGGTTGATGGTTGGGGGGGTGATGGCTGGGGCGTCGGCCTTGGCGCAGCGGGCTCCCTTGAAACAGGAAGACGTGGCGGCCGGGCGGCAGCTCTATATGAGCTCTTGCGCGGGTTGCCACGGGCTGACGGGCGAGGGCGGCCGGGGGCCAAACCTGATGACGGGGCGCGCGGTTTCCCGGTCCACCGACGAAGCGCTGTTCCAGTCGCTTAAGTTCGGCTTAGCGGGAACCGATATGCCGCCGACCAACCTGCCGGATGAAAAGCTCTGGCAGGTTATGGCCTACGTGCGGGGGCTCTCCGCGCCAGCCTACGAAATTCCAGTAGAGGGCGACGAGAAGGCCGGGGCCGCCGTGTACTTCGGTAAAGGCGGGTGCACCAAATGCCACGCGATTGCAGGCAAGGGCGGAGTATTCGGGCCCGATCTGACGAGCATCGGCCATCAGCGGCCCTTGAACCTGATTCGGGAGGCGGTGCTCGACCCGGGTCGGCGGATCGCCCCGGGGTATCAACGGGCCACTCTCCATTTGAAGTCCGGCAAAACCCTCGAAGGCGTTCTGCGGGACTACACCACGTACAACTACACGTTGCAGGACGGGACGGGGGAGTTGCACTTCGTAAAAGCGGCCGACGTGGCGGACCAACGGATTTTGCCCGGCAGCCCGATGCCCGGCAACTACCGGGAGACCTTGACGGCGACCGAACGGCGGGATCTGATCAAGTTTTTGAGCCGGCAATCGGCGCGGGGGGAACAGTAATGCGAGGCCTTCTTTTGATGGGGTTCGCCGCCATGGCGGCGCTGGCGCAGGTGAAGTACGACGACATTCTGGCCGGGCCGGGGGCAAACTGGCTGACCTACGCGGGCAGCTACTCCGGGCAGCGGCATAGCCCGTTGACGCAGATCAACACCGAGACGGCGAAGAACCTGACGCCAAAGTGGGTGTACCACGTGCCGGACGCCAAGAAGTTGGAAGCGGTGCCGATCGTCTATGACGGAATTCTCTATGTCACCAATTCGAACCAGTTGCATGCGCTGGATGCGAGGACGGGGCGGAAGATCTGGGTGTATCGCGATGAGCAGGCCGAAGGGTCGCGGGTGAATCGGGGTCCGGCGATTCTGGGGGACAAGGTCTATTTCGTCACCACGGATTGCCACCTCGTTGCCCTGCACCGGAAGACCGGCGCCGTGCTCTGGCACAAGAAGTACGCGGAGACGAAAGACGGGTACTTCGCGACGATGGCTCCGTTCGCTGTGAAAGACAAAATCGTGGTGGGGATGGGCGGTGGCGATAGTGGCGCCCGGGGATTCCTGACCGCCCTTTCGGCCGAGACCGGCGAGCCTGTCTGGAAATTCTGGACTGTGCCCGCGAAAGGAGAGCCCGGGGCCGAGACGTGGAGCAAGGACGAAACGCTCAAATGGGGCGGGGCGGCGACCTGGCTTTCCGGGACGTATGATCCGGCGTTGAATCTGCTCTATTGGACCACCGGGAACCCCTGGCCCGACTTCTACGGCGGGGACCGGCTGGGTGCGAATTTGTACTCGGATTCGTTGATTGCGCTCGACGTGGATACCGGAAAGTTAAAGTGGTATTTCCAGTTCACCCCGCACGATACGCATGATTGGGACGCGCAATCCTGGCCGGTACTGCTCGATATGGAGTGGGCGGGGAAGATGCGCAAGGTGGTGGTGCATCCGAATCGGAACGGGTTCTTTTACGTTCTGGACCGGGTAACCGGCGAGTTCCTGCGCGCGACGCAGTTCGCCGATAAGGTGGACTGGGCGAAGGGCATCGACGATAAAGGCGTGCCGATTCTCGTGCCGGGGAAGGACCCGACGCCGGGCGGGACGCGGGCGTGCCCGGCGGTGCGGGGGGCGGCCAACTGGATGTCCCCTTCTTACAACCCGGCTACCGGCCTGTTCTATCTGCCAACGCTCGAACAATGCGATATCTACTCGTCGTCGGCGAAGGAGCCGAAGCCGATGACGGGGTTTGCCGGCACCGGCGGGGAGCAGATTCCGGCCGAACCAGGACAGATGTTCCTCCGCGCGATTGACCCGAAGACCGGGAAGCGCGTCTGGCAGTATCCGATGACCGGGCCGGCAACGGCTTGGGCGGGGACGGTATCGACGGCGGGAGGCGTGGTGCTGTTCGGCGATGACGCCGGGCACTTGGTGGCGGCGGATGCGAAATCCGGCAAGCACCTATGGCATTTCGGAACGAGTCAGAACGTGACGGCGTCGCCCATCACTTATCTGGTGGACGGGAAGCAGTATGTGACGATTTGCTCAGCCACGCACGTCTTCACCTTTGGGTTATTCACTCCGGCAGAATAGGGTTCATGCGGTTTCTCCTTGGTTTGTTTGCGGGTGTGGCGCTCGCGCAGGGTCCGGATCTGGCGGCGATCCTGCGGGAGCGGGTGGCGGCTGGGATGATGAAGGACCCCGCCGCGGGAGTCGTCGACGCCAAAGGCGAGGTGGCAACCTTCGGCTCCGCCGAGGCGATCTACGAGATCGGGTCCATCACCAAGGTGTTCACCGCGGTGCTGCTCGCCGACATGGTGGAGCGGGGTGAGGTGGCGCTCGAGGATCCGGTGGCGAAGTATCTGCCGAAAACGGTGAAGGTGCCGGAGCGAGGCGGGAAGCAGATTACACTGCTGGATCTGGCAACGCATAAGTCCGGCTTACCGCGGCTCCCCGCGAATCTGAATCCGAAAGATCCAGCGAATCCCTATGCGGATTTCACTGTCGACGATCTCTACTCGTTCCTGAATGGCTACAGTTTGCCGCGGGAGATTGGGGCAACGTATGAGTACTCGAATTTGGGCGTAGGGCTCTTGGGGCATGCGTTGGCACTGCGGGCGGGAAAGGGGTATGAAGCGCTCTTACGGGAACGGGTGCTGGGACCGTTGGGGATGGAGGCCACTGGGATCGCGGTGAAGGGGCCGATCGTGGCGGGCCATGACGAGAAGCTGCGGCCGGTGAAGAATTGGGATCTACCGGCCTTGGCCGGGGCAGGGGCGCTGCGGAGCACGGTGCGAGACATGCTGGTGTTTGGCGGCGCGGCTTGCGGAGTGCGGAAGACGAAATTGGATGCGGCCTTTGCGCGCACGCGGGGACCGGTGGCCCTGGTGTGGGCGAAGAACGGGGAGGACGTGTTTTCGCATGGCGGCGGGACGGGCGGCTATCGGTCGTTCCTCGCGTGTTCCGTGAAGACGGGGGCCGCTTCCGTGGTGCTTTCGAACGTGGCGATTGGGGTGGAGGACGTGGGTCTGCACCTGGTGGAGCCGGCGCGGTTTGCCTTAAATCCGGCAAAGAAGCCAGTAACAGTGGATGCTGCCGTACTGGCCAAGTATGTGGGCCGGTATGAGTTGGCGCCCGGCTTTACCTTGACGGTTTCGCAGGAGGGCGGGCAGTTGCTCGCACAGGCGACCGGGCAGGGCCGCTTCGAACTATTCGCGTCCGGGGAGCGGGAGTTTTTTGCCCGGGTCGCGCCGGTGGAGGTGACGTTTGCAGCAGACGGGGCGCAGTTGACACTGAAACAGGGCGGCCGGGAGACGGTGGCGAAGCGGATTGCCACGGTGCTGCCTTCGAAGGAGATCGCGTTGCCGGCGGAGTCGTTGGAGCCCTTCGTGGGGAAGTATGAACTGGCCCCGGGGTTCGTGTTGACGGTCACTCGGGAAGGCACACAGTTACAAGTGCAGGCGACGGGTCAGCCGAAGTATCCCGTGTTTGCGCAGGGGCCCAAGGAGTTCTTCTACAAGGTCGTCGATGCGCAGATCACGTTCACCGATTCAGGGCTGGTGCTGCATCAGAATGGCCGGGACATGCCGGCCAAGCGGATGCCCTAGCCGTTCCAGGGTAGCCACTCCACCTCGGAATAGGAGCCAAAGTCCTCAATCTTGGATATCGTGGTGGACCGAAAGGTCCCTTGCACCACTTCGTTGTTGCAAAGGGACATGGAGATGGGCTCCTTCGAGAGAAGATGAGCCTGCAGGATCGGCAGGGCCGAGACGGATTCCCGGCTCAGCGGGACGCGCAGGGCGAATTTGCGAGGACGCCCGATGATCGTCACCTCCATGGTCAGGCCGCTTACCTCGGTGAACTGGGTGCTCGGGGTGCCTCGGGGGGTGATGAGTTGCCCTGGCAGGCGCTGGAGCCCGCCACTGGTGCGGAAGAAAAGATGAACAGTTTCGGCCATAAGGAGGCCCTCCTGAGGAGAAGCTCGGAATCGGCCGGGGAAACGGATCACAAAAGTTCGAAGTTAGCCACCATTATGAACTGCCCGTCGATTGATCGCTCGCTTCTGGCGCCGGCCCTGGACCATGGACTACTTCGATACGGCCTCCAGACGTTGCTTGGAAGGCGAACCATCCGGCAAGTTGACCAGCAGCAGCGCTTCGCGAGCTTTGGACCGAGCCTCCGCTGCCTGCCCGGCGGCGGAGAGGCATAACGCCTCCGCCGTCAACCGGTTGCCGCGCCACACCGGCGAGGCGATGCCGCCCGGCAAAAGCGTGTCTACCTCCCTTAACAGCGCGGGAACCTGGCCGCAGTGGCCCGACCGCTGGTAAGCCAGCGCGGCGTCAATCAACACCATCCAGCGCGGCCCGCCTACTTGGCCGGCATTTGAACGTAGCCGCTGCATGCTCTCGTCAATCAGAACCAATGCCCGAGAGGAATCACCCGCTTCGGCGATCCGCGAGGCCCAAACCATGCGGTTGCGCAGCACTTCGAACTCCGAGGTGGAACCTTCGGCCAATGTGGTCGCGATCTCCATTTCGGTGGCCGCTCTGTCGAGTTGGTGACTGGCGTATGCCGCCGTGGATAAAATTCGATGCAGCAAGCTGCTGGCCGCCCGCAACTCAGGGCGCGAGGCAGTGTACTGCAATCCCGCATTTGCCACCTCGCGAGCCTTGCTGTACTCTTTGGCGCCTGCCAGCGCGTAGGCGTATCCGCCATAGATATTCGCCGTCCGGAACGGAAGCATTTCGTGGGGAATACTCGGATCTTGCTGGTAGCGGCCAAGCAGTTCGAAGGTCGCGCCCAAATCGGCCAATTGCCCTCGATAGTCGCTCTGACAGTTGCCCCGTACCTGAGCGCGCACCTGGAGGAAGCTAACTTGCTGCGAGACAGGAAGGGACGCTCCTCCCTGGTAGTTTGCGTTCGCCTGCTGCAGGGCCGCCAGCGCGCCTGAGCAGTCCCCGTGCGACATGCGAATGTCCATGGCGGTAAAGGCAGCTCGCAATAGAGTGGCTTGGTTTTCGCTCCGGAACGCCCAGCCCAGCGCGGTATTCGCTGATCGCAGCGCCTCATCGGGACGGCCCAATTGGTTCAGCACGGTGGCGATGCCGGTCTGCATGTCCGCCCGCTCCGCGATACTCATGCCGGAGTCGTCTCCCAACCGCTTGCCGGTCCGCACCAATACCTCGGCAAAGGTGATGTCCTTCGGCACTCCCGAAATTACCGGCACCCCGTTGGTCAACAGGAACTCCATGGACCGAACGGTGCCGGACGCCCGGGCCGCGTTCGCTTCGGCGCGCCGCCACTGCGTCAAACCGTAGCCTCCCAGGCCGAGAATCAGCAGCGCCGCCGCCGCGAACACAGACGCTGACAACGGATGGCGTCCGAGAAATTTTCGAGCTCGATAGAAGAGCGTCAGCGGATGCGCCGTCACCGGTTTGTTCTCGAGGAAGCACTGGAGGTCAGCCGCAAGGTCGGCCATCGACGCATACCGTTTGGCGGCTGCATGATCGAGTGCCTTAAAGACGATGGCGCCCAGGTCGCCCGCCAGGATTCGCTGGAGACGCCGGGGCGACGTGGACCGCAACTTTGCAGTGGTCTCCGTGGTGTGGGCCGTAATGGGTTGCAGATTGGCGCCACCTGCGGAGCGCAAGGCCATACCTGCCAGACTGGAACGGTCGCCAAAGGCCCTTCCGCCGGAGATCACGTCATAGAGGATCAAGCCGAGCCCGTAGACATCGCAGCGCGGCGTCACCGGATCGCCCCGCAATTGTTCCGGGCTGGCGTAGCTGGGCGTCAGTTGCTGGGTCCGGGTCAAGGTTGTGTCAATCAACTTTGCGGTTCCGAAATCGAGGACCTTAACGTGGCCGGCTGCTGTCACGATGACATTGGATGGCTTCAGGTCCAGGTGAACCACCAGATTCTCATGCGCCACCTGAATGGCTTCGGCGGCGGCAATAAAGAGCCGGACCCGGGCCGCCACGTCGAGCGCCTTCGCGTCACAGTGCTGGTCAATCGGCAGCCCCTCGACCAGTTCCATGACGAGGTAGGAACGCCCGTCCTGGTCTTCGCCGCCGCCGATCACCCGCACGAGATGCGGATGGTTGAGTCGCTTGAGAATCGCATACTCGCGCCGGAAACGGGCAAGAGATTCGCCCTGGTTGAGGTGCACGTGGAGGTGCTTCACCGCGACGGTCGGCGCGTTTCCGCTTTCTGCATGGACCGCCGAGTAAACCGATCCCGTGCCACCTTCGCCCAGCAGGGCGAGGATGCGGTAAGGACCGATCGTTGTCGGAAGGATGCGGCTCGGCGGCGGAGGCGTTTCTGATGTTGCCCGGCTTTCGGCGCGCGCCGCCAGAGCCAGGACCAAGGCTTCCTTGCGGATCTCTTCGGACGGCTCATGCGAGATGAGCGCGTCCAGAGAGTAATCGCCGGTGCTTTCAATTTTCTCGCACAACTCCTGTACGCGCTCCCAGCGCCGCTGTTGGGGTGACATGGATCTATTTAGACATGGCGTGGTGGAGCAAAAATACACGTCATCGGGTGACGCGCTTATTCAGCGCCCTTCGCCTTGTTGGAAGATCGCGCTCTTAATCGCCCTCACAGGAGTTGTTATGTTGTCTTCCCATCGATGCTTAATCGGCTTTGCCTCCCTCGCTCTCTGCCTTCCCGCTGGACTTCACGCACAAGTCGGCTTCGGAACGTCCGCACAGGCTATTGCAGTCCAAAACAACGGGAGCTACTCCGGGATCAACCTGGTAAACGGAGTCCGGCAAGGTACGGATACGGGTAACCGGACAGGCGGCGGTTCGGCCATTTCCACTTTCGGATCAGCATCGGTGGCCGCCGCAGCTTCCTCCGGACGTGCCGAGCTGGCGACTGGAGTTTTCGGGACAACCTCGAACAACGCTTCCTCTGTAACAGGGGCGGAGGCCACTGCGACCTCCCGTGCCGCGTTTAACGATACCTTGACCTTCACCAATAGTTCGAGCTCGTACCTATTTGTGACGTTTTCGGCAGTGGTCCCAGGCGTGGTCAGCGTGATTCGTCCCGGAAGTCTCGTGGCCTCAAACAGCACGTTCGTCAGTTTCGTTTCCAACGACCCGCTCACCATGGTTCTAGAGAATGAAGTCATGGTTTTTGGTCGGAGCCAAAGCATTTACTATCGAATGAACGCTTCCGATAATAACGGTGCCCGCGTATGGTTCGAGGATCAAAACGGAAGAAACAGTTTCAACAATATCTCCACGGGTGGATTGGGCGCCATCATGACCACCCAGATCGGCTTCCGTCCCGGCACGACAGTTTTGCAGGTTTCTGGCCTGTCCGACTTAGACTGCAGGTTTTCAACCACTTGCGACTATAGCAATACCAGAGTCCAGTTCAGCGCCTTGCCGGCCGGCCTGAGCTACACTTCAGCGTCTGGCGTGTTCCTGAGCACGCCATCCAACACCGCGCCGACGGTGAACTCGGCGGCTCCGGCGTTTGGGAACGGGACCAGTGCAACGCGGACCTTTGTCTTCGCCGATGCGGACGGAACGAACGACTTGGGCGTTGTGAATGTTTTGATCAACTCCGCCCTCGATGGCCGGAATGCCTGTTACTTGGCTTATGACAGCGTCAACAATGTCCTGGTGCTGCAGACCGACGCCGGCGACAACGCTACCGTTCTGGCCCTGCCTTCCACGGCGTCGTTGAGCAACTCCCAATGCTCCATTCCTGGATCAACCATTACAGCGGTGAAAACGGGCAATACGTTGGCGCTGACGATGACGTTCAACTTCACGGCGTCGTTCACAGGCACTCGGGTGGTCTTTGCCGCCGCGCGCGATCGGACCACCGGTAACTCGAGCTGGCAGGCGATCGGGACGCAGACGGTGACCACTCCGGCGGCCAATCCCCAGCCGCTGAGCGCGACGCCTAACTCGGGTCGGGCCACGGTGGGGGTGACGTTCCCAGTGACGGCGACGTACCGGGATGCAACCGCCTCGACGAATTTACAACCGGTGCAGTTATTGATCAATCGAGACCTCGACGGCGCGAATGCATGCTACTTCGGATTCGACCATGCGGGCAATAACCTCTATATTGTGGGCGACACCGGGACACTGCAGTCGACGCCTATCCGGCTGAACGGGGCAGCAGGCGGAGCGGCCTCGATTGAGAATTCCCAGTGCCGGGTGTTGGCGGCGGGTTCCACCTTTACCGATGCGGGGAACACCTTGACGATGACTCTGCAGCTTCAGTTCAAAGGCGGCTCCATAGGCCGGCGATTGATTTATGCGGGCGCGCAAACGACGGGCGGAGCGAACTCCGGCTGGTCGGTGCTGGGGAGCGTGAACGTGCAGTAGCAGGCGCGGGCCAGTTACTCCGCGCCGGGCTCTACTCCCCGCAGTTTGGAGTAGAGCCACGCGCGGGCCAACCGCACTTTCCGGTCCACGGTAGAGGGGGAACTGCCCATGATCTCGGCCGTTTCCTGCACCGTACACCCCATCAAATAGCGCATTTCCAGCATCTCCACTTGGGCCGGATCGAGCAACGCCAGTTCGTCCAAGGCTCGGTCAAGGTCCGTAATCTCCTGACTCGACGAATTCAGCCACGGAATCTCCTCGCTCAACGGGACGAATTGAATCTGTTGGCCGCGCTTTTCGGCGCCGGCGGTGCGGGCGTGGTCAATCAGAGCGTAGCGCATCAGGCGCGCCGAAAGAGCATAGAAATGGCGACGGTTCTCGAACGTCAGCTTCCGCCGGGCCATCAATTTCATGAACACTTCACCGACTAAGGCGGTTGGCTGGAGCGTATGATCGGGTCGCTCCTTCCGGAAGAAGCTGTTGGCCAGGGCGTGGAGATCTGGATAGACTAGCGGAGCTAACCGGGCGAGGGCCGTCTGGTCACCTCCGGCCCATTCTGACAGGAGCGCTGTGATATCCGTTTCTTCCATCACAACCCCTTAGGCTATCATCGGTCCGGGTTGGGTCCGGTCACGAATAACGGCCGATCCGCGAAAGGGTAGAAAGGCTAAAGGGAGAGACCGGACGCGCTGCACCCAAACGGGCCGCAGGCTCTCTGAAGTCCGCTCCGCGCCCAGAGTTCGCTCTAGCGGTTCCCGCCCGCCGGCCGCGTATAGATGCTCTCCCAAGCGATTCCCATCTCCCGGTACGCCGCCTCCATGGCGCTCACGGAATCAAGAAACAGGTTCCGGCCATCGTGCGTGTAGACCGTCGCGGGCGGCTGCGCCCCATAGCTCGGCCCCGTCGGGTCGTTTCGCCGCGCATAGTTGTCCTGCGGGCCATGTTGGAACATCCGCTCGAGCGTCGAATCGTTCATCTCTTCGAGCATCGCACGCTCCCCCTCCGGAGTCTTCGGCCACATATCGTTTCCCGCCCGGTCATAAATCCCGTGGATGTCGATATCGCTGTACATCACCTTCCCCTCCGGCGTCCGCAACAGGTAGCCCTTCGTCGGGTCGTCCACCGTGTATCCCTTCAGCCGCAGCAGCGACAACTCCCCGCTCGTCATCCCCTTCGCGCTCGCCAAGCCATAGTACGGAGCGTTTTGCCGCTCCTGCGCCTTCTCCGCCGGGCTCATCCGCGCCGCCTGCTCCCAGGTCGGCGGCTTCAACGTCTTCGCCTTCACGTCCACCGGCTTCGCCACCGCGTCCGGATGACCCACCCACTTCATCGCCGCCGGATTCGAATCCCGCACGATGATGTTCCATCCCTTGTCCTGCGCCATCGCCTGCAGCGCCTTGTGATCCACCAGCGGAATCCCCCGCTCCAGCGCACTCCTCACGTTGGGATCTTTGTACGCCGGCGTCGGCTTCGCTACCGGCCGCACCGGATCCAATCCCGGCGACTCCGCCTTCCCCAGCTTCATCGCATCCTTCAGCGTGTAGCCTTCGCACAACAGGCGCCCCACTTCGTACGCCGCATCGCCCAGCGATTGCCCCGGAACCAGCGTCTCCTGCAGATCGTGCACCAGAGTCCCCACGCTGCCCACCATCCCAAATCCCGCCATCAGCGACTTCAGCCCTCGGTACCGCTGCGAGGCGTATCCCAAAGGCAGCATCGCGATATCGCTGATCAGGTTCTCCTTCAGGCAGTCGTCAATCCCCTGCAACACCTTCGCCGTCACCAGCAGCGGCGGGTCGGCCTCGTTAATATTGCCGACGCCAAACCGTGAGGCATGGCCCGTGCCGGTCCCGGTTGCCGGTCCCTCACTTTGCGAGACGCTCCCATAAAGCCGGATCGGCGCGGGCTTCGCCGGGTCCGGCGCCGTCGGGTCTTTCTGCAACCGGTCGTTGATCAGGTCTGGCAGGTGCCCGGGACAGTTCAAATAAGTCCCCTTCCCGTTGTGCGTCGCCATCTGGCACCGGCCATTCTGCACCTCGGCCGTCAGGCGCGGCCCCAACTCCCCAGGCTCCACTCGCTGCCCCGGCGGCGGTGGGCCCACGTTGAATAGATCCGCGGGCAGCGGTTGGTTGCGCGGTCGCGCGGTTGGCGCCGAAGCCACGGGCGTCTGATTCGGCTGCGGGCGCCGCTGCGCTGGGGTCATCGATAGCGGCCGGTCCGGCATCGTCCAGCAGTCGCACCCGCCACCCGGCTTGGCGCACTGTTTGATGAACCGCTGGCACTCCCGCGCCGCCGCATCCCGCCCGTTCGCGTCGTTCGGGTTGTAGTAGAACGTGCCGCAGTTCCGGCTCCGCCGCTCCTGGCAAGGGTCCCGCTTCACAAACGGCTTCTCGCCGTCATTGGCCGAAAACACGTCCTGGGCCGCCAAACGTCCCGCCAAAAGCAACAGCAAGGGAATCATCATCGCCGTCTCCGTACACTACCGCTGCGGATACTCTCGAGCACCGTCTCCAACTGCCGCTGCACTTCCAGGCTCGGCTTCGCGCCAACAGCCCGATTGTAGTAGTCCAACGCCGCCCGTTCATCCCCCTCCGCTACCGCCTGCCGGGCCATCTCTAAATAGGCCTCCGCAATCGCCCCCTTCGCCACCCCATTGTCAAAATCCCGTTCCAACTCGCCCGGCCGCGACGCCCCCGCCGACCGCGGAATGTTCACTCCATTCGGCTGTCCCCAGGCGATCGCCTTCTCAAACTGCGCCCGGGCCTCCGCCCCGCGCAACGACCGGCCATACGCCACATGCGCCGCCGCCGCCAACGTCGCCGCGTTTGGAGCCCATCGCGCCCCAGTGCTCCGCAACCACCCGGGCCGCTCCTCGCTGCGCGGATCCGGCAACAACGCCCGCCAACACAGCATCGCCCGGTCCGGAGGTGACAGCCGCATCGCCAACTCCGCCGCGCCCCGCGCTAACTCCGGCGCTGCGGGATGATCCTTGGCGTTCCCGATAAATCGCAGCCGCAACGCAATCGCCAAAGCCGTCGACGTCGGCGACCGCGTCACCCCGGCCGAAGTCGGCGACTCGTCGAAGCTTAGCCGCGCCTCCTCGAGAGCAATCGCCTGCATCCACAGCGCCGCCGCATCCCGTGCCCGGCCCTGTTCCTCCAGAGCAATCGCCCGGTACGCCGGCGTCCGCGCGTCTGTCGGGTCGATCCGCGCCGCCTCCAGTAAAGCCCGGTCCACCGTCCCCCAATCGGTTCGCAACAGCGCTCGCCAAGCCTTCCGCAGCTGCGGCCCCGCCGTTGTCTCGAAGCTGTTGAACGCAATCGACCGCTCGTCGTCCTCCAAATCCTCATCCCGCGTCCGCTGCGCAAACCGGACGTACGCCTCATGCAGCGCCAACGACCGCGGAAAACGCGCCACCCCGCGAGCGAGCGCGTCCCGGGCCGCGTCCAGCCGCCCATTCGCCGCCGCCGACTCCGCCTCCAGAATCGCGCCCTCTGCCGTTCCTGCCGAAGCCTGCAGCGCGGCCTGCAACGCCGCCCGCGCCCCGGCGCGTAACTCTCGCGCCGATCCCTCCAGCGCCGCCGCTGCGTTTCGCTCGGCGCCTGAGGGCCCCCGGTAGGTCGTCTCCGTCACGCGGTTCGGCCCCTCGTCATAGATCCGCACGTTCTCAACGGTTGGCTGCCGCAGACTCGCTGCCCGGTTCAACGCGTCGATGTTCGCGCTCCACAAGTATTCGCTCCGCAGCCGCAGCGCCTCCGGGTTCCCCGGCGCCAGCCGGATCGCCTTCTCCACGTACGGCCGGCCCTCTTCAAACCGGCCTAACCGGTCGAGCACAATCGCCTTCAGCAACAGGCAGCGCACGTGGTTCGGATTCGCCGTCAATCCCTCATTCACCGCTTGCAGCGCCAGGGTCAACTCCGCCTGCGCGTTGAAGCCCATGCGAAACGCCTCCACCACCGGCCGGGGTTCCACCGTGTACGCCCGCCGGTAGATGTCCGCCTCATCCACCAAAAAGCGCGCAAAGTTCGCCCGCACCTCCGGCGATCCCGGCTGCGCCCGCAGCGACGCGGCAAACGCCGACCGGTCCGCCGCATAGCGCTCTTCGTAGATCAGTCGCCGCCCCGCAAACGCCTCGAACACCAGCCGCGCCTTCGGCAGTAACTCGGCCAGCGAGGCCCCGCTCCGGCTCGCCGCCGCCAACTCGTTCAGGTAGCCGTAGGCGTCACCCCGCGGTTGATGCTTCGCCAGATCGTCCTGGATCTGCTGCCGGAACTGCGCGGCCAACGCTGGGTTCGCCGCCTGCGCCGACGCTAGGTCCAGTCGCGTCCGGTTCGCGTCGCCCATGCGCGCCGCCGCCCACGCCCGCCGCACCAGCGCCTGCGCATTCCCCGGCTCCTGCAGCAACAGCAACGTCGAGTACCGCCGAGCCCCTGCATACCGGCCAATGTTCAAGTGCAGCGCCCCCAATTGGCCCAGCCACTGCGGATCTCCCGGCCTGCCGGATTGCAGCAACCGGATCATCTGCTCGGGATAGTTCGCGCTCGTGGCGGCAATCGGAGCCCTCGCGCCTGCCCGCAACGCGGTGAATCGACGTGCGCCATCCAGCAGCAGCGCCCGGATCGCCGGCGTGTTCGTCGCCTCCCGCCCGGTCCTCGCCCGCATGTATGCCGACGCCATCGCGTCGTAAACAAACGAAGCGTACTGGCTCGGGTACTCTCGCGACTGATAGCGCGGGCTGCCCTCAATCCGCATCGCCTCGCCCGGATGCCGAATCCCGTAGGCGTGGCCCTCGGTCACAATGCCGGACATCCGTTCGCAGGCGTAGAGCCACAGCGTGGCCTCGTCGGCTCGCTGCAGCTTCACCGCCCGCTCAAGCGTCGCCGCGGCTTCCTCAAACTGCTCCGCCAGCGTCTGCGCCACGCCCAGCACCAGAAGGGCCCTCGCGTCCGAAGACTGCGCGACGTTGGCCTGTTCCAATCGCCTCGCCGCTTGGGCGAACTGTCCGTTGTCCAACAGGTTCAGCGCCTCGCCGACCGGCGACTGCGCCCCCGCCAACAAGGGAAGCAGAAACAGAAATAGTGATTTGCGGAGCATAAGGGTCAACTCCCAGTGGGCCCATTCCGCCGAACATCACGCTCCGCCTCTGGGAATCGTTGGCCCCCAAAGTTGCGAATAGCCGCATTCGATTGCAGAGCCCCATGAAACACCTCACTTTGCTCCTTCTCGCCGCCGCCTCGCTGGCCGTTGCTGGGCAGTTCAAGCACGGCATCGGGCGCGGCGATTCCCTGAAAGCGCAGGTTCCAACGGCTCCCGTGGTCCGCATCGGACGCGCTACACTCGCCCTGGAAATTCGAGACGCCGCTTCGCCTGCCCTCAACCCCCAAACGGGAATGCCCGCCGCCCCGGCTCCCATCACGCATCTGCAGGCTGCTCTCGACCAAGTCTTCTCTCCTTCGTTCTCACTTCTACAGTCCAATGCGGAGGCCTCCCTTCGCATCACCATCACCCACCATCTCCCCGCGGAATCCCGCATTGACCAAATTTCGCAAAAAGCCCGCGTCCCCGCCGCTCCCAATCCAGACGGCTCCCCCCAACTCGATCCCCAAACCGGGCAGGCGCTGACCATCGAACGGACCTACCTCGTGGAGCAATGGACCGCCCTGGGGGAACTTGCCGTTCGCGTGGAGGTGGTCGATTCCTCCGGCTCCCTGCTCGACACCTTTACCCCGCAAGCCTCTGTCAAAGCCAACGCCGTTGTTTCGGTCGATGGCCAGGACCGCATAGATCGCACCCAACTTCCCACCGCCGATCAAGTCCGTCAAAAACTCCTGGCCGATCTCGTTGCGCAGTTCGCCGCCCGCTACTGCCCGCCAGCCATGGAGATCGAGATTCCGCTCGCCGTCGATGAGGCGCTTCGTCCCGGCAACAAGCTGGCTCAGACCGGTGACGTGGCTGCCGCCGCCCAAAGCTGGCAAACCGCCTCTCTGAAGAAGCCGGAAGACGAAGGCGACCGCCATCACAATCTCGGCGCACTCGCGGAGGCGCAGGGCTATCGGGCTCTCCGGTCCAATGGAGGCCTCGCCGAAGCTCAGGCTCACTTCCTCCAGGCTGCGGAACGCTACAGCGCTGCCGCCAGCGCCGACCCCAAAGAAAAGTACATTGCCCGCGCGGCCGACCGGGTACGGAGGGCCCTGGCTCTTGTGGAGACGTTCAAGGCGCTCGAACAAAAGCGCCAAAATGCTCTCGCGAGCAAGATGGTGCCGTCTACTTCCAGCGGATCCGTTCCAACCACCACTCCTGCTGTCGTTGTTGAGGCCCCGGTTGCCGCTCGTTACGAGGTGGCCCCGGCCGCCCCCGACCCGCTCCTGCAGGAAGCGATGGTCGCTGCACTCAACGATGCCCGCGCGGACAACCCGCAAGAGGTGGCCTTTCGTCAACTCATTCGTCTTCGTATCCGCGCTGCGGCCGACGCTTCACAGCCCCAATTCCAGCAGCAACTCGAAGCCGCCGGGCTCGTCGCGTTCTCCCTTTCCGCACTCCAATCGAAGCGCGTGGTTCATCAGGAACTGCGCGACTGGAGCGCTCTCCAACCCAAACTGACCGTTTACCGCGACACCTATTTGGACTTCGCCGCCGATGGCCGGATTATCTCCACCGAGCGCCAGGCCTTACAGTCCCTGGCCTCCACTCTCGGACTCTCCCCGTCCGACTGCGCTGCCGTCGAAGCCGCCAAGCCGGCCGTCGAGTAGCGCCTGCCAATTCTCTCAAGACCAATCATGCGAATCTCTATCCTCGCCGCTTTCAGCGGTCTCTTTCTCACGTCTGCACTCTTCGGGCAAACCGCCCCGTGTGCCTGCCCCAACGCGGTCTCGCTTCCGAACAAAGCCGGATGCTTCGTTCGTCGCTGCGAGGTCCCCGGCCTGCCCGACAGCGCCCTCAGCGGAGGCTACCTTGCCTACAAGAACATCCTCTATCAGTCCATCTCCTGCTGTCGCCCCATCCAGAATCAGAACCTCAGCACCGGTACCGCTGCTTGGCGGCTGCTCAGCACTCCGTCCAATCCAAACTTCAACGCGCCTGCCACCCCCATCGCCTTCTGGGCGCTTCCCGCTGGAGGCCCTGGCAGCTTCGTCGGGCCTCCAACCGGCAAGGGGGATAACCCAAGCGGAACCTACGTCTACGAACTCAGGTTCTGTCTCTGCGAAACCCCAGAGGCGGCTGTCTTGACGCTGAAAGTTCTCGCTGACAATGGCGCCAAACTCTTCGTCAACGGCGCCCTGATTGGCCAAACCGGTGCCTACCCCTATGGCCATGTCGCCGCCAATGCCTTCAACGGAACCATTGGCCAACCACAACTCAAGCCCGGAGCCAATGTGGTCCGTGTGGAAGTCACCAACCAGAACGGACCCACGGGCCTTTATGCTTCCGCCGTTCTCAATGCCAAGGCCGGACTCTGTACGGCCAACTCCACCAACGCCGAATCTCTGGGCCAGTAGCCCGAATCGTATCCCAACCCCCAAAGGAAACCACCACAATGAAACCAACGCTTCACCACTTCGCCGCCACCGTCGGCTTCCTCCTTTTCGCATTCGCGCCGGCCCACGCCGAGAAAATCATCATCCAGGGTACGGACGGCCAGTGCATGTGTATCGACGAACCCACCGGATGCGGCAAAATCACCTTCCCGATGATGTGTTCCCACCCCGCGCCATCCGCCGGTCCACCTACTTGCCCTGCCCGGTGTAAGTCGGTCGATTGGCTCAGCAGGCCCAGCGGCACACTCGAGCAGCGCCTTACTCCCGGGGGCGCCGCCTTCAGCCCCGGCCCGGTCCAGAACTGCTATTTCCCTCCCTGCAACAGTCAGCCGGAGTTTCCGTTCCGCGGCAACGCCGCAGGACTCGAGCCGCGTTCCGTTATCGCTGTTGTGAACAAAAACGGCCAAACCGTCTCCATGGGTGGGATCCAGCCCAACGGCGACTTCACCATTCCCCCACCCCTCACCCAACTTGCCGCCAACGGACCTCACAAAATCTGCATCCTCCGCCCGTCTCAACCGATCGTGTGCGGGCCGGCCGGGAATTCCTCGCCCGTCCTCGAAGTCTCTGGTCGCCACATTCCCATCCGCATGTTGACCGGCACATCCACCAACATTCGGTAACAGCCAAACGCCCCGGCCTTCAAAGCCGGGGCGCCACTCCCTACGCTTCCAAATACCGCTCCAACACATT
>LNFE01000182.1 GCA_001464575.1 Acidobacteria bacterium Ga0077553 | reverse complement strand
CCCGTCCCCGCAAACACCCAATGGTCCGCCGCAATGACCCGGTACGGCGCCCCCGTCATCAACCCCAATGCCGAACAGGTTACCCCCAGCAACTCCCCGTCCGGCTCATGCACCATGTGCATCCGGCTCTCGAAACATTCCGGATCCGTCGGATCCACGATGTTCCCGCTCTCGTCCGGCTTCATCATCTGCGTCAAACACCGCATCCGCGTCTCATCCGGAAACTCCACCACGCACGAATACCCGTTAGCGCCCAGATAGAGAAACCGCCCTCCCCGCTCATGCACCCAGCTCTTAATCTTGTCGTACATCCGAATCGTCACATACTCCGGATGGCTGCTCGTCATCAGCACCGAATAGTCGTCCAGGTTCAACTGCCCATAGTGCAGCTGCGACTCCGAGTACACATCGTAGGCAAACCCCTCCCGCTCCAGCCAACCCAACAACCGCCACTCCGCCGGCGCCAGATGGCTCGCCTGCCGCCCCGCAATCGGGTCCGTCACCTCGGTCCCCTCCGGCACATGGTTCCCCACCTCCGGCCCGGAAGCCCGAGAATCCCGACTTCTGATAGCGTTCCAAATCCAGCCGCGAATTCATCGGCGGCGCCGCGGGCAGCCCCTCCGGATGAATATAGTTGCTCCTTCCGCCGAAGTGGTTATAGGCGTTCCAATTCGTAGTCGCCAGCACCACCGCAATCTTCGCCTGCGGTTTCGCCGGCGCCACAATCCAAGGAAACGAAAAGAAGGCCCCGGACTCCCCCTTCGCGTGGAGATAGTACAGTCCGCTCCGCTCCGGCCCCGTCACGAACTGCGTGTGGTGCGGGTTATCATAGCCTCGCTTGTTCCATTCCACGCCCGTCTGTACATAGTCCCCGTCCGGCGTTACCTGCATCGTGGCCCGCGGCCCATGCTCATCGAACCACCCGATGTTCCGTTCAAACTCCTTCTTCAGCCCATACCGCCAAACGCTCAAGTGGTACGGCTCCACCGCGTGCACCCGGAACTCGCTTCGCCCCCCGCTCTGCACCCACTTCGGCCACACGTAGCCCAAGAGACAATCCGAAAGCAGCCGGAACTGGTACGGCTTGCCTTCCTCCACCGTCATCTCTACACCTTTGGCCCCGTATCCCGGCCGGCACAAACAAGCCCGGTACCGCCCCGGCGTCAGCTCCGCATAGATCGCCCCACGCGGCGTCGATCGCACCACTGCCACGGAACACTCACCCTGCAAGAATTCCACCAGCACATCGCCGATGGCCAAAAATCGTTCATCGCTCACATATCCAATCAGCATCCTCAGCTCCTTAAAGGGGAAGTCAGCCCAACCGCGCGAAATGTTCGCTGGCCGGCCACCGCCAGCCCCACTGCAAACAACACACCCAACACCGCAAATCCGCCAAAAATACTCGCCGTGCCGTACGTTGCCTTCAACGCCCCCAGTAGCACCGGCGACAAGCTGCCGCCAAACGACGAAATCATATTCACGGAACCCACCGCCAGCCCATGCGAAGACGGCGCAATCAGGTCGAACACACAGGCCACATAGTTGGCCGAATAGAACCCCTTCGCCACCGCGTACGCTCCCGTCGCCACCCGCACCTCCATCACCGAATCCGCCACCGCGATTCCATAGAAGAACCCGCACGCCAGCACCAGCCCCGTCGCCATCAGATAGAGCCGCCCCACCTTCCATCGCCGCGCCAACCAATCCCCGAAAAATGCACCCAGCAACAACCCGCCCATCATCGGGATCTCGAGCGAGGTCGTCGCCAGCAGGGACGCCTCAGCCAGCGGCAACGCAAACCGCGTGCTGAGCAGGTCCGGCAGCCACGTATACAAGATCCAGACATTTGCCCCCACTGCAATCGAACACAGGCAAATCAACGCATACGAAGGCACCAGCAACAGCTGCCGCAGCCCCACCCGCGGCGCTGCCACCGTCGCTGGCGCGGCCTCCGGGGCCGCATCCTTCATCAACACTAACCGGATCACCACCGCATACGCTGCCATCGCCGCGCCCAACATCCACAGCATCGGCCGCCACCCCAAACTCTCGCCCACGACGGCCCCGTAGTATCCCCCCGCAATCACCCCCACGCTCTGTCCCACGCTGTGCAACGTAATCGCCCGCGATCGCGTCTCCGGCCCGTGCCACGCCGCGATCAAAACCATCGCCGCCGGAATGTAGAACGAGAGCGCCAACCCCATCAGGGACCGCCCCGCGAGCAGGGTCCACGGCGACGAAGCGAGCCCCGTTAACGCCAGCGCCGCTCCCGCCGCCACCAGGCTCGCCATGATCACCCAACGCTTCGACATCCGGTCCGCCACGTGCCCGCCCAATCCGTTCGACAATCCGTACACCCAGTTAAAGACCGTTGTGGTCAGCCCCAACTGCGCTTCGCTGAATCCCAAGTCCGCCCGCAGCAGCGGAAAAATCGACGAAAGCGATTGCCGCGCCATGTATCCCAACGCGAACGCGGTAGCGAGAAAAAGGATGGGGGTCCAGCGACCCCGCAGCGGCATCCGATGAGCGTACCACGGCATCGATAAACTCGCTGCCCGCTGCGCAACAGGATCAGGATAGGGTGCGGGGCGTCCTGTTCGCTTTCGAGCGGATCAGACTTCCTCCTGGAGGCGAGCCGGGGAATCTGCGCCGCCGTTCGCGCCGGCGTCAGAATCTCATCCGTCGCCCGGCAAACGCCGTCTTCCCGCCCTTGCCACAGTAGCTGCCGCACCGTCGCCATGTCGCTCTTGGCCACCGACTCCAACGCAACCCACCGATCAGGCGACTCCAATCCCGAGAAAAAAGGAGCGTCTTGGAACAGAATTCGTACCCAGTCGAAGCCCCTGCACACGGCCCTTTCTGCCCAGACCCTAAAATCGTGTTTCGCCTTCATGACATAAACGTTCATTCAGCAAACTGTCATAGCCCCGAAACCTACCGTTGCTACCTTCAAGCCGATATGATTCGGCATCTTACCCTCCTCGCTGCCCTGCTCGTGTCCGCCAACCTCACCTTCGGCCAACTCGACCAAGGTCAAATCGCCGGCACCGTCACGGACCCCGCCCGCGAAACCATCGGCGCCGCCCAGATTACCATCGTCAGTCAGCAGACCGGCCGCCGCGTCTCTACCACTTCCTCCCCCACCGGCGCCTACGTCGTGCCCAATCTCCCTATCGGCTTCTACGCCGTCGAAATCGAAGCCCCCGGCTTCCGGAAGTTCATCCGCGAAAGCGTCAAGGTCGATACCGCCACCCGCTCCACCGTCGACGCCCAACTCACCATTGGCGCCACCACCGACACCATCACCGTCACCGACGAAGTCCAGCCCGTCCAGGACTCCTCCGCCCAGCTCGGCCGCATCGTCGAAGCCAAACAAATCTCCGACCTCGCCCTCAACGGCCGCAACCCCATTAACCTCGCCCTCATCAAAGCCGGCGTCGTCGGCAGCAACTTCAACGCCTTCAACCCCACCAGCTTCGGCACCGGCCTCTCCATCAACGGCGGCCAGTTAGACGGCAACAACGTCACCATGGATGGCGTCGCCGCCGTCCGCACCCGCGGCGACGGACAAGGCTCTCCCGCCCTCCTCGGCGTCTTCAATGCCGACGCACTCCAGGAGGTCCAGATCCTCACCTCCTCCTACCCCGCCGAGTACGGCCGCGCCTCCGACGGCCAAATCCGCTTCGTCACCAAGAGCGGTTCCCGCGACTTCCACGGCACCGCCTGGTACTTCGTCCGGAACTCCGCCCTCGACGCCAATAGCTGGGTCCGCAACGCCTCCCGCACCTTCGACGCCACGCGCCCCGCCCCCTTCCGTTTTAACCAGCCCGGCTTCTCCATCGGCGGCCCCGTCACCATCCCCGGCAAGTTCAATACCAAGCGCGAAAAGCTCTTCTTCTTCGTCGCTGAAGAATGGATCAGCTTCCGCCAGGAGAAAACCGGCTCCGCCATTGTCCCCTCCGCCGCCATGCGCACCGGCAACTTCAGCGAACTGCTCAACCCCGCCAATCCCTTCTTCCGCCGCGCCGTCACCATCCGCGACCCCCTCAACAACACGCCCTTCCCCGGCAATATCATCCCTACCAACCGCCTCAGCGCCAATGGCATGGGCCTCCTCCGCGCCTTCCCCCTCCCCACCGCCGGCTTCCAACAAGGCGCCGCCAACTGGATCGACTCCCAGCCCAACCCCCGCGACATCCGCAAAGACACCGTCCGCATCGACTACATGCTCGGGTCGAGCCGCCTCTCCTTCACCGGCACCAATTTCTACTTCGCCGAAGACGATCCCTTCCGCGGCAGCTTCACCGTCGCCAACACTCGCTGGCGCCGCCCCAACCGTACCGGCGCCTTCAGCGTCTCCTCTACCCTTTCGCCGAACAAGGTCAACGAGTTCACTGCCACCGCCGCCAACGACGTTGTGCAGATGACCCTCTATCCCTTCGATGGCGTCAACCGCTACGAGCGCTCCCGCTATGGCATCAACTTCGGCTACCTGATCCCCGGCCCCAAGCGCATCGAAGACCGCATCCCCACTATCGACATCACCGGCTTCAGCTCCCTCGACGGCTCCTCCAAGCCCGGCAGCAGCTCCGGCCCCATGGTCTCCTTTTCGGACAATTTCACCTGGGTCCTCAACTCCGGCCATACCCTGAAGTTCGGCGCTTTCTTCGGCCGCGATACGCAAATCAACGCCGACCAGATCGCTTTTAATCAAAACGGCTGGTTCACCTTCCGGGATGCTGGCACCCCCGCCACCTCCGGCAGCGCCATTGCCAACGCCGCCCTCGGCAACTTCGATACGTACTTCGAAATCGGCACCGCCGCCGACACCCACGTCCGGTCGAACGCCTACGAATTCTTCGCGCAGGATACCTGGAAACTCCGCCCCAACCTCACCCTCGAGCTTGGCGTCCGTTACTCCTACTTCGCCCCGTGGACGGCCAAGTGGAACGACATCTCCAACTTCGATCCCCGCTTCTTCACCGCCGCCGACCGCGCCGTCCTCGATCCCCGCACCGGCGCCATCATCGGCGGCGATCCGTACAACGGCATCGTCCAGGGCGGCACCAGCTATCCCGCCTCCGCCGCCGGTCGCGCCCTCGGCGCCAATGTCCCCAATGTCCAGCGCCTCTTCCGCGGTGTGCCCGAAGGCTTCGTCAATAAGTACTTCGGCAACTTTGCGCCCCGCGTCGGCCTCGCTTGGCGCCTCAACTCGAAAACCGTGCTCCGTACCGGCGGCGGCTCCTTCAAGGCCCGCGATTTCCTCAATAACGGCTCCCTCTTCCGCAACGCCCCCAACCAGGATCGCGTCGACGTCGTCAACGGCGTCGTTGATGCCCCCGGCGGCCGCGGCGGCGCCCAGTTCCCCTTCGCCATCGGCGCCCTCGCTCTCGAATACAACTACCCCACGGCCTATCAGTACAGCTTCTCCCTCCAGCGCGAACTGCCCTTCAAAATCGTGATGGACGCCGCCTACGTCGGCAAGACCGCCGTCGATCTCTACCGCGTCCGCAACCTCAATCAGCTCCGCCCCGGCACCGTCCAGGCCAACCCCGGCGTCAACGTCAACGCGCTGCGTCCTTACTACGGTCTCGCCGCCATCAACTATAGCGAGCAGAGCGGCCGCTCTAACTACAACTCCTTCCAGCTCAGCCTGGACCGCCGCTTCCAGAACGGCCTCGGCTTCGGCTTTGCCTACACGTTCTCGAAGAACATCGACAACGTCGCCACGCCCTACGATGCGTACAACACGCAGCGCGCCCTCTCCGGCAACGACCGCCCCCACGTGCTGTCGATCAACTACATTTACCAACTCCCCTTCCTCCGCAACTCCCGCAGCCTCGCCGGCAACGTGCTCGGCAACTGGCAAGTCTCCGGCGTGTCCTTCTTCCGCAGCGGCAGCCCACTCTCGGTAGTGGACTCGACCGACACCGCGGGCGTCGGCGCCGGCAGCGCCGCTCAGCCCTGGAACGTGTCGGGCTCCACGGCCGCCCCTGGCTCCACGGGTGTCGGGTTGCCCTGGTTCAACGCCGCGGCCTTCTCCGTCCCCCGCGCCGGCACGTTTGGGAATGCGGGCCTCAACATCCTCCGCGGCCCCGGCTTCCAGAACTGGGACTTGGCGTTGTTCAAGAACTTCCGCTTCTCGGAGCGCATCGGCGCCCAGATCCGCGCGGAGGCCTTCAACTTCCTCAATCATCCTTTGCTGAGCAACCCCAACACGAACCCGCGCTCTGGAGACTTCAGCCGCGTCACCAGCAAGTACAATGAGCGCAATCTCCAGCTTGGCGTCAAACTCCTTTTCTAGGTCAATCCCATGCGATTTCTCTTACTCGTTCTCCTCGTCACGCCCGTCTTCGCCCAGCCGGCCAAGCCCTTTCTCTCCTCGCCCCGCCGCGCTTTCACGGCGCCGGAACTGAAGGACGCGCCCGACGAATGGATCGCCCGTTCGTTCGCCTGGGCAGACGACATGTTCCGCACCTATCCGCCAGCGGTCCCGGAGCATCCTGCTCGCCGTGCGGCGTTGATTCGCCTTGACGACGTCCTCCACATCCAGACCGCCCCGAGCAAGCCCATCGTCCAGCAGTTCTTCCACGCGCAGGTCACGCGCGGCGTCGAGGAGATCGAACAGACGAAGCTCACCAAGGGCGCCCGCCTGTGGAAGATCTACAGCCACAGTTGGATCGTCCGCACCCCGTCGGTGACGGTGGCGTTTGACCTCGTCCCCGGCCCGCCCCGCAACGAAGGCTTCGCGCTGCCGGCCGCTCTCCTCGAACGGATCGTTCGCCAGTCTGATGTCCTCTTCATCAGCCATCTCCATTCCGACCACGCCAACAAAGCGGTCGCCAAAATGTTCCTTGCCCAAGGCAAACCCGTCGTCGCCGCGGAAGGCCTCTGGAAGGACGATCCCGAATTCGCCGGCCGCCTCACCTACCCCCAGCGCAGCGCCGAAACAGTTCACCAACTCACCCTCCGCCCCGGCGGCCCCACCCTGCGCTACGTCGCCTATCCTGGCCATCAGGGCAAGGCCCCGATCAACAACAACCACCTGGTAATCACCCCGGAGTCCTTCACGGTGATCCATACCGGCGACCAGTCTTCGGACGATAACGACTGGTCGGACTTCGATTGGATCAGCAAGGTAGGGTTTCAGCACAAGGTCGATGTCCTGCTGCCCAACTGCTGGACGACGGACATCCAGCGCATGGCCCGCGGCGTGAACCCCAAGCTGATCCTTACCGGCCACGAGAACGAGATGTCGCACACGGTGGACCACCGGGAAGACTACACCCAGACCTACAATCACCTGTTCGGCACGCCCTACCCCTTTGTCGTCATGTCCTGGGGAGAAGGCTACTCGGTTCACTAGCATCTCTCTTGCATTCGAAGGGTGCGCCGGCCAGCTCTCCGTTCCGGCGCATCATTCTCCCATCGTGTTTAGATTCACATTTCCAGCCTCGTCGCCCAAGCGACCGCATCCTGTCTGCTCCTGTCCAATCATCCCCGGCTTCTTTCTTTCGCTTCACTTCTCTCTCTCTGGACGAAGAACATCTACTTAGTTTGTCGTACAGCCACCCTTGCGCCCTTTTGATAAACTCAGCCACCTTGCAGTATTTCAGGAGTGTTTCCACCTTCCAAAACGAAGGCATCCCACATTCCTCGCTGCCCGCGACAGAGAAATCAAACCACTCGAGGAGCGCCATGAAGCACAACTCTCTCCACGTTCTGGCGGCAATTCTGACTTTGCTTGCCGTTCCATCCTTCGCGCAAAACTTCGCCGAAATCGGAGGAACCGTCACCGATTCATCCGGTGCGGCACTTGCTAATTCAGAGATCACTTTAACTAACCTTTCGACCAACCAGGTACGTTCTGTCACATCCTCTTCGACCGGAAGCTATACAATTCCCTTCGTTACGCCCGGCGAGTACAAAATTGAAGTGAGAGCCAAAGGGTTTAAAACCGGTTTGGCCAACAATCGGACTCTGCAAGTTGGCGACGTCGCAAGATTCGACTTCGCGCTGGAAGTTGGGCAGGTCACTGAGTCCGTTGAGGTTTCCGCCTCCGCGGAGATGCTGCAAACCGCCTCCACCGCCACCGGCACGGTCATTGAACAGAAGCGCATTGTCGAATTGCCCCTGAACGGTCGCAACTACCTCCAACTGGTGAAACTGGCGCCCAACGTAACCGCGGAAATGGGTTCCGGCGGTCAAGCCAACGGCCGGCAGGGCGGTGAGCGTTCTAACCAGGCGCTCTCCATCGCCGGCATGCGTCAGCAGTTCAATCGCTTCACGCTTGATGGTGTGGAGAATACCGACATCAACTTCAACACCTTCGTCGTGCGTCCCTCCGTGGATGCCCTGCAGGAGTTCAAGGTGCAGTCCGGTGTTTACTCGGCCGAGTTTGGCCGCTCACCTTCTCAAATCAGCGTGAATACGAAGCCTGGCTCAAACGATTACCACGGCGTCCTCTTCCACTTCCTTCGCAACGACGCCATCCAGGCCCGTCAATGGCTGCTCACCGGAGACAAGAGCCCGTTCCGCCGCAATCAATTCGGCTTCACCCTCGATGGGCCGCTCTCCATCCCGAAGCTATTCGACGCCAAGAACAGACTCTTCTTCATGGTGAACTACGAAGGATTGCGGGAACGAAAGAATGG
This sequence comes from Acidobacteria bacterium Ga0077553, assembly GCA_001464575.1. Taxonomy (GTDB): domain Bacteria; phylum Acidobacteriota; class Terriglobia; order Bryobacterales; family Bryobacteraceae. The sequence continues at coordinate 16,347 of LNFE01000182.1, read as the reverse complement.
AATTCGCCGCGCCACCGTCGCCGACCAAGCCATGATTAACGGCGACTTTTCGGGTCCCGGCCACCTGCCGATTTTTGACCCCAACACAATTCGCATCGTCAACGGTCAACCAACGGCGCAGCCGTTCCCGAACCAGCGCATTCCCGCCAACCGCTTCAATCCCACGTTTATGAAGCTACTTAGCTTCTATGAACTTCCCAACGTTCCCGGCGCCGTGGCCGGCGTCTCCGGTTTCAACTACGAGCGTAAGTCTCCAAACCCGGTGGATTGGGACCAGGTGACGTCGCGCATCGACTTTAACGAATCGACAATGAGTCAATGGTTCGGCCGCTATAGTTGGGGCAGTGAGTTCGTGGGTGATGGCCAAACCTTCCCGCAACAGGACTTGCGCGCGGTAACCAAGAACTGGCAAGCCATGCTCGCCAATATCCGAACCTTCTCGCCCACTTTGGTCAACGAGCTACGCCTCGGCGCAACAATTTTTGACAACGACCGAGCCTCGTTCTATAACTTCAACCGCGATGTGACCAGCGAGCTGAACATTCCAGGCTTGGCTCCTCCCATCCAAGCGGCTTGGGGCTCCCCCCAGGTTGGCTTCGACGGAAACGGCTTCGTCGCGGGATGGGGCGAAACGACGGAAGCTCCCTTCGTGTTGCGCAATCGCACCTATCAGTTGCTCGACAATCTGAGCTGGGTCAAAGGGAAGCACTCCTTCAAGATGGGCGGAGAAATCGCGAGCCGCCGGTTTAATCAGCTCGGCAATCAATTCCCTCGCGGCTTTTTCCAGTTCCCGTCCCGTTACACCGCGGATCCTGCAAATCTGGGCCGCACAGGCTCCGACTTTGCTACCGGTCTATTAGGCTGGACCCAGGAGGCCACCCGCGCCCTCGGCATCGCCAACACGCAGTTTCGCCAGTGGTCCTCCGCCTTCTACGTGGAAGACACCTGGAGAATTCGGCAGAATCTCACCCTGAATGTGGGCCTGCGCTACGAGTTCACCCCTGCCTTTCAGGATCGCCGCCGCGGCATCTTCAATGTCAAAATGTCCTGCCCTGGCGTCAACGACAATGGACTCGATCCAACCTGCCCGGTTCCCGTGCTCGTCCGTCCCGGCGAAGGCGACTTTCATGAAGGCTTAGACATCCGCATGGCCGACCGCATTCCCAAAGCCACGGGCGACGAGGTACTCGGGAATCATGCCACCATCGAGACCGACACAAACGACTGGGCACCCCGCGTCGGGCTCTCGTGGCAGCCGCTATCGAGAATGACGGTTCGCGCCGGGTATGGCTTGTTTTACGCGCAAGACACCGGAAACCCCATGTGGGACATGGCGCGCAACTTTGGCTTCCGCGAGTCGGCCCGCAGCCTCGACGTTGTGCCGGACGTAAACTTGACCGGCCCGTGGGCTGGCTCGGGCTCGAACGTCAGCGGTCTGTGCAAGGACTGGACAGGATTGTGTCTCTCTGGTCTGTACACGTTCGCCAACGACACCAACCGGCGCACGGCTTATGTTCACCAATACCTGATGAACATCCAATACCAGTTGACGGACAGCTTGATGCTCGAAGTCGGCTACCAGGGCAGTGGCGGTCATAAGCTCATGCGCATGTACGGATGGAACGATCCGATCTTCCGGAGCGGTCCCACCGACAATCGCACGGCCAACCAACGCCGCCCCTGGGGCGCGGACTACTACGGCCGCATCCAGACCATCGGCAGCCGCGCTAACTCCAGCTACCAATCCGGTATTGCGAAGGTACAGCAGCGCTTCAGCAAAGGCTTCACCTACCTAATGTCTTATACCTGGTCGAAGTCGATCGACGACAGCTCGGCCATCCGGACCAACGACGGTGACAACCTCTTCCCCGCCTCCAACTATGACTTCACCTTGGAGCGTGGCCTCAGCCAATTCCATCAGAACCATCGCTTCGCGACATCGTTGTTGTACGAACTGCCCATTGGCCGCGGCAAAAAGTTCGACTGGGGTAAGGCCGGCAACCTTATAGCGGGGGGGTGGAGCATGGGTTCAATCATCACCATCGCCACGGGCTCGCCCTTCGGCGGCGGCGGATGCGGCGACTTGGGCGGAACCACCCAGGGCAGCCGCGGTGACGCTACCGGGGTTCCCCTAAAAGCCGATAACCCCACACCGCAGGAGTATTATCGACGATCGGCCGACGGAAGGGGAGCCGCGGGCATCACGTGCTCGGTGCCCGATGCCATCGGCGTCAATCAATTGACCTACCGGGCGGGCAACATCTCCCGAAATCCGTACATCGGCCCTGGCTTTGTTGGATGGGACATGTCCTTCCTCAAGCGGATAAATTTCACAGATAGGGCGAACCTCGAATTCCGCTTCGAGAGCTTCAACTTCCCGAACCATCCGAACTGGGGCACGCCCAACACCAACATCACCTCGCCGCAATACGGACAAATCACCGGCGCTCGCGATATGAGGACCAACCAGTTTGCGCTGAAGTTCGCCTTCTGACGTAAATCATTCCGCAAGCAGGGCCCCTGTCGCCAGGGGCCCTTTTTTATTGGAGTTGCCGTAAGGCCTCGGCCGCAGCGCCGCGGATCTGCACGTCGTTGCTTTGCGCGGCCTGTTGAAAGTATCTACGGGCTTCGGCCACCCGGCCCGTCTCTGCGTAGGCAATGCCAAGACTCAGCAACGCTTTGCCGAGATTGGGACGAAAGCGTAGCGCCGTTTCGAGCGGCGCGATGGCTTGGCCTGCGCGGTTGCTCGTCAAATACAAATTGCTCAGGTTCAGATGCGCCTCCACCAGGGAGCCGTCAAGTTGAGTCGCTTCTCGCAAGTAGCGCTCCGCCTCGCGCATCTCCCCGCGTTCAGCCAGCGCGGTACCGTAGTTGAATCGCGCGGCCGCGTACTTCGGGTCGTGTAGCGCCTCAGCAAAGTGAACCCTGGCCTCCGCCCAGCGGTCACTCCGGTGCAACAGATTCCCCAGGTTGCTGTGCGCTTCGGCGTAGGCCGGGCGGCGGCGCAGCGCCTCGCGCCAGGAGAACTCCGCCTCCTGGGCGCGATTCAGTTGCGCTTGCGCCCGTCCCAGATTGCTCCACGCCTCCGGGGCATCGTCGTCCAGCGCGATAGCGCGCCGGAGCGCCGCAATCGCCTCCGTCTGGCGCCCTCCTTCGAGATAGGCTCTGCCGAGATTGATTTGCGCAATGGCATCATTGGTCAAAGGCTCCAAGAGCCGAGCCGCCTCCGCCGCTCTTCCCTGTTCGATGAGTGTCGCGCCCAGGTTCCTCAATCCGGGCCTGTAGCCGGCGTCGTGAGCCAGAGCCGCGCGATACCACTGCTCCGCTGCCGCCCGGTTGCCTTGCCGATAGTGCGCCTCCGCCAACTGATGGTAGAACTCAGGTTCCCGGGGCTGGTGCTTGCTGATCGCCACTTCGAGTGCGCGAATCCCTTCTGCGAGGTTCGCCCCCTGATACACCTGTGCTGTCGCCAGGTAGAGCTCTCTGGCTGGTCCTTGCAAATTTTTTGATACTGCACTCAAAACCACGGGCCCCCGATATGCGTTCGCCGCGCTTTCTTGCACTTCCTTTCGTGGAGCCAACAGGTTTCCGCCCGGCCGCCGCTGGATCCGGTGGTCCGTCATCACCACATGCACCACATCATCCGTACGCCGCTTCGGCATGTGGCACCCTGCACAGTCACCGTGCGCCTCCGGCTGGCCTGTGTGCAGCGCAACCTGCGTGTGGCAACTCGCACAGGAGCCATTGAAAGCGTTCGCCCCGCGCCGCACCGCGTGGGGATCGTGGCAGGTCGTACATGTCATCGCACCCGCGCTTTCAACAAAACATCGCGATTGCCTCATCCGGTAGCCGTGGTGCGCGATCTCGAAGTGATCCTGTGGACCCCGTTCGACAGGAAAATCAAAGTGCACGATGAAGCTGGTCAAAGGCTCCTGCGGCTGATAGGAAAAGGGCTGCCGGTCAAAGCGGCGAATCGCATAGGGCAAAGCGCGGCTGGTCGATTCGAGGTGGCATTGCAGACATACTTCCACTTGCCGTTCCTGGGTCGCCCGTTGCGGGTTGAAAATTACCTGACGGACCTCCTCCTGCCTCTTCCCCGTCGAGGCGGCGGTCACATGCGCTTGCCCCGGTCCGTGGCAGCGTTGACAACCAATCCCGGAGGCCGGCGTGCCCGTCTCTTCCTCCGCGTAGCCGTTGTGGCAGAACATGCATTCGCTCGAAATAACCCGGCGGAATCCGGGGTGGTCCCGCTGGTCGTAGCCTGGGCTCATGGCGAAGCCGCCGCCGTTCTCCGCATACCAACCAAGGGGGAGCTCTACCAGATCGCCGCTCGGTTTGCGGTGCAGAAACGTACGTGCATGGTTGCCGGAGCCTATGACGAAATCAATCTGCCGTTCCAGTTCGTTTCTTACCCCGCCCTGCGCCTCCAACTGGTAGCGGCGCTGAACGAATTTGCCACCGCGTTCAACGATGGTGAAGTAGGAATTGGAAGCGGCGTGAAAATACGGCTGGTGCTGAGTCAGCAGGGCACGCATATCATCCGGACGAGCGGCCTCGAAGGAGCGAGCCATCCCGGTCGCGCGGTAGGACAGCGCGATCTTGGGATGGCAGGCCGCACAAGAGTCCGTCGGCGCGTAAGCATTGGCCTGCGTTGCGGGGGGCTGGCGTTCACAGGAGAATGTGAGCAGGAGGAGGGCGATCCAGAGCGGCAAGGGAACCGGAAGGGGGTTACGAAGAGTCATGAATGCCAGCCGAGTGAAAGCTGATGCCCAGCAGTTGGTGGAACTGTAGACACAGCGACATTGGAAAAGTGGGTCCACTGAAACCCTATCGCTATGTTCTTCAGGCGCAAATCCTATCAGGCAGAGACCTCTCAGAACAAGCGCTCTAGCGGAGATCCTCTCGACTGGTTGGAGGAGGACTCTTCCGAGCTGTGTTGGGCAGCACCGGATATGGGAGTCAATGCGCGTTGGCGCCGGCTGCGCCGCTCCACCATGGAGAGTCCCGGGCTTCACGGCCGTCGCGCTCGTATCCTAAGTAGCGCACGTCCCAAAATCCGCTGCAGCCCTAGGTTTTCAAACCAGGGCTTGGCACGGTTTGCTACTCTCACGTGGATTCGCCCAGTCGTTCCCGGCCCCGAGCGCCCGGTTGCACAAGCAGGAACTCAAGATAGCGCCACAATGAAGGCACCGTACCGCCCTTCAGGTCACCGGTCCTTCGGGTCGCCGAACCTTCGGGTCACCCGGGGTTCGAAGGTGATCGAAAAGTCGAAGCCCAGCAAGGCCGCCTGGAGTACCCGGATTAGCGCCAGGATGGCCCCCCGTTCACGTTCCCGGAAGGCGCCCGAGGGCTGCGCTACGTCGCCTACCCTGGCCACCAGGGCAAAGCCCCCATCAACAACAACCACCTCGTCATCACCCCCGAGTCCTTCACCGTCATCCACACCGGCGACCAGTCTTCAGACGACAACGACTGGTCGGACTTCGATTGGATCAGGAAGGTCGGGTTTCAGCACAAAGTCGATGTCCTGCTGCCGAACTGCTGGACGACGGACATCCAGCGCATGGCCCGCGGCGTGAACCCGAAGCTCATCCTCACCGGCCACGAGAATGAAATGTCGCACACAGTGGACCACCGCGAAGACTACACCCAAACCTACAATCACCTCTTCGGCTCCCCGTATCCCTTCATCGTCATGTCCTGGGGAGAAGGTTACTCCGTTCCCTAAGGCTTCCGCTTCGGCGCGGCCTCCCTCTCCCCGCGCTTCAAGATCTTGCGCATGTCCTCCTCATCGTCCAGAGCAATCGACCGCATCCTTCGCGCCTGCCCATAGTCGGGGTCCTTCGGGTCTTTCGCCTTCTCCGGGTCAAAGATCCGCGGATCCACCGGCACCGCCGTATACGGCCGGAAGTCCGGCGTCGTCGTAAAGGCATCCGCAAAGTCGTTCGCCAGCGCATCAAACTGGTTCAGCGGAGGCAGCCCCAGAATGCCGTTGAGCGTCCGCCCGCTTGGCCCACGGGCTGATCACCAGCAGTACGCTCCGCTGCGCATCGATATGGTCCGGCTCGCCCCCGGCGTCGTCCTGCGTAACGAAAATCGCCATGTTCTTCCAGTACGGCGTGTGCGAAAGAAACTCCACAATCCGGCCCAGCGCCAGGTCGTTGTCCGCCATCCACGAAGCCAGGTACGGAAAGCCCTTCTCCGGCTTCGGATCCGCGCCATGATCATTGCAAATCGCAATGTTTAAAAAGGCGGGCAGCTTCTTTCCCGGCCGCAGAAAACGCTTCTCCATATCCTGCATAAACCAATGCGCCCGGTACTGGTCGGGAATGTTCATGTTGAAGATCGGATACCCAAAGTCGGTGTTATCAAAAAGCACCTTCGGCATCGGAACATTCACCACCTCCCGGGCGCCGCTGCGCCCCTCCTCCGCCTCCTCCAGCACCCCAGGAAACTCAAAACCCTCCCCATAATTGCGAAACGGAATCCGGTGGCGCCCAAGATGCTCCCACATCGAACCAGCCTCCGGGTAGTCCTCGGGCATCAGCGAGCCGTTCGAACCCATCGCATAGCGACGCCCCGGCGCCGTGCTGTCTTTCTTGAAGTTCCAGCCCACCGAGTAAGTCATCTGCATCAGGTTATTCGGCTGCACCCCCACCAGCCACCGGTGCCCCACCCCGGAAGCCTCCGGCTCCATGTAGAAGTTGTCGCTCACGGTAAACGCGCGGGCCAGCGCGTTGTGGTTCACCATCACCGGGGCATCATCCAGCGTCGGCTGGCCCGGAGCCTTGATGGTCTGATGCAGGCCCCACCGCAGCAACGAAGGATCATGGCGGGCCCCCGGAATCCGGTCGAAAACCGCATCGTACGTATGGTTCTCCTTGGTGATGAACACCACATGCTTAATCTCGCGCGACGCCCGCCCCGCCCGCGCCGGAATCAGCGGTGAAGAAAGCGCCGCCCGCTCCGCCGCCCGGTCCACCATCCCGTTCATCGCTAGCACCTGCGTCGTCCCCCGCGCCAGTTCCGCCTCTCCGGGCGCCCGGAATCGCCGAACCCGCGTTCGGGCCATTGCCAAAGCCCTTGAAGTTGACACAAGCCAGCCGCTGCCCGTCCGGCGAAATAGCCAGCCGGTAGGGGTACCACGCCGTCGGAATGTGGCCCAGCGGCTGCAGCGTCCGGCCGTCAAACACGCCGATGGCGTTAATGCCGCTCTCGGCCACGAAGAGCCGCGCCCCATCCGGCGACACCACCATGGCCGAAGGGCCCACCCCGCGGAGCCCCGCCACCAGCGGCGACGGCGTAATCCGATGGGACGCCAGCCGCTTGCCGGTCGCCAGGTCCAACCGCTCAATCAGGTCGTTGTTCCCGTTTGAGACATACAGGCTGTCTCCCGCGACGGTCAGGAAGTTAGGCGCGCTCCCGCCCACCGTTATCCCGTTGTCCGACGGCGCCCCGATCAGCAGCCCTGTCTTCCAATGGCTGAGCACTTTCGGCGCCTGCGGCTGCGAGACATCCACGGCCGTCACCGAGAAAGACTGGTCCCCGTTATCCGGTCCCAACCCGGGAACCCGCCGGCCCTCCATCTTGACGCCATCGCGCGCCTGCTTGCTGGGGTAGCCGAACGGGGGACGGGTCAGGCCGCGCGGGTCCGACTTTCCGTCGGCCGCCGGAGGGATGGCGCTATAGGAGAACAGGCCGATATTCGCCGCAAACACCCGATTCCCGGCCACGGCCAGCGCGTACGGATAGCGGCCGACGGGAGTGGAGCCGGCGACGCGGCGCTCCGTCAGGTCGACGATCACCAGGCGGAAGTTCGTCACGTCGGCGCAGTACAGGTAGCGGCCATCAGCCGAGATCTTCAGGTCGGCCGCGTAGCTATCTTCAAACGGGCGTCCGGCGGCGTCGCCGTTCAGCGAGATCTGCCCCACGGTACGGGTAGTGGCGGTATCGACCACCAGGATGGATCCGTTCTCGCCGCCGCTCCAGTAGAGCAGCTTGCCGTCGGGAGAGAACGCGGCACCTCCGGCATTCAGATGCCCGCGGCGCCGGCCTTCCGGTTTTGGCAGGTTCCAGGAGACGACGCGGGGCGCTGCGGACTGCCAGTCGGTAATGAGTTGGCCGGTGCCGTCGCTGGGGACGAAGAGGGTTTGGCCGTCGCGGGTCATGGCCAGGCCATGGGGAAAGCGCGCGAGCGGAAGCAGCGTTCCCGCGGGCTGCAGTTGGCGGCCGTTGGGGAGCGTGGTGAGTCCGCTGGGATTATGGGTGGCGTAGGTATCTCCGGCCGGGGCCTGGAGAAAGGGCTGCGCGGAGGCCGGCCCGGCCGACAAAAGGCAAGCGAAGAAGATCGAGGCACGAGTGAGTGATGGCATAGGGGAACTGACTGGGGTTGCGGAGGGGACGGCCATGCGCTTCAAGTTAGGGTATTTCGAGGGAGCGCCGTGGTCCGTGGAGAAGCGGACCACGGGCAGGACGGTTTGTCGAGTTACTGTGCGGTTCGCTGGCAGGGGGGGGGCCTCCGGACGATCACGGTCTCTCGGGGTTCTGTGGGGAAGGGATGGGTCCGATGACGAAGAGGGTATTGCCTGACGGATCGAGCAGGTCGAAGGTACGAGCGCCCCACTCTTCGTTGTGGGGAGCGCGGAGCACGGGAACCCGTGCACTCCACTCGCCGTAGTAGGCATCGGCATTGTCGACGTAGAGGGAGACGCACGCGTCCCGGCCGTGGCCTTCCATGGGGCAATCGAGTGTCAGTTCGATGGTCCCCCGCGCCAGGCCGAGCAGCCCGGTGCGGCCGTTTCCCGACGCCTCGAAGGTGACCCGGAACCCGAGCCCGTCGACGTAAAAAGCTTTCGCGGCCGCGAGGTCTTCCGTGGGCAGAATCGGGATCGCGCGTTCCATGTCGTTGCTATGGTAGCAGGCAGGTAGGGGGCTGTCCCATCGCAGGCCGCGCAGAGCGCCCCTGTTCCGATGTAGTTCTTGCCCGTGTCGACTCCTCCCGAAGACCCCGCCGCCGCCGCACCAATGGCGCCGCACCAATCGCGCAACTGCGGGAGCGGATTGCCCCGGAAAACCTTTTGCATTGCGGCCGCGACCTTGCTGACGGATCATCGCTTCGATGCCAACTGCGAGGAAGGGCCGGAACTGGCCCCTCCGCCCTCGCAGTTAAAGCCCAGCGAATAGCCCGCTACCGGCTCTCAGGTTTTTAGGATCTAATGTGGGAGTCGCACTCAGGTCAGCTCGGAAGTTAACCTCCGAAACTCTGTTTGGAAGAGGCGTCCGCACTCGCGGTATAGACTCGCCAGCGTAATAGCGAAGCGAGTCAGTGGCCAATTCTCGATCGAAGCGCTCCGCAAACGCTCGGCGAAGGCTCACTCCGAGCGTGTTTGCCACGATTCGATCAACGCGCTCCATGAGGTCGTTCCAGTCGGCCAGCGTGTCTTCAATACTCCGTACGTCGCCGCCTTGGGGTCTCGGGTTTTCGAACCACTGCCACTTGCGGTCTGGTCTGTCGGCGAGACGCAGATCACGCTTTAAGCGTCCACTTGACTGTCCGAACAGTGGCACCGAAGTCCCAGTGATCACGATCACCATTCGGTAGCCGTTGTCCCGCGCGAGCGCCGCAACTGTCGTGTATGACATGGTCTTGCCACTCTGTACATAACCGACAACGAGCCCCGTGGTGGACTCAGTCACCACCTCGGGTGGCACGCATTGGCTTAGAATGCTCGCGGCCGCCTGCGTCAGTTGGCTCCTGCCTTGGTCGTCCAGCTTCGTGAAGCTAGCCATTAACGCAAGCGTCTCGTCTCGAACCGCTGGGCTCCAGCGGCCGGTGCCGGGAGTCTCGAGCACCTCGACGGTATCATTGGGCGATTGATCGTGGTTGTCGTTTGATGCCATATGAATTGATTCTCACTACAGCTAAGGCTTCGAGAGCGCACCCCGGAGCAGTTCGTTTATGTTGCGGCGAAGTGTGCCGGCCATCCGCACGCCGCTCTCACGTGCCGTGATTTCCGATAGGGCAATCGCTGCGGCTACGCGGAGCAACGGCTCGATTTCGTCGTGGCTTACGCCTCCAAATCTCTCCATGAAAGGGTGTGCTAAAGCTACCCGCACAGTTACGACGCGACGCGCCGGGTCGGACCGCCTTGCCCCTGGAACGGTGCCGACTTTGTCGCTCACGTCGATCCAGTCTCCAACCGACGGGTCGGCGGTCAAATCGAGCACGATGCGCCAGGGTGTGCCTCGAAGTTCAATATCGATCTCCCTCGTCGAAGTCGTAGCCGCCTCTGGAAGGGTTTCGGCAGGTGGCTGGGAGTCTGGAGTTTCAGCGAACTGATGCTCAAGGATTGGAGCGACTTCGCGCCGTATGACGTCAGCAGTTCTCTCTGCGGCTTTCTCCGCTCCACGCTGGAGGTCTCGCTGTGAGCCGCGAATTCTGTGCTCTTCAGCCTGCCCAAGTAGCGGGAGCGGAACCGAATCGAGGTGTTCGCGGAGAAGGACTAAAAACGTATCTTCCTGCTCATCCCATTGGAAGCCGTCTTTCGTGTGGCTGACGTCGAAGCCTTCTAGGTGCAGTTCGCCGAAGATGCGTTGAAAGCGGTAGCTGTTTGGCTTACCGAAAACGAACTCGGGACGGTAACCCTCATCGGCACTACCCTCTATGAGGCGATCGCGCCGGAACAGCGAGAACCCGAACACAGGATGTCGTGCTTAGGGATGTCCGCTGGCGAGACTTTGCGGATATCACCAGACGGATCGACCCCAAAATTCTTCGCATATAGACTCCTCAAAACAGGGTCGATTTCGCTCGCAAACACGCACCGATGGCCCAAGTTGCTCAGAGCTATATGAAAGCCGCCTAGTCCGGCGAAGAGGTCTACGAAGCGCAGACCGCCGAGCTTTTGAGAGACCCTCTTCACAAGCCAACCACCTGCGAACTGAAGACAGAGTAAATCCTCGCCCTGCCAGTGGGACAATCTCCGCGGACATCACGACCCCATTCGGACACAACGCAACCCCAGTCTGAATTAGACCGTATCTCGGCCCTCACTCGGTCCGAACCGACGTTAGCGGACAAATATTCGGCTTTGGCGCTGCGCAAGGATTTGCCTCCGACTGATAACCATGTGCGCTTACAGTAAAGATCATCGTCTTGCAAGAACACAAATTTCTGCCTCATTGAGACGAAAGTGGGTTTATTGAGCGGAAACTGGATGCTTTTCTTGAAGCCGGAAACGAAACGCGAGAGTGGGCTGCTAAAGGATCGCCCGTTTGCATTACTGGCACAATGAAACTTGCAGCATGAGGTGCAGAATGGGGCTGGTGACGGCGGCTCTGGGCCTCTGTTGGATAAACCCTTGACCATTGTAAGTCCTTGTAGAACAGCATGATAGCTCATATCAGCGACTCATTGCAATACTTGGCGGCGTAATGATTGAAGGTCGTCGAGGCCCACCCGCTTAAAACTCTTCAGTTTGAAGCCCTCACCGCGTAAACGCATGCGAGTTGAGTAGTTCGAGACCGGGAAGAGTGCACTACTTATCTCGGGTTGGCTGGATCGGGCGACAATCCATCTTTGGCTCCGTCGCTCGGGGCGAGTCTCGAGTCAATAGCGACATTGACCTCCTCGTCGAGTTCACCCCGGGAGTGCGTATCGGCCTCTTGAAATTCGAGTTGTTCGTCGAAGAACTGGAACTGCTAACGGGCCGTCGCGTCGATCTAGTCACCAAGCGGGGACTAAAGCCCTGGGTGCGTGAAAACGTGCTGAAAGATGCTCGCCTGATCTATGCGGCATGAGTCATCGTTTCTGAATGACATCGCCTCCGCCTGTCAGAAAACGCAGGCCATCGCTGCCAGCACAGCGGAAGTGGACTTCATGCTTGACGAAGTCCATTCCGCCGCCATGTTGCATCACCTCACCGTCATCGGGGAAGCCATCGGCCGGCCAGCCCTGCGGGCGCGTCCGCCATCGCATAGTTCATGCCTACTTCGATCTGGATCGGCAGATCCTCTGGGATGCTTGCATCGAAGACATTCCCACCCTACGCCGTCAAATACTGTAAAGTCTGGCGCAGGAATTCCCCCCAGCCTAAGAAGTCTCAGTACGCAGCCTACGGGAGAGCAACGTTGCAAGCTGCCGTTCCCGAGTTCTCCCGCCCACCAGCCCCAGCAAGCTCCTCCGCCTTGCTTGTTTGGTCCAAGTTACTTTCCCCTGAAGGATTGAGCATCAACTGCAAACCATCGGTCTCGGGAAGTCACTTGGCGTTCGCAGCCTTGTCAAACTCCGAGATCCCGTGTCCGGCGAGATCATCGCCGCCAACTCAGCGAATGGCACCGCGGCATGGCCTCATGCCCCCGCCGCCAGGCGAAGGATCGACGACGAAACATCGAAAATCAGGGCCCGCACCCCTCCTGGCGGAATTCCTGCCGCCCACCCAACCGCAAAAGCAGAGTACTTTGCCGCAATTCTCCCGTTCCCGCACCAAAAAACGAAGCCACTAAAACCGGCCCAGCCCTCAAGAGTTGCCCGTTCCGGCCGAAAAGTCTGCGCGGGAGTGATGAACTGGTGCTTGAAAAAGCCCATTCGTTCCTTTCCTCGGCATCGGTCCTCGGCGCGACTTTGACCCGTTCTTGCTTCACTGGGGTGCTGGCTGTCCGATCGACAGGAAATCGAATGGAAAACTGATCGAATAGAGTCCAGTCTCAAAAGCTCGTCCGCAAAACGGCGCCGGCGTCCGCGGGATTGATGTCTTGCGCCCGGCCCACCACCGTCGAACGAGGAAACTCCAAGCCAATCCTGTGCCTTCTCAAGCTAGAGTAAAGGGGAGATGTTGATCAGTCCATTGACGCGGGAGCAAGCCGTCGCGCGCATCATCGCTGTTGAGTCGGAGATCCGGGCCCTGGGTGTCCGCCAACTCTCCCTGTTCGGCTCCGTCGGCCGAGGTGAGGCCCGTCTTGATAGCGATGTCGATCTCTTAGTTCAGTTCCTGCCCGGGGCCAAGACCTACGATCGGTTTTTGGCTTTGTCGGAACTGCTCGAGCAATGCCTCGGCCACCCCGTGGAACTGGTCACTATGGAATCGCTGTCTCCCTTCATCGGGCCGCGAATTCTAGCGGAAGCGCACGATGTCCTTCGAGCCGCATAACTATCTTCGCCATATTCTGGCGGAGTCGGACTATTTGCTGCAAGAAAGTGCGCATCTGACGCTGGAGCAATTCGTTGCGAGTGGGACGCTTCAGCGAGCGTTTGTCCGTAGCTTGGAAATCATCGGCGAAGCATCGAAGAAAGTTCCAGACGCCTATCGCGCACCGGGACCGGCTCATCCACAACTATTTCGGCGTGGATTACGAATTGGTGTGGGATGTAGTCACGACGCGCGTACCGTTGTTGCGCAGTCAGATTGCAGAAATTCTTCACTCATCCTAAGGCCGATTGAATGGCAACAGATCGGCAGGCCCATGCCTTAGTCGAGCTGATCCGGCAGCAGCCCAGGTATCCCTTGGCAGAGTAAGGCCCCTCTCGATCGATGGTACCGATTGCCGGGTCGCAGCCGAAGAAATTCTCGTCTTCCGTCCAGATCGGCCAGGTCCAGGGCAAGCGCTTCCGGTTAGGCTGCGCAGCGGTCAAAGCCGAATCGACAAAGGTCACGGTAGCCGAGCCGAAGAAACCAAGATCTGCTACATGGCGCGTCACCATCGCCTCGAAGCAACGCCGAGGAGCGGTGCCCGTGCCGGCTGAACCGATCTGGCATGCTTCAATCGAACAAGGTCAGCGCGAATTTCCACCGGTTCGCACAACCCACTAGGCCAGTTTCTCAACCCAGTTCAGCGTGAGTGCCGCGAGGGAAAGATTTTGAGGTACAACTCGGCTAATCTCGCTCACGAGAGGATGCTCTTGGCACAACCCAACGGCGGGGCACAGCCTCTCCCCTGTGGAATTCAGCTATGAATCTCATTCGATAGCAATGGAGCCCCCTTCCCGCAACCTCGAAGGACGAAAGCCCTATGTTCCACCATCGCGAGGAACGGATCCAGCTCGATTGGATACGTTTAACTGGCTCCTACGGGCCTCGGCGAGTGAACCAACAGTACTGTCGTATTGCTGTCGTATCATTGACGGGCTGCTTGCGTCCGGTCGCCGTAAAAGATTCTGCTGGACTCGTTGCAATCTGACTAGGCCAAGAGGGGAACGAACAATGAAACTCCAACCCAAACGCGTACTCGAAGCGAGACAACAGCGGTCCTGGACACAGGATGAGCTGGCTGTCGTCTCCGGGCTGCATCTCAGGACCATTCAACGAATCGAAAGAGACGGCGTGGCCTCCCTGCAATCCGCCAAGGCGCTCGCGGCGGCGTTAGATCTGACCGTTCAGGACCTCGGCACTAAGGAGAATCCCATGAAATCCTGTCCAGAATGCGGCTCTAGCGAAGTGTATCGCTATGACGGCGAAGTGCAGATGTACGGCGGAGCCGAAGACCTATTGCCGGGCCTCGGAGGAATGTTGTCGTCGTCCGAGGTCTGTCCTGTCGTGTGCGGCGAATGCGGTCGGCTACGCTTCTTCATCGCACCCACATCGCTCGCGAAGAGGAAGCGAGCCACGCAATGGAAGCTGGTGGAATAGGAATGATCGAGGCCCGGTCGCGCCGCGAAACTCCTCCCTCTCGATGCGTTCTCCATCCCGAATCACGAGGGCGAAGTTGGGGCCCCTCCAAGGGGGGAGTCAGCACAAACGCTGATCGCTGGGCTACCCTTTTTCTCCCGGATTGGCCCCGGTCGCGACCCCTTTGGCGGAGGACTGGGCGCCCGGGGGCTCTCGAAACGGTTCCACCGGAATGTGTTCGTACGTCACCTCCAGCACGGTTAGCTGCACCGTACCCCCCGGCGCCCGGAGAACGACGCGATCGCCCTCCTCCGACTTCATCAAGGCCTGTCCCAAAGGCGACAACCAACTGACGTGCTTGCGGTGAAGATCGACTTCGTCAGCGCCCACGATGCTCACCACGTGCTCGGTCCCCTCCGCATTGGCATAGCGCACGGTCGCTCCGAAAAACACCTTCGTCGCCGCCTGGCCCGACCGAGGGGCTTCCGGATCCACCACGATGGCCGCTTCGATTCGCTTCATCAGAAAGCGAAGCCGCGAATCGATCTGGCGGAGCCGCCGTTTGCCGTACTGATAGTCGGCGTTTTCGCTCCGATCGCCGTTGCTCGCCGCCCACGTCACCACTTCCTTTACGGCCGGGCGCTCCCGGGCGAGCAGAAAATGGTGCTCCTCTTTCAGGCGCCTCAGGCCGCCCGGCGTGATGTAGTTCTTCAGCGGGGGCCCCGGTGCGTCCGGTCGAGGTGCTCTTGTATACCCTTTTCGCATGTCTCCCTCAGTCTTGCCCGACTCCAGTGCGTGGCCCGAAACTCTCCGCGGCAGGTTGGAAGTCCGCCCAACTTGCTCGATTGCCTCCCTTCTTTTTATCAGCTTTAGATCCCAGCCTTTGCATGGGTCCCGGGCCGGCGGCGGCTTCGACGGGGAGCAATCGACCGGCTGAGATTGCCAGCCCGGGTGAAGAAGCCGAACCAGCACGGGTGCGCTGTTCTGCTCACGAAGTTGCCCCAGCCGCCGAAAAGACAAACTATGGAGCAAGTACTTACGATCACATACTGGAGTCGGGCAACCAATCCGATGGGAGACGAAGAACTGCTGGAACTCCTGCGGAAGTCCAGGCGGAACAATGCCCTTCGAGGAGTCACCGGCCTGCTCCTCTACCGGAATCAGTGCTTCCTCCAGGTACTGGAAGGTCCCGAATCTGTCGTCGAATCCCTTATCAAAACAATTGAGGCAGACCCACGCCATCACTCCATCCGCACCCTGTGCCGCGAGGTCGGGCCCCGGCAGTTCGGTACCTGGCAGATGGGCTTCGAGAACTTGGATGTAGAAACGGACCAAGTTGGAAAAACCAGTCTCATGACGCAGGATTTCGATCCCGACTACTTTGGCGCCAACCCGACGACGGCGCAAACGCTGCTGCTCTGCTTTCGTGGGATTGCCGATCCCGCCGTCGTGGCATCACTCGGGAGTTAACCGATTCGCCGATCAAAAACGACGCCGCGCTGCATCAGGTACAGCGCTCGTATTGTTTCAGTTCAGAAGATGCCAATGTTTTTCTGCTTTCGAATCAAGGAGATGTAGCGGCATGGCTCCTCGGTCGTCCCACTCCGGTTGGACAATGGTTCAAGGGAAGTAGTCCTTCCGTTAGCGTTGGTGATCGGGCCTCCGAACGAAGCAAAATTGTTCCGGTGGTGGCGGCGACCAGAGATGTTTAGAATCCAAGAGATACGAGCGAGCTGGCCGCCGC
>LNFE01000181.1 GCA_001464575.1 Acidobacteria bacterium Ga0077553 | reverse complement strand
CCGCCGGGCCGCCAGGCACTAAGCCAGAATCTCCTTGATCACCCGGCCGCCAATATCAGTCAGCTTCTTGTACCGCCCCGCGTGCAGGTACGTCAGCCGGTCCTGCTCCAGCCCCATCAAATGCAGCAGCGTCGCATGCACGTCCCGCACCGGAATCGGGCTCCCCGCCGCCCGCACCGAAAAGTCGTCCGTCTCCCCAAACGTCGCGCCTTTCTTGACGTTCCCGCCCGCCATCCAAACCGCCAGCCCATACTGGTTGTGGTCCCGCCCCGGCTTGTCCGTCACCAGGTTGTTGTCGAACGGCGTCCGTCCCATCTCGCTCGCCCACACCACCAGCGTTTCGTCCAGCAAACCCCGCGCCTTCAAATCCTGAATCAGCCCGCCCACCGGCTGGTCCACCTCCTTGCAGTGCTTCGGAATCCGCCCCTTCACGTCCCCATGGTCGTCCCAGCGGTCGCCCCCGGCCCCGTGCAACGTCATCACGAATCGCACCCCCCGTTCCACCATCCGCCGGGCTAACAGACACTGCCGCCCGAACGGCTCCGAGATCGGGTCGTCCATCCCGTAAAGCTTCTTCGTCGCCGCGGTCTCCCCGCTCAAATCCACCAGCTCCGGCGCCTTGGCTTGCATCCGGAACGCCAGCTCATACGCCGCAATCCGGGCCTCCAATTCGCCCGTGTTCGTCCGCCCCGCCCGGTGCTGCTCATTCTGCCACTGCAGCAGGTCGAGCTCCGCCCGCTGCTGCTGCTCACTCATCCCCTCCGGCCGCTTCAGGTCAACAATCGGCGTGTCCCCATTCCGGAACAGCGTCCCCTGGTAAGCCGCCGGCAGGAACCCGTTGCCCCACACGCCCGCGCCGCCAATCGTCGCGCCCCGCCGGTCGCCCAGCACCACAAAACCCGGCAGATCCCGGTTTGCCGACCCCAGCCCGTACGTCATCCACGCGCCCACACTTGCCGACCCTGGGAACTGGTTCCCCGTCAGCGTGTGATACACCGCCGGCCCATGGTTGTTGTTGTCCACCTTCACCCCATGGACAAACGCCAACTCATCCGCCACGCCGCCCAGCGCCGGCATCAGCTCGGAGATCCAGCGCCCGCTTTGGCCCCACTGCCGCAACGGCGCAATCGGCGGGATGATCCGGTTCGGCGCCGCCGAAAACGTCGCGATCTCCCCTTCCGTGTTCCCCGCCTGCGGCATCCGTTGCCCCGCCCGCTTCACCAGTTCGGGCTTGTTCTCGAACAGGTCCATCTGGCTCACGCCGCCTTCCATGAACAGGAAGATGCAGCTCTTCGCCCGCGCCGGCCAGTGCGCCACCTTCGGCGCCAATGGATTCTCCTGCCCCGCCAGCGCAATGCCGCCCAGGCCCAGGTACGACTGCAATAACCAATCCCGTCTCGTCATAGCTACTCCACGTAGAGAAACTCGTTCGCGTTCAAGAGCACCCGGCAGATCGCCGCCAGGTCGCCCGTAAATCCCGTGTACCGCTCCAACTCCGCTGCCGACGGAGCCCGCCCCAGCACAATGCCGAAAGCCCGCCTCACCTGCACCGTCCGGTCCCCGCTCTCGGCCGCGACGCGCTTGGCCAACTGCGCTGCCTCGTCATGCAACAGGTTCCCGTTCATCATCGCCAGTGCCTGCAGCGGCGTGGTCGTCGCCGATCGCCGGTCGCAGCTCTCGCTGAACACCGGCGCGTCGAAGGCCGCCATCATCGGCAGCGGCATGCTCCGCCGCTGGAACGTATAGATGCTCCGCCGCCGCCCGTCGTCTTCCCGCTCGTTCGGCTCCCACATCGCGGCCCCGCCGCGTCCGTAGCGCGCAAAGTCCGCCAGGTCCGCCGGCAACGGGGGAAACACGCTCGGCCCGCCGCGCTCAGTGTTCAGCCGGCCGCTCAGGTAGAGGATCGAGTCCCGTAACTCCTCGCCTTCCAGGCGCCGCCGCGGGAACCGCGAGAGCAGCTTGTTCTCGGCGTCCTTCTCCCAAGCCGGATTCTCTCCGCTCTGCCGGTAGGTCGCCGACAGCATGATCTTCCGGTGCATCGCCTTGATGCTCCAGCCGCTGTCCATGAACTCGTGCGCCAGCCAATCCAAGAGCTCGGGATGCGTCGGCCGCTCGCCGTTGACGCCGAAGTCGCTCGGCGTTGCCACGATGCCCGTCCCGAAGTGATACTGCCAAATCCGGTTCGCCATCACCCGCGCCGTCAGCGGATTGTCTTTGCTCGCGAGCCACTTCGCCAGCGTCAACCGGTGCCCGCGCGTCGGGAACTGCCGGTACCGGTCCGTCTCCAGCGTCGCCGGCTCCGCCTTTCCCGTAAAGGCCGTCGGGAAGCCCGCCTCGACGGGTTCACCCGGCAGCCGGTAGTCGCCGCGCAGCAGCACCCGCACTGGAGCAATCGCCGGCCCGTTCGGCGGCCCCGGAACGTTCTTCACCGTCAGCGCAACCGGCTGCCAGCGGCCCAGCCGTCTCTGCCACACCTGCAGGCTCTCGGTCAGCTCGCCATGCCGTTCGCGCTCCGCTTCGCTGAACACCTTCGACTGCCGGTTGTTCATCTCCGCGCGCAGGTCGGTCACTTCGAGGACGTCGAAGCGCGCCGGATCCAGCTTCAGCCGCGCCATCAGCTTTTTCTCGAGCGCGTCCAGCGCGTCCTTCTCCTCCGGATCACCCGTCCGGTCTGCGTCCTCTTTCACGAGGGCGTAGTGCCGCTGCTCGTCCCGCGAGAACTGGCTCTTGTCCTTCCGCCGCATCTCCATCCGCAGATCCGTGATCGTCGCTGGCTTCCCTGCCGCCAGCTCCCGCCGTCGTGCCACCAGCTTGGGGAGAGACTCTTTCTCGTAGGCGTCGACCGCCGCCTTCTCCGGCCCGTCCTTCAGCCGCGCCTCGATCTCCTTGATCTTGGCCTTCGCCTTCTCCGCGAACGCTTCGTCGGCGTAGGGCACCGTTACGTTCTCCACTTGCACCGTGTTGAAGAAGGCTTGCCACCGGTAGTAATCCTTCTGCGGGATCGGGTCGTACTTATGGTCGTGGCAGCGGGCGCACCCAACGGTCAATCCAAGAAACACGGAACTTGTCGCCGCGGTCACCTCCGCCAAATAATTCGCCCGCACCTCGTCCGCCACCAGATTCGAACGGTCCCAAGGCGCCAGCCGCAGGAATCCAAGCGGGATGTGCCCTTGGATGTTCGGCGCGTAGTTGTTCCGCGACTGCGAATGCTCGTCCGCTCCCCCCAACTGCTGGAGGATGAACTTGTCGTACGGCAAATCCCGGTTGAACGCATCGATCACCCAATCCCGGTAACGCCACGCGTTTCCGATCGCGCCGTCGCCTTCCAGGCCGCTCGTCTCGCCGTAGCGAGCGAGGTCGAGCCAATGCCTTCCCCAGCGTTCGCCATAGCGAGGATCCGCCAACAGCTTCTCGACCAATTTCGGGTAATCTCCCTCCCGAACAAACTCCGCCATCTCTTCCGCGGTCGGCGGCAATCCGATCAGATCAAAATAAGCGCGCCGAGCCAAAGTCCGCCGATCCGCCTCCGGCGCCAAACCCAATCCCTTCGCCTTGAGTTTCGCGAGCACAAATTCGTCCACCGAGCCGCCCTTCGGCCGCACCGGTTTCTCGTATGGCCACCGCCACTCTTTTTTCGCGTTCGACTCCTCGGCCGGGAGACTCTTCACCCAAGCCTCGAGCGTCTCGACATCTTTCGCGGCCAGCGGCTTGCCAAGCGGCATCTGCGGATTCAGTTCGCCCTTCACCATCTGAATCAGCGGACTTGACTCCGGGCGGCCCCCGATAACCGCCTTGCCATGCTTCTTTCCGCCCGAAATCACCAGTTCGCGGCTTTCGACCGAAAAACCGCTTAATTGCGAGGTTCCGCCGTGACATTTCGCACATTGCGAAGCGAGAATGGGCGCGACATCCCGCTCGAAGTCCGGCATGACCGCCGCAAACAAAAAAACCCAAGGCCACATGGTGACATTGAGTCTATCGAAAAACTATTTTAATGGCGACCCCAGAGGGATTCGAACCCTCGTTGACGCCGTGAAAGGGCGGTGTCCTAGGCCGGGCTAGACGATGGGGTCGCGACGACGAACATCTACTAGAATACCGGGCGAGTGGACCCAACGTCAACTCGCCCAAGCATTTGCAGGGCCTAGAGCGTCTTCAGATAGGCCAGGAGGTTCTCCATATCGGCCTTTTCGAGCTGCTCTTCGTAAGGGGGCATCCCGTTGCCGCCCTTCTTGATCTTGTCCACGACCTTCGCTTCGGTCATGCCGTCCTTCTTGTAAAGGCCCTTCAAAGCGGGCGCGTTGCCGCGCTTCTCGTCCGTGTCGGTGTTATGGCAACCCATACAGGCCGAGTTCTCAAACACTTCCTGGCCCTTCTTGGCATCGAACGCCATCGCCGAACCGGTCAAAAGGATCGCCGGCACGGTTAAGGCAAATAGGCGCTTCATCATTGTCATGGATCTCCAAACTCCTCAAAGGATCTAAACCGCTATTCTACAATCTGCCCATGCGTCCCGTCATCTTGCTCTTCGCCAAGGCGCCGGTGCCAGGCCGCGTCAAAACAAGACTCGCCGCCGGAATCGGCCCAGAAAAAGCTGCCGACTTACATAGACTCTTCGTCCATACGATGCTGGACCGCCTCCCTAAGTTCGGAGAAGTTGAACTGCATCTGGACATCCTCACAGACGACTTTCTGCGGCAAAACGTTTCTCAGGTCCCACAATCCGCCGGAAATCTGGGCGACCGGATGCTGCACGCGTTAACTACCCGGCTGCCGGCCTTGCTGCTGGGCTCCGATTCGCCGACGGTGCCGGACGCGCACATCGCGGTGATGCTCGAGACCACAGCGGACGTGACGCTGGCGCCGACGGACGACGGCGGCTACTGGGCGATCGCGGCGCGGCGGACGCATCCGGCGATGTTTGCCGGGGTGCGGTGGTCGACGGCGGAAGCGCTCGCCGATACGGCGGCGGCGTGCCGGGCGGCGGGATTGACAGTGGCGTTAGGACCATCCTGGTTCGACGTGGATGAACCCGCCGATCTCGGGCGCATCGCCGAATTCCTGGAGCAAAATGGCCACCTCGAACATCTCCCCCTCCATGGCACTTAAAGTTGGCAGCAAAGCACCCGAACTCAAACTCACCGACGAAGCGGGCAACCCGTTCAAGCTCTCCTCGCTGAAGGGCAAGACCGTCGTCCTCTACTTCTACCCGAAAGCCGATACGCCCGGCTGCACCACCGAAAGTTGCGAGTTCCGCGATCACTCGCCGGCCTTTGCCGGAAAGGACGCCGTCATCATCGGCATCTCGCCGGACGCTTCGAAGGCGCAGCTGAAGTTCAAGTCGAAGTTCGACCTGCCCTTCACGCTGCTCGCGGACTTCGAGCACGCGGGGGCCGAGGCCTATGGCGTGTGGAAGGAGAAGTCCATGTACGGCAAGACGTACATGGGCGTAGAGCGGACGACCTTCATCATCGGGCCGGACGGCAAGATCAAGCAGATTTTTGAAAAGGTGAAGCCGGCGGGACACGCGGCCGAAGTACTCGCGGCGATCTAGCCTTTGAGTTCCGCAATGGTGGCGCCGGACCCGCCTTCGGCCGGCGTCGCCGCGTAGAAGTCCGAGACGTGGGGACTTTTCTTGAGCAGGTCGGCGACGGCGCGCTTCAGGATGCCCATGCCGTGGCCGTGGACGATCCGGACTCGGTCGACGCTGGCGACGGCGGCGCGGTCGAGGAAGGCGTCCACTTCGTCCATGGCTTCGTCGGCGCGCTTGCCGATCAGGTTCAGTTCGCGCGTCACGGTCTCGTAGGCGGGACCCTGCTGGAAGGTGACGCCCGAGGGTAGTTTCGGATCCGCGCCCCCAGCGGGGAGCACCTCGAGCACGTCAGCGATGGGGACGCGCATCTTCATGAAGCCGATTACGACTTCGATCTCGGTGTTGGGGAGGAGGCGTTTGACGCGGGCGATGTCGCGCACGCCCTTGAGCTTGACGCGGCTGCCTTCGACGATCGGCGGCAGCGCAGCGGGCCCTCCGACGCGGCCGCGCAGCGAGCCTACCTCGTCCTTGAGTTCGGCGCGGGTACGGGCGACTTTGCGGATGGCGTTTTCGGCGGCCTTCTTGCTGGCAAGGCCGGCCATGGCGCCTTCGATGGCTTCGCGGGCCTGAGCTTCGAACTGCGCGAGGGCCGCTTCGCTGCGGCGTTCGACCTCGCGGATCTTCTGTTCGTGCGCTTTCTTTGAGGCTTCGCGCTGTTGGTTCGTTTCGAGCTCGAACTGGGTGCGTTTTTGTTCGAGGTCGGCCTTTTCGCGGTTGACCTCTTCGAGGCGGCGGTGGAGTTCGGCGATAAAGGCGGCGATGTCGCGCTCGGTGGAGGTCATCGCCTGCTTGGCGCGATCGATCAGCGCTGGCGGCATGCCGAGTTGGGAGGCGATGGCGAGACCGGCGCTGCGGCCGGGGGCACCGGTTTGGAGCAGGTAGGTGGGTTTGAGGGTCGCGTCGTCGAAGCCCATGGAGGCCTGGACGACGCCGGGGGTGTTGGCGCCCCAGATTTTGAGGGCCGTCAGATGCGTCGAGGCCATGGTGAGCGCGCCGTATTCGCGGAACTTTTCGAGGATGGCGATGCCGAGGGCGCCGCCTTCTTCAGGGTCCGTGGCGCGGCCGAGTTCGTCGAGGAGGACGAGCGAATCGGGCGTGGCCTGTTCGAGCATTTCCGAGACGTGGCGGATGTGGGAGCTGAAGGAGCTGAGGGATTCGGCGATGGACTGGTTGTCGCCGATGTCGGCGAGGATCTGCTGGAAGACGGGGAACTGGGCCTGGCGGGCGGGGACGGGCATGGCGGATTGGGCCATGAGCGCGAGGAGGCCGGCGGTTTTCATCGTGACGGTTTTGCCGCCGGTGTTGGGGCCGGTGATGAGCAGGGTGCGGTTGATGGGGTCGAGGCCGAAGGAGACGGGGACGGGGCGGCGGCGTTCGCGGCGGAGGACGTCGGCGAGGATGGGATGGCGGGCTTCGACGAGGAGGAGGGCATCGCCGAAGGTGGGGATGACGCCGCCGAGGTTGGCTTTGGCGAAGGTGAGTTCGAGGGTCGCCATGGTGGCGATGGAGTCGCGGATGGAGGCGGCGTGGGCGCGGAGGGCTTCGGTGAGTTCGCGGAGGATGCGATGGACTTCGCGCATCTCCTCTTCGGTCATGCGGACGAGTTCGTTGTTGAGCTGGATGGTTTCCATGGGTTCAACGAAGAGGGTGGCGCCGGTGCCGGAGGCGGCGTGGATGACGCCGTCGACCTTTTTGTGTTGGCCGGCGACGAGGGGGACGACGAAGCGGTCGTTGCGGATGGTGACGTATTCGTCCTGGAGGACGCCTTCGTCGCGGTGGAGGCGGAGGAACTTTTCGAGGGAGGACTGGATGTGCTCCTTCTGCTTGCTCATGCCGCGGCGGAGGCGATGGAGGGCGACGCTGGCATCGTCGGCGAGGGAGCCATCGGGGAGGACTTTGCCGGAGATGTCGCGGAGGACGCTGCGGAAGTCGCCGAGCTTTTGGGCGCGATGGGCGAGGAGGGGGTAGCGATCGACGACGAGGAAGATAGCGGCGCGAAGGTCGCCGCTGCGTTCGAGCCACTGGATGAGGTCGTAGAGTTCGCGGCCATCGAGGCCGGCGCCTTCGATGCGGAGGCGGGCGGCGGCTTCGGCGACATCGGGGAGGCCGGTGAAGCGGACGGCGGAGCCTTTGGCGGCGTTGCCGGGGGAGTTGGCTTCATCGAGCCAGCGCATGGCTTCGGCGACTTCGGCGAGGCCGTGCTCGAGGGCTTCGCGATTGGTGGAGGGGGTGAGGTCGTCGAGGAGGCGGCGGGCGGCCGCGGTGGAGATGTGGCGGCCGACGATTTCCTTGAGGGATGCGTATTCTAGGAGTTCGAGGCTGCCGGGACCCATGATGGTGCTCAATCTTTTAGGGTAGCGTTCGGCGGGGGGTGGATGCTTGGCGGTGGGACGGGCCTCGACGGCCCGGCGCGCCGCTGGGGGGGGGGATCGCTCGGTCTCAGTAGGCTGGTTGTTACGGCGACTATCGTACGGGAATGAACGTGAATCTTGGGCCTGTGCTCGATCAGTTCGTTGCGGATCTTCTGAAGACGGGTCATTATCAAAGTCAGAGTGAGGTGCTGCGGGAGGGTTTGCGTTTGCTCAAAGAAAAGGAAGAGCTGAAGCAACTGCGCCTTGCTGAGTTGCTCAAGGAGATCGCGAAGGGTAGCGCCGAGGCCGACCGCGGAGTTTTCGTTGACGGGCAAGAGGCGTTTGCCGCGATTCGGAAACGGAGTGCGGAGCGGAAGCGTAGCAAAGGATGATGCCTTTCGTTCTCACGCCGCTGGCGGAGCGTGATGTTAACGAGATCTGGGATCACATTGCCAACGACAGTATCGAGGCAGCTGACCGTGTTCTTGAATCGTTGGAATCCGCGATGATGAGGCTAGCGAAGAACCCACGGCTTGGCCATTGCCGGGAAGAGTTAGCAGACAAGCGACCGTGTGCTTCATGCTGCTCGTGATCTGCAGAGCATCTTGGGATTGTTGCCGTACTGAATTCGCGCTGATTTGAAGCAGTTTCGTCAGGTTCGAGCCGAAGAGGGGACGTTAGTGTGGCGGGGAGGTATCGACCTTTTCCCAGACACTTTGATCTGAGGCGGGCTACCGCCAGCGAATTCCTCTTCTTGGGCGGCTTAACTGCCAGCCCGATTTGCTTGGGATTGTTTAACTGCGCGGTCTTCGCACGTTCCTCGGCAAGAGCCAAGACTTTGGGGTCCCGAAGAGTTGCTACGCTCTATAAGTCAAAACAGCCATGCCATACACCTTTCGAAGCAGTAGCGAAACCGGAAAGCCAGACGAAGGGTAGGCTGGGGTGAAAGTCTTACACCGGGGTTACTGCGAGCTACTTCACGGTTTTGCTCGCAGTCTAGAGACCAATCCAAAAATTAGGCCGGTGAGCAATCCGTACAAGCAGATGTTGAACAGTGCCATGGCGATCGCAGCGACAGTGTTGTGAACGTCCCCAAATAAAAACCCAAAATAGAACCCGGGCAAACACAGGTATCCGAAGAATACAGGAGCGTCGCGCCACCAGAACGGTAGTATTCCGGCGGCAAGGCCGACCAATACTGAAATCGTCGTTCGCGGACTTGGCACCGATTAGTAGTATAGGTCCGCAGGAACACTCCAAGGAGCATCTGTGGATTCGGCTTACTTCGCAGCGGGGGTGGCGGCCAATGTTTTGCGGAATCAGCGGCCCGCGCGGTAGCGCTCGATGACTTCGCGGGTTCCTTCAGTTAGCTTGATCGCGGCGAGTTCGGCGATCGGGAACCAGGCCACGGCGGCGGAGTCGTCGCCGGCCTGTAGCGTTCCTCCGGTGATGCGGCATTCGTAGTCGATCAATACGTAGTGGTACTCGCAGCGGCCGTCGGCGTCGGGCATCAGGCGCTCGAAGATCGTTGCTACTTTCACCACCTCGACCTCTAGGCCGGTCTCTTCGCGGACCTCCCGCTGGATCGCAGACTCGAGCCGCTCGCCGGTCTCTACCCCACCTCCGGGGAGCGACCACCAACCCTGCAACGGCTCATGGCCCCGCTCGACGAGCAAGATTCGGTCGCCGTCGAAAATCAGAGCTCCTACGCCCAGAACGGGGCGGTCCGGGTATCGTCTACTGGACAACGTTGCCCTTGATGTCGAGACGGATGCGGTAGACGCTCTTCTGCGCCGTCAGATACAACGCCTGAGCGTCCTGGTCGCCAAACGCCAAGTTGGCCGGGGACTCGGGCATGTCTAGCTTCGCCGTCAACTTTCCATCCTCTCCGTACACCAGAAGCGCCTTGGCCGCGACCCAGACGCCTCCCTTCTCATCCGTCTTGATGCCGTTGGGCGGGCCCTCGATGCCAGAAACAAACACCCGCTCGTTCGTCGCCTTGCCGGCGCGGTCGAGGTCCCAGAGGCGGATGAGGCGCTGGTCGGAGTCGGTGACGTACAGGCGGTCCCCCTTCGGCGAGATGGCCACGCCATTGGGGCGGCCGGAGGTCTTGGCGACGAGGGCGAGTTCGCCCTTGGGGGAGACGTGATAGACGCCGTAGAAATCGAGTTCGCGGGCGGTGGCTTGAGAGCCGAAGGCAGGGTCGGTGAAGTAGAGGTTGCCGTCCTTGCGGATGGCGACGTCGTTGGGGGAGTTCAGGCGCTTGCCCTCGAAGCGCTCGGCGAGCACTTCGACCTTGCCGGCTTTGGTCGTGCGGGTGACGCGGCGGGCCGTGGCTTCACAGGTGACGAGGCGGCCCTGCGCGTCGAACGCGCTGCCGTGGGCGCCGCCGGAGGACGGGCGGAAGACGGCGGGCGGTTCGTTGGCGGCAAGCTTGATGATGCGGCCGGTGGGAACGTCCGAAAACAGGAGAAAGCCTTCGCGGCTCCAGGCGGGGCCTTCCGTGTATTGGTAGTTGCCGGCTACCTTCTCGATCTGGATTTTTGAGAAATCCTGGGCCGAGAGAACGGCCGCCCCGGCAATCACCCATAGCATCCGCATGTTTTTGCAAGATATCATGTGCCATGCGCGCCCGTGTCCTCTTTCTTTTTGTGCTGCCTTTGCTGGCAGCGGATCCGCTGACCGAGAAAGTGAAAGAGTGGAGAACGAAGTACGAAGCGGGGCTGAAGAGCGACACCGGATGGCTTTCGGTGGCGGGGCTCTATTGGCTCGAAGAGGGGGCGAACCCGGCCGGTACGGCGGCTTCGAACAAGATCGTTCTGCCGGCGGGGCCGGCGATGGCGGGGACCTTTGAGCGGGTGCGGGAGCGGGTGACGTGGAAGCCCGTGAACGGGCCGGCGAAGACGCTGCAGTCGGATAAAGACGGGGCCAAGGCGGACCTGCTGACGATTGACCGGTTGACACTATTTGTGATTTACCGGAACGGGAAGATTGGGATTCGGATGCGGGATCCGCAGGCGAAGATGCGGCGGGAGTTTCACGGGACGCAGTGGTTTCCGATCCGGCCGCAGTATTCGCTGACGGGGCAGTTTAAGCCCTATGCGCAAAAGAAAGTGGTGATGGTGCCGGACGTGACGGGGAACACGTTGAAGCTGAGTTTGGAGCCGGTGATTGATGAGGGGCAGCTGTTCTTCGTGTTTAAAGACAAGACGGCGGGGAAGCAGACCTATGGCGGGGGACGGATGCTGTATGCGCCGCTGCCGGGGCCGGACAACAAGGTGGAGCTTGAAATGAACATTGCGAAGAATCCGCCGTGTGCGTTTACGCCGTATGCGACGTGTCCGATTCCGACGAAGCGGAATGTGTTGAACGTGGCGATTGAGGCGGGGGAGTTGGTGCAGCCGGGGCATTGAGGCGTGGGGCGGTCTCCTGTTTCGTGTGTACTCTAGAGACAGGTAATTTGCCATGGCAACTTTAGATTGGTCGCAATGCCCGTTGGTGGAGAGTATTCCTGGCAAGGTGAGCGGAGCCTGGGTCTTCCGAGGGACGCGGGTGCCCGTTTCCGCGGTATTTGAGAACTTGAAGTGCTCCTCTCTTGACGAAGTGCTCGAGAACTTTAATGTCAGCCGGGAGCAAGTTCAG
>LNFE01000180.1 GCA_001464575.1 Acidobacteria bacterium Ga0077553 | reverse complement strand
AGTACTCCGCAAAAGCTACGACTTTTGATCGACAGCCGCCATCGCGTGGTCACGACGTGGTTTCAAGGTTGGTCGGGGCTTAAGAACGGGGCACTGCTCGCGGTTGCCGAAGAAGCGGGCTTTGACCTGTTCGTGACCGCAGATCAGGAACTGCATTATCAACAGAACCTGACGGGCCGGCGGATGGCAATCCTCGTGTTGAGTACCAACAACTGGGCCGTGGTGAAGGAGCGAATCGAAACGATTCAGGCCGCGATAGAAACCGTGAGTCCTGGGAGCTTTGTTTTTCTGGAGATTGGTCATAGCCGGGGCGCTGATTGCTAAACTAGAGTTTTGATCTGCATTAGCGCCACGTTTACCGCCGAGCCGATCCAGCCGGTGTTGGAATTCTGGGCTCGCCAATTGGGGGAGCCGTGGACGATTGAGTTCGCTCCGTATAACCAGGTGCTGCAGACCGTGCTGGACCCCGGTGGGCTGTTCGCCCGGAATCGGGACGGGGCCAACGTCATCCTCGTGCGTCCATCCGACCTGGCGCAGTTCGACGGCGCGACCGAGGCCGACGAGCAGGCGCGGCTGGACGAACTGCTGGCGACGCTGGACACCCAACGTTTCAGCGTTCCCACGCTGCTGGCGCTGTGCCCGCCGCGGCAGGTGCCGGTGGCGGCGCGGCCGAACTTGTTTGTCGTCGAGACCGCGCAATACCCAGTGGCCGAATGGGCGGACGAGGCGGCGGACCGGCTGGGCCGGATTCCCTATACCCCGGCTTACTTCACGGCGCTGGGAACGGCGATCGCCCGGCTGCTGCACGCGTTGAAGCGGCCCCCGTTCAAGGTGATTTCGCTCGACTGTGACCATACGCTGTGGACAGGTGTGTGCGGCGAGGACGGGCCGACGGGCGTGACGATTGACGAGCCTCGGCAGGCCCTGCAGCAGTTTCTTCTGGCGCAGCGCGAGGCGGGCATGCTGTTGACGCTGTCGTCGAAGAACAATCCGGACGATGTGTGGCAGACGTTCGAGGCGCATCCGGAGATGGTGCTGCGGCGGGAACACATCACGGCGCATCGGCTTTCGTGGGCGCCAAAATCCGAAGGCCTGCGGCAGATGGCCGGCGAGCTTTCGCTGGGGGCGGACTCGTTCATCCTGCTCGACGATAACGCCAAAGAGATTGCAGAATTGGCCGAGGGCGCGCCGGAGGTGTTGGGGTTGACGCTGCCCGAAGCGGACATTCCGCACTACCTCGACCACGTTTGGGCGTTTGACCATCCGGTGGTGACGGAGGCGGATCGGAACCGGGCGGCGAGCTACCAACTGCAGCAGTCGTTTGCGGCGGCGGCGAGCCTGGAACACTTTTACGAAACGCTGCAACTGCAGGTGGACGTGCATCTGCTGCATCCGCATGAGCTGCCGCGGGCGGCGCAGTTGACGCAGCGGACCAACCAGTTCAACTTCACGACGCGGCGGCGGACGGAGGCGGAGCTGGCGGGGTTGCCCGTGTTCTCGATTCACGTGACCGACCGGTTTGGAGAGTATGGATTCACGGGGCTTGTGGTGGTGCAGGACGGGATTGTGGATACGTTCCTGCTGAGCTGCCGGGTGCTGGGCCGGGGTGTGGAACATGCCGTGGTGCGGTGGCTGGGCGAGCACTTCGCGGCGTTGACCTTCGAGCTGGTGCCGACGGCGCGGAACGCCCCGGCGCAGACGTTTTTTCGGGAGCTGACGGGGCAGGCGCAGGGGACGGCGACGCTGAGCGGGGGCGAGATGCAGATGGTCGAGTTCTCTGCTCCGGCATCGGCGCCGGTGGCCGCCATGGCACCGGTGGCGGCGGCGGACCGGTTCCACGACTACCAGCGCATTGCGACGCACCTGGATACAGTGGAACGGATTCAGGCCGCGATGTTGGCCGAGCAGATGCAGGCGGCGCCGGTACGCGCAGTGGCGCATCCGCCGGTGACGGACGCCGAGCGCCGGTTGGCAACGATCTGGGCGGAGCTGTTGGGGCAGCCGGCGATTTCCACCGAGGACAACTTTTTCGACCTGGGCGGGCACTCGCTGTTGGCGGTGCTGCTGGTGACGCGGGTGCATGAGGAGTTCGGCATCGAGTTGGCGATGGACGATGTCTACTCGGCGGACACGACGCTCGAGAAGCTGGCCGAGATGGTAGAGACGCAACATTTGGGCGCGTATGACCCGGCCGAGGTGGCCGCGGTGATGGGCGAAATTGCGGCGATGTCCGATGATGAGGTTCGGTCCGAAATAACCCGGTTATGCGCGTTCTCTTAACTTCTAACGCTTCGTACGAGCCGCCGCGCGGAGGGTCGACGCGGAGCAATCTGATTTGGCTGGAGGCGCTGGCCGCGGCGGGCCATGCGGTGCGCGTGGTGTGTGCGGCGCATGATGCGGCGGGCGAGACGACGCGGCGGGGCATTTCGATTTTGCGGGTGCCGGAGTTGACGCGACACGTGGATCAGTTGGCGGCGGAGATTGAAACGTGGAAGCCGGACTGGGTGCTGGTTTCGAGCGAAGACCTGAGCCATGTGCTGCTGCGGGAGGCGTTTCGCGTGGCGCCGGGGCGGCTGATTTTCGTGGCGCATACGCCGCAGTTCATGCCGTTTGGGCCGGAGAGCTGGTACCCGGACGCGGCGGCGTCGGCGCTGGTGCGACAGGCGCGGGGCGTGGTGGTGATTGGCCGGCACATGGCGGGCTACGTGCGGGAGCACCTGGGCGTGCAGCCGGTGGTGATTCATCCGCCGATTTATGGAACGGCGCCGTGGCGGAAGCTGGGCCGGTTCGATAACCGGTACATCCTGATGGTGAACCCTTGCGTCGTGAAAGGGGTGACGGTGCTGGCGGGGTTGGCCAAGCGGATGCCGCATTTGGAGTTTGCCGCGTTGGCAGGTTGGGGGACGACGTCGGCGGATCGGGAGTTGCTGGGCGGGTTGCCGAATGTGACGGTGCTTGAGTCGGTGCCGGATATCGAAGACGTGTTGGGGCAGGCGCGGCTGCTGCTGATGCCGTCGCTTTGGTACGAGGGGTTTGGCCTAATTACGATGGAGGCGATGCTGCGCGGCTTGCCCGTGGTGGCTTCGAACTCCGGGGGCTTGGCGGAGGCGAAGGCGGGCACGGGGTACGTGATTCCGGTGCAGCCGATTACGAAGTACCTGTCGGACTTCGATGAGAACCACATGCCCCGGCCGGTGGACGTGGAGCAGGACCTGACGCTGTGGACGGCGGCGCTCGAGGAACTGACGACGAACGAGACGGCGTGGGAGGCGGAGGCGGCGAAGTCGCGGGCGGCGGCGGAGCGGTTTGTTTCGGCGCTGGATGCGAATGATCTGGAGCGGTACCTGGTATCGCGGCGGAAGCTGCGAGTGCTGCTGGCGCATAACTCGCTGTACTACCCGTCGGCGGGAGGCGGGGACAAATCGAACCGGCTGCTGATGGAGGCGTTGGCGGCGCGGGGCCATCATGTGCGAGTGGTGACGCGCGTCGAATCCTTCGGCGAGGCGGACCATGCGACGTACCTGAACGCGTTGGCGACGCGGGGCTTGAGCCCGACGGTGGGCGAGACGGAGGTGACGTTCTCGCTCAAAGGCGTGGACGTACGGACGTTGACGCGCAGCCCGCTGTGGCGCCCGTATTTCCAGCGGCAGATTGATGAGTTTGATCCGGACGTGATTGTGACGTCGACGGATGACCCGGCGCAGTTGCTGTTCGACCTGGCGGTGCGGGCGCCGCGGGCGCGCGTGGTGTACCTGATACGCGCGACGATTGCGGTGCCGTTCGGGCCGGACAGTTCGGGGGTGCACGAGGAGCGGACGCAACTGTTGGCGCAGGCGGACGGCGTAGTGGGCGTGTCGCATTATGTGGCTGGCTATGCGCGGGAGCACGGCGGATTGTCGCAGGCGATCCACGTGCCGATTTCGTTGCTCGAGCCGGGGCCGGCGCCGTTGCTGGGGAAGTTCGACAATCCGTATGTGCTGATGGTGAACCCTTGCGCGGTAAAAGGGATTTCCATTCTGTTGGGGTTGGCGGATGCGATGCCGGAGGTGACCTTCGGGGCGGTGGCTTCGTGGGGGACGACGCACGAGGACCTGGCGGAGCTGGAGAAGCGGCCGAACATTCACATGCTGCCGCGGACGGACAACATCGACGAGTTGCTGGCGCAGAGCCGAGCGACGCTGGTGCCTTCGGTGTGGGCGGAGGCACGGAGCCGCATGGTGCTCGAAAGCTTGTCGCGGGGCGTGCCGGTGCTGGGCGCCAACGTGGGCGGATTGCACGAGGCGATGTTGGGCGTACCGTATCTGTTGCCGGTGAACCCGGTGACGGTGTACCGGGGCGCCGTGGACGAGCACATGGTGCCGGTGGCGGAGGTGCCGCCGCAGAACCTGGAGCCGTGGATTGAGGCGCTGCGGCGGTTGACGACGGATCAGCGGCATTGGGAGAAGCTGTCGGCGTTGTCCCGCGAGAAGGCGCTGCACTACATGGAGAATTTGAACGTGCTGCCGTTTGAGGCCTACTGCGAGAGCCTGCTGCATCGGCCGAAGCGGGGCTTGGCGACGCGGACGGCAGGCGCGGGGCCGTTGGTGGGATTGAGTTCGGAGCGGCGGCGGCTGCTGGAGCTGCGGCTAAAGGAGCGGGCGGCGTGGATGCCCGCGGTGCCGGCGCGTGGGCGGCGGGTATTCTGCTTTCCGTGGGCGGGGGCGGGGCCGTTGGCGTACCGGGGCTGGCAGGAGCGGTTGGGCGCGGATTTCGCCGTGATTCCGATCCGGCTGCCGCAGCGGGAGTGGGCGGGGATTGATGAGTTGGTGGAGCAGTTGGCCCGGCAGGTGAAGCCGCTGTTGACCGACGACGCCGTGTTCTTCGGGCACTCGATGGGCGCGGGGCTAGCGTTTGAAGTGGCCCGGCGGGTGGCTCCGGCGGCGTTGGTGGTTTCGGCGGCGCGGGCGCCGAAGTTCCGCATTGGCTATGTGCCTCCGGCCGAGCCTAGCGATGCGGAGTTGTTGGCGCAGTTGGAGCGGCTGGGTGGGGCGCCGCGGGAACGGTTGGAAGCTTTGCTGCCGGCGTTCCGGCGGGATACGCGGCTGTTCCGGCGGTGGGTGTATGAGCCGGGGGAGTTGCTGCGGGTTCCGGTAGTGGCGTTGGGTGGGGCGGAGGATCCGCAGGTGACGGCGGAGCATCTGGCGCCGTGGGGCGAGGTGACGGCGGGATCGTTCGCGCAGCGGACGTTCGCCGGCGGGCACTTCTATTTTCAAACGGAAGAGTCGTTCTTTACGGAGCTGGCGGCTATACTCCATTCATGCGCGTTGCCTCTTTCTGCTTCTTCTTCCTGACGGTTTCCAGCTGGGCTCAAGTGGTGGTGTTGAAGGCGGACCGGCTCTTTGACGGCCAGTCGAATACGGTGGTCTCGCCGGGGGTGGTGGTGATCAACGGCACGCGGATTGAGAGCGTGAATCCGACGGGGCCCTTGCCGGCGGGGGCGCGGGTGATTGAGTTGGGCGATGCGACGCTGCTGCCGGGGTTCATGGACGCACACACGCATCTGCGCGGCGGCGGGCAGGGGGATAGCGCGACGCGGCAGTTGGCAGGGTTGACGCAGTCGATTCCAGAGCGGACGCTGTCGGCGGTGCCGATGGCGAGGGTGACGCTGCGAGCGGGTTTCACAACGATCCGGGATTTGGGCGGGGCGCAGATGATGAACATCGGGCTGCGCGAGGGGATCAGCAAGGGGTATGTGGAGGGGCCGCGGATGTTAACGGTGGTGAATTCGATCGGGACGACGGGCGGGCATTGCGATTCGACGAACGGGTACATGCCGGGGGCGCTGGCCGAAGGTATGGAGAACCCGGCGGTGGCCAACGGGCCGGACGGGATACGGGCGGCGGTGCGGTGGAATGTGAAGAACGGGGCGGACGTGATTAAGGTGTGCGCGACGGGCGGCGTGATGTCACTGAACAACGATGTGGATTCGCCGCAGTTGACGCAGGAGGAGATGAACGCGCTCGTGGACCAGGCGCACAGCATGGGGAAGAAGGCGGCGGCGCATGCGCATGGCCCCGAGGGCGCGAAGCGGGCAATCCGCGCGGGGATTGATTCGATTGAGCACGGCTCGTTTCTTGACGATGAGGCGTTGCGGCTGATGGTGGAGAAGGGGACCTACTACGTGCCGACGTTGATGGCCTACGAGGGCGTGAAGGAGGGGATTGCGGGCGGACGGTTGGACCCGCGGGTGGTGCGCAAGGGGAAGCTGGCGCTGGATGCGATTGACCGCACGGTGCGGCGCGCGATTGCGGCGGGGGTGAAGATTGCGTTCGGGACAGACGCGGGGGTGTATCCGCATGGGCGGAACGCAGGGGAGTTTCGACTGCTGGTGGAGCATGGGATGACGCCGGTGGCAGCGTTGCGGGCGGCGACGAGCGCGACGGCGGATTTGTTGGGCGTGGCGGACCGGTTGGGAACGCTGACGCCGGGAAAGATTGCCGACTTGGTGGCGGTGCCGGGGGATCCGGTGGCGGACATCCGGCAGACGGAGCGGGTGTTCTTCGTGATGAAAGAGGGGACGGTTTACCGCAACGACCGGGCGCGTTAGGGGCGGGGGGCGAGACCGGCGAGAGCGAGTTGGAGCAGACGGTCCGTAAAGGACTTTGAGAGTTCGGCGTGGCCCATGAGGAGGCGGAAGTAGAGAGGGCCGTAGATGAGGTCGAGGGTGAGTTCGAGGTCGAGGCGGGGGCGGAGTTGGCCTTGGGCGGCGGCGAGTTGGAGCAGGCGGCGGCCTTCCTGGCGGGCGGTCATGATGAAGTGATTGCGGAAGGCCTTGGTGAGTTCGGTCTCGCCTTGGGAGGCGGCGAGGAGCGCGGCGGCAGAGCGGCCGGTGGGGGTGGCGAAGGTTTGGGTGAGTTTGCGCAGGTGGGCGGCGAGATCGGTGAGCGGGGAGCCGGTGGGCTTGAGTGAGCCGGCGGGAAGGGTGGCGGAGACAAAGGCTTCCATGGCGACGGCGGCGCTGTTGGGCCAGTGGCGATAGATGGTGGGACGCGAGACGCCGGTGCGCGCGGCGAGGGCTTCGATGGTGACGGCGGGCAGGCCACCTTCGGCGAGAAGAGCACGGGCAGCGTCGAGGACGGCGAGACGGATGGCAGGGTTGCGGGGGCGGCCCGGGGCTTTGGGGATTGACATGGGCATTTAATTACATTATGTAATGTAATGTGGAAACCATTACTCCGTTAGTTTACTTGACCGTGAAAGGCGCCGCTGAGGCGATTGCGTTTTATGAGAGGGCGTTTGGCGCCAAGGAGAAGTACCGGTTGGTGGGGCCGGACGGGAAGATTGGGCATGCGGAGTTGGCGCTGGGGACTTCAGTGGTGATGCTGTCGGATGAGTATCCGGACTTCGGGGCGCTGAGCCCGCATACGGTGGGGGGCTGCCCGATGAAGATGCACCTGGTGGTGGCGGACGCGGAGGCGGCGGTGGCGCGGGCGGTGGAGGCCGGGGCGATGTTGATCCGGCCGGTGAAGGTGGAGTTCTACGGAGAGAAGACGGGCATGGTGACGGATCCGTTCGGGTTCTCGTGGTTCTTGGCTGAGGCCGTGGAGCAGGTGACGCCGGAGGAGATGCAGCGACGGTGGGACGCGATGATGAGCGGGAGTTAGGATGAGAGGGTGCGGGTACTGGTAACCGGGGTCAGCGGGTTCGTCGGCGGGGCCTTGGGAAGGTATCTGCGGGAGCAGGGGTATACCGTGACCGGGGTGAGCCGGGGGCCGGCGCGGAGCGAGGCTTGTGGTGCGTTTGTGCCGTTCGATCTGACGACGGGCGTAGTGCCGGGCAGTTTCGATGCCGTGGTGCATTGCGCGGCGCGGTCGGCGCCTTGGGGGCGGCGCGAGGAGTTCCACCGGCAGAATGTTGTGGCGACCGGGAACACGCTGCGGGTGGACGCTGGCCATTTCGTGTTTGTTTCGTCGAGTAGCGTCTACTACCGGTGGGGCGATCAATTGGGTTTGACCGAGGAGTCGCCGGTGGCAGAGCGGCCATTGAATGCGTATGCGGCGACGAAGCTGGAGGCGGAGCGGTTGGTGCGGGCGTCGGGGAGGCGGTGGACGGTGGTGCGGCCGCGAGCGGTGTTTGGCCCGGAGGATACGGTGCTGTTTCCGCGGCTGCTGCGGGCGGCGAGGAAGGGCATGCTGCCCCGATTCGGGGACCGGGAGCCGGTGGGCGATCTGATCTACATCGAGAACTTGTGCTTCCTGTTGGAGCGGGTGTTGGCGTTGGGCGCGACGGGCGATTTCAATGTGACGAATGGGCAGCCCGTGGGGTTGTGGACGTTTCTGAACGAAGTGTTCGCCGGGCTCGGGTATCCACCGTTGGGGCGGCCGGTGCCGGTGGGGTTGGCGATGCGGTTGGCGCGGGGGATGGAGATATTGTCGTCGGCGACGGGTTGGTGGGAGCCGCCGATTACGCAGTTCGGCGTGGAGGTGATGACGCATGCGAAGACGTTCGATGTGAGTAAGGCGAACGCGGTGTTGGGGCGGCCACCGGTATCGAATGAGGAGAGCTTGCGGAGGTTTGTCGAATGGCAGTCGCTGTTTATCTAGCGCTGCTGGCGGTGCGGGTGGGCTTGGCCTGGTGGATGGTGCGGCGGGGGGAGGCGGAGATTTGGCCGGGGGCGTTGACGATTCTGCAGCCGATCCTGGCGGGGGATCCGAAGCTGGAGCGCTGCCTGCGGGAGAATCTGGCGGCGAACCCGGGCGCCCGGTTCGTTTGGTTGGTGGATGAGGATGATTCATTGGGATGCGAGATCGCGAGGCGTTTGGCCGATGAGCGGGTGAAGCTGATGGTGGGGCCTCCGCCGGCGCAGGGCGAGAATCCGAAGATCGCCAAGCTGGCGCGCGCGGCGGTGGGCGATGGCATCGTGGTGGTGCTGGACGATGACACGCGCATTGACGAAGCGTCGCTGCGCCGCCTGACTGGGGCTGACCTGGTGACCGGGTTGCCGGTGTTCGTGGACGCGGGCACCGTGTGGGAGCGGCTCGTGGGCGGGTTCGTGAACGGGTCGGCGATTCTGACCTATCTGCCGGCGGCGGCCGTGGGGGTGCAGCGGACGATCAACGGCATGATCTACGCAACGCCGGCGGCGACTTTGCGAGAGGTGGGTGGGTTTGGGGCCGTGGTGGATTGCCTCACCGATGACTATGCGATGGCGAAACTGTACGAGGGAAAAGGGAAGTCGCTTCGGCAGGCCCCGGTGTTTGCGCGGGTGACGATGACCATCGCTTCGGCCGGACACTGCGGCCGGGTGATGCGGCGATGGTTGATCTTCGCCAACCGGTACCTGGCCGAGAACCTGACGGTGGGTTCGTTCGCGTTGGTGGTGCTGCCGGCTCTGCTGCCTTGGGCGCTGGTGGCGACAGGTTGGGGCTGGGTGTTGCCCGTCAAGGCCATTGTGAACCGGGTTTGCTTGTGGCGGTGGGCAGGGGTGCGCAGCGGCCCGGTGGACGTCCTGTGCGAAGTGGTAGCCGATTTGGCTTTGCCGGTGCTCTACGTGAGCTCTCTGGTGCGGCCGGGCCGGATGAGCTGGCGGAGCCGGCAGATCGATGTTTCCGACGGGAGGATCCGGTACCGGTGAGCTACTTTGCACGGTTGCGGGAATTAGACGACGAGGGGAGTCTGCTTGTGCCGGTCGAGCGGCGCGTGATGATTCTGACGGGGCAGAGTTCGTGGCGCGCGGCGCGGCTGAGTCCGGCGCAGGAGAGATTCCTTGATGCCGTGACGCCGCCGGGGTGGTCCGCTGTGCGGGCGGGCTTTCCCTATCATGCGGCCATGCTCGGCCCGGAGTTCGATGAGACCTCAATGATCGGTGCGAGTTGGCGAAACGCGGCGCAGGTGGCGATGTCAATGGCGTCGAGCGAGTATCGGGAGGTCGTCCGGCGGGTGCTGCAGCGGGCGATGGATACGACGCGGGTGCAGCTGCGGATCGTGACGGGTAGTTGTGGGCTGCAACTGTTGAACTGCGTATGGGCGGAGCTGCGCGGCGAGGCCGAGGTGCTAGCGTTAGGGCCGGCTTGTTTCGGTCCGCTGCGCGTGCCCGCCGAGGTGGTGCGCGGCGACGAGGATGGCTGGAGCCGCTTGCTCTATTGGGGCCGCGTGGACCGGCGCGTTCGCGGTGGGCATTTGGATTATTGGCAGGTGGTGCGATGAGGATCGTGTTTGTAGCGCCGCCCTACTCGGGCCATCTGTATCCGCAGGTGCCGCTGGCGGAAGCAGCGCGGGCGGCCGGGCACACGGTGGCGTTCGTTACCGGAGAGCGGAAGCGAGACGTGTTGGCCAAGCGCGGACTGGAGACCCTGCCACTGACGAGTGTACCGGACGGGGCGCTGGAGGCGATCGCGAATCCGCCGCATAAAGTGGGCAGCAATCCGCGGTTGCTGATGCAGCAGTTGCGGGCCAATTTGGGCTTGTTCCCCGGGATTCGCCAAGACTTGCGCGGACTGTTCGCGGGCTGGCGGCCGGACGTCGTCGTGGCCGATTTCGTGGCGCCAGTGGGCGGCTTTGTTGCGCAGGAGATGGGCCTGCCGTGGGTGACGACGATCCCGAGCCCGCTGGCGCTCGAGACGAAGCGGGGCACGCCATCGTACTGCGGCGGATGGACGCCGGGCTGGGGCCTGCGCGACTGGCTGGGCCGGATGGCCGTGCGCGGATTCAAGCGGGGCGTGAAGGCTTGGCTGGCAGCCGAGTTCCGGGCCGCCGGGGTGGAGGAACTGTGGCGCCCGGACGGGACGGAGGTAGTCTATTCGCCGGAGGCGATCCTGGGGCTCGGCATTCGGGAGTTGGAGTTTGAGCGGGACTGGCCCGCGTGCTTCGAGATGATCGGGCCGCTGGTGGAGGACCCGGAGGATTGGCCGCCCGTCGAGTACCCGGCGGGGAAGAAGGTTCTGCTGACGATGGGGACGCATCTGTTTTGGGCAAAGGAGCGGCTGCAGGTGCCGCAGGTGCCGGGCGTGGCGATGGTGGTGGCAGGATCGAAGGAGTACCCGTTTGTGCCGTATGCGCGGGACTTGGCGCAGTTCGACGCGGTGGTGCACCATGGCGGCGCGGGGATTGCCTATGCGGCGATTCTCGAAGGAAAGCCAAGCCTGGTATGGCCGCAGGACTATGACCACTTCGACTTCGCTGCGCGCGTGGAATGGTGCGGGGCCGGGACGCAGCGGGGGACAGTAGAAGAGCTGCTGGCGCGAGACTGGCCACGGCTGCCTGCGTTGCAAGCGGCGGCGCGGGCCTACCGCCCGCGGGAGGCGTTTCTCACGCGGATTGCAGCCATGGTTCGATGAGGGTGTTGCCCGGATCGAAGAGGCGCTGGAAGCGGCGGTGCTTGTTGCCGGGGGCAGGCCGGTAGTCGAACTGGACGGTAAAGTCGTCGTAGTCGTTTTGGAAGAGCGCCGCACTGGGCGGCAGGAGCGGGGCGAGTTCGAGGGGGAACTTGGGGGGACGGTCGCGGAAGACCATGAGGTCCTGCAGACGGCCTTCGACGGATTCGACGGCGGTGAACGGGCTGCCGCAGGGGCAAGACGAGGCGAGCAGCAGCACGTCATCGACGCGGCGATTGGCTTGGGGTTGGGTTTGGCGGACGAGGTCCGTGATTATAGGGAGGACGCGGCGGGGATCGTGGGCGAAGGACTGGAGGCGGAAGGCGAGCAGGTCTTCGTTGAGATGGTAACGGCCGTGGGGGCAGCCGTAGGCGAGGAAGCCTTCGCGGGCCTGGTAGAGGCCGCGGGGAGCGACGCGGAACTTCTGCCTTAGGGTCTCGCGGTCGGCGGGGAAGAGGGGTTCGGCGCCGGCCAGGACGGTGTGTGGGCGCAGCCCATCGGGAAGTTGGAGGAGCACGCTGGGCGGGCCGACGAGGACGTGGGGGCGCCAGGCGAGCAGATCGGGATAGGGCGGGGTGAGGCCGTAGTAGCGGAGACCGCGGACGCCCGAGTAGAGCCGATTGTTGTGCTTGAGGAAGAGGGCGACGCGGAGGCCGGGCAGCCGGTGGGGCGGGATGTACTTGCCGAGGATGTTGCCGGCCCAGCGGGCGCGTTCAGCCGGGGTGGTGATGAAGACGCCGGGCGGGCCCGTGGTGCCCGAGGAGAGGCCGAAGCTGTACGGCGGCAGGGGCGAGACGCCGGTGGCCAGTTCCTGTTCGGCGTAGGCGCGGGCGTCGGCTTCGGAGAGGGCGAGCGGTGGGACAGGAGGAACGCGAAGGGTGCGGAAGCGGCGGGCGGCGAGATAGGCGCGGAGCAGCTCAAGCATGCGAGGGGACGAGCCGGAGCGTGGGGCGGCGGCGGTGGAGAGCGTGAAGCTTTTTGAGCGTGGCGAGGATGGTGGGGCGATGTCCCAGGATGCGCAGGGCGGGTTCGGCGGGCAGGGAGAGATGGGTGATGTTGGTGAGCACCCAGGCGGCGTCGGCGACCAGGAACGTCTCCGAGCCGTCGCGGTGGCGGCAGAGCAGGCCATGCTGGCCGAGGGCGTGGCCGGGCAGCGGGATGGCGAGCAGTGAGCCATCGTGCAGCAGATCGTAGGCTTCGGTGAAGGGCGCGAGATCGGGCGGGGTAACGCGGGGGCAATCTTCAATGGCGCGAGAGGTGAACGACGGCGGGAGGAGTTCGGGCAGGAAGGCGTGGCGAGCGCGCTGATAGGGCGAGAGGGTACGGAGCTGATGGAGCGCTTCGCGCGAGTGATAGAGCGGGACGGCAGGCAGCGAGCGGAGGCCGCCGATGTGGTCCGGATGAAAGTGCGAGACGACGATGGCGGATAGGCCATCGGTGGGCAGCGGTTCGGAGGCGAGCGTGAAGGGCAGCAGGCGGCGATAGAGGCGGGCAGGGAAACTGGTCGAGTTGGCGAGGTGGGGGCCGTAGCCGGTATCGAAGAAGATCAGGCCGGCCTTGGGATGCCGCAGTGCGGCGACCAAGGCGGGCAGGGTGATCTTGGCGAAGCCGCGGGTGCGGTCGACGAACCAGGCGCGCTCGCGGCAGTGGCCGCCGGAGTGGAGCGTGAGGTCGACGTAAGGCATCGCCCTTCAGGCTACAACGGTGAGAGGCCGGCGGGCGGCTGGAAGAGGGACGCTATAGTTTTTAGATGGCTGAGAGCATCAATAGGAAGTATGTCCTCTGGCTCACAGGAATTGCGGTTGCGATCCTGGGAGTAGGCCTTCTCCTCCGTCCGAAGAAACCGGCTCCGAAGCCTCCGTCTTCGTCCGAGACAGCCAACCTGCAGCGCCTGGTCCGGCGGGATGAGCTGCGCAACATGGGCAAGTATTTTGCCGAGCGCGCCAGCGCGGTGGCCGAGCATCTGCGTTACCTACCGGAGACGCAGGCCAGCGGGGTGTATTGGGAGAAGGCAGGGCAGGTGGTGTCATCGAGCCGCCAGCTTCCGGTGCGGGCGGTGCAGACGGAGTCGATGGCCGTGCCGCCGCTTGCCTCGCAGGCGGAGTCGACGGGTGGGCGCTGGGTGTTGCTGGCTTGGATGGAGCCGGGACAGAAGGAGCCGGAATGGATTACGGCGATTGACGGCGGACGGCGCGAGTCGGTTTGCGACGGGGAGAAGTACCGCGAGTTGATCGTCAATTCGGCGTTGACGACGGAGATGCTGGGCGCCGCAGTGTTTGACCTTGACGGGGTGCTTGTGGGGCTGGTGGCGCAGTGCGGCGCGAGTCTGCACGTGATCTCGTCGCAGAGCCTGCGGGAACTGCTCGGGAAGTTTTCGGACGCCGAACACCGGCTGCATGCGCTGCAGGGCGTGGCTGTGCGGAAGCAG
Organism: Acidobacteria bacterium Ga0077553; assembly: GCA_001464575.1. Taxonomy (GTDB): domain Bacteria; phylum Acidobacteriota; class Terriglobia; order Bryobacterales; family Bryobacteraceae. The sequence continues at coordinate 18,358 of LNFE01000180.1, read as the reverse complement.
GAAGACGGGCTGTTCGTCACCGAGACCACCACTCGCGGGGCAGGGTTCGCGGCGGGTTTGCGTCCAGGCGACTCCATCGCGGAACTGCCGGATGCCGCGGCGCTGCTGGCTTGGCTGGAGGGGCCGCGGGAGACGCCGCTTCGCGTGGTGCGGGGCAGGCGCAAAATGAACCTGGCGAAGGCCGCGACGGAGGGCTTGGAACTGTTGCCCGACTCGCCTCCGGCGCTCTACGTCGCTGCCGGCAGCGCGGCGGAACAGGCGGGCTTGCGAACGGGAGACCGGTTAGTGCAGCCGACGGTCGCCGAACTGCGCCGCCTGCTGGCGCCGGGTGCCAAACGCCCGCAGCCTACACTTTTGGTCTATGAACGCGACGATGTGCGCTTTGCCCGCTTAGTGGAGATGGCCCCGTGAACGAGCTGGCTTCGTTGGGCATCATTCTGTTCTTCGCCTTGCTGGCGGGCCACTTGGTGAAGTTCATCCGGGTGCCGGAGGTGACGGGCTACATCCTGGCCGGGGTGGCCGTCGGCCCCTCGTTTCTGGGCTGGATTTCGCATGAAAACCTGTCGAGTCTGGAAGTCTTTTCGGAAGTGGCGCTGGGCCTGATTCTGTTCTCGATTGGTTCCGTCTTCGAGTTCACCTCCTTCCGGCTCATCGCCCGCCGGGCCGTGTTGGTAACGCTCGTCGAGTCGGTGCTGACCGCGGTCGTGGTGACTATCGGGATGCTCGTGATGGGCCAGCCGTGGACCATCGCCCTGCTGCTCGGCGCGATTTCGATGGAGACCGCGGCGGCTACGTCGCTGATGGTGCTTCGCGAGATGAACGCCAAGGGCGAGATGTCGGACATGCTGAAGGGCGTTATTGCGATGAACAATATCTGTTGCCTGATTGGCTTCAGCATTGTGGCGGCCGTGGTGGACCTTTCGCTGAAAGCGCAGATGCCCGACGCCTCCATGGGGCAGGCGCTGTATGAAGCCGTCTATCCGCTGGTCTGGCAGATTGTCGGCTCGGCGGCGCTGGGGTTTTTGGTGGGTGGTCTGCTGAGTCTATGGTCCGGGCACATTGAAGAGCAGGGAGAGACCTTGATTCTGATGGCCGGCGGGGTGCTGCTGTGCGTGGGCATGGCCGATTGGATGGAGCTTTCGCCGCTCGTATCGAGCCTGGCCGTCGGCGCGACGATGGTGAACCTCACGACGCATAGCCGGAATCTCTTCGGCGCGCTGTCGCGGACGGACCCGCCGCTCTACGCCATCTTCTTCGTGATTGCGGGCGCGGACATGAACCTGAGCGCGCTGCCGACGGTGGGCCTGCTGGGCGTGGTCTACGTGCTCGGCCGGGTGTTCGGCAAGGTGGTGGGCGTGCAGGCGGGCGCCAGATATGCGGGCGCCAGCGTCACCGTGCAGAGGTACATGGGATACACAACCCTGGCGCAGGCCGGCCTGGCGATTGGTTTGGTGCTCGCCACCAACCAACGGTTCCCGCAGTTGGGGCCGCAGGTGGCGACGATCGTGCTGGCGGCTGTGGCCATCTTTGAGTTAATCGGGCCGCTGAGTGCGAAGTTTGCGTTGATCCGCAGTGGTGAGAGCCAGCCACAGGATCACGCCCCGGCGGTGCTGCTGGACTAATGATAGGCTGAGCAACATGCTGGCGCTGTTGCCATTGCTGCTGTGGACCGGGCCGGAAGTTACGCTGCTGGGCGGCCCGTCGCGCGATGGCCGTGTGATGTCGAACGTGCAGGCCCCTTCGCGGGAATTGGTCCTGTTCGACTTTGCTGCCAAAACGGTGAAGCGGGTGGCTCCGGCGAACGGGGGCGAGTTCGCCTACTTCTCCATCGTCTCGGCCGACGGCAAGCAGGTGGCCTACGCCTGGAAGAACGCCGATGGCTTTTATGAACTACGCGTGGATGGACGGACGGTGTACCGGAATGAAGAGGCCGGATTCGTGCAGCCCTGCGCCTGGACCCCCGATGGGAAAGCCGTGCTGACGCTGCTGTTCCGCAAAGATAATACGAGCCAGATTGCCATGGTGCCGCTCGCTGGCGGGCTGCCCCGGGTGCTGAAATCGCTGGCCTGGGTGTATCCGAAGCGCATGGACCTGTCGCGCGATGGGCAGTGGATTGTCTATGACTCACTGGTTGGCCAAGAGCGCAAACTGTACGTTTTGGCCGCGGATGGCTCGGACGAACGACCCGTCGGCGAAGGGGTGTTTCCGCTCTGGCGGGAGGACGGCAAGCGCGTGGTCTACGCCCTCGGTGACGAGCTGTGGGAGCTGACCGTGGCGAGCGGCGAGCGCAGGAAGCTGCGCGACGGGATGGGGCGGTTTCTGCCGCTGGGGATCACGGCGGGCGACGCGCTGATTTACGGACTCCGGGCCGGCGGGACCGAGGTCTACTACGGCAAGCGGCAGCCGGCTTCGCTGCGGTTTCCCGACCGCAACTCGGCGCCGGGTTGGAGTGCCGATGGCAAATGGTTGGCCTATGTCTCGCGGCGGGGTGAAGAGAACTTCGGGGAAGAGTCGCGGGTGTTGGTCGTGCGCGAGGTGGACTCGACCGTGGAGCGGGAGATTGATCCGGGGCTGGCGATAGTGGACGCGCCGGTATGGAGCAGCGATGCCAAGCGGTTGCTGGTGCGCGGGGCGGATCGGCAAGGCCGGGCGGGGGTGTTCGTCGTGGAGGTCGCCTCCGGGAAGGTGACGCCGGTCGAGCGCGAAGCGGGTTTGGAGCCGGCGCTGTTCCGCGCGGCGTGGGGCGAGGAAGACAGCATTTGGGTGCAGCGGGGCACGGAGTTACGCAACGGGGAGCGGCTGCTGCAGAACGTGCGGAGCTTCGCGGTGCGCGGGGGACGCCTGGCAGTGCTCTATAGCAATGGCAAGCTGGAGGTGGACGGGCAGGAGCGGGGTTCGAGCGCCGCGAAGGAGATCGTCTGGCGCGGCGACAAATTGGTAGGCGGGGGAGCATACGACTTCAGCGGAGAGCGCGAGGCGTGGACGGAGTCGACCGCCCGCAATGAGATCTGGCAGTGGGAGTTGCCGCGATGAACGCCTGGTGGTTGGCGGCGATCGTCGCCGTACCCCTGGGCCTGGATCAACTGATTCCGGCCCCGGCCGGCAACCCGCTTGAGGCGGGCCGCGTTAAGCTCGGCCGGAAACTGTTCTTCGATAAACGGCTGTCGCGGGATGGGACGGTGGCGTGTACCACCTGCCATGATCCGGCGCGGGCGTTCTCCGATGGCGCCGCGCGCGCCGTGGGCATTGGTGCGCAGACGGGGCCGCGGCGCAGTCCGCGGATTCTAAACCGGGCGTATGGAAAGACTTTCTTCTGGGACGGCCGCGCGGCCTCGCTCGAAGAGCAGGTGGTGCAGCCGATTGCGAATCCCTTGGAGATGGGGATGAGGGTAGAGGACGCCGCGGCCCGGGTAGGGCTGACGCGCGACGAATTGACCCAGGCGCTGGCGAGCTATGTGCGCACGATCTTGGCGGGCGATAGCCCTTATGACCGGTTTCTGGCCGGCGATCGCGGAGCCCTAACGGCGGATCAGCAGGCGGGCTTGAAGCTGTTTCGCGGCAAAGCCAACTGCGTGGCCTGTCATCTGGGGCCGAACCTGACGGATGAAGACTTCCATGCGACGGGGCCAGCGGGACCGGACCTGGGCCGCTACGAAGTCAGCCGGCGGCCGGAGGATCGCGGCGCGTTCAAAACGCCATCCTTGCGGCAGGTGGCGGAGACCCCGCCCTATCTGCACGACGGCTCGCTGGCGAGTCTCGAAGCGGTCGTCGACTTCTACGACCAGGGCAAGGGCAGCGATCCAGAGATTCGGCCGCTGCGGTTGACGGCCGCGGAGAAGCGGCAGTTGGTGACGCTGTTGCGGGCGTTTACTGGCCGCGTGCAGGAGGGGATGCCGTGATCGCCTCCTGGGTGCTGGCGTTTCAGTTGTGGCAACCGGTGGATTGGCGGGCGCTGCTGCCGCTCTATGAAGCCCGCGCGACCACCGAAGCCGGCGTTCGCGATGTCTCGCTCTTCCTGATGCGGGAGCAGCAGTGGGCCCTGGCCGAGCCGTGGCTGCGCAAGTTGGGCGAGGCGGAGATGCTGGCGGACTGCCTGGCCGCCATGGGCCGCAACGACGAGGCCGTGGCGGAGTATGCCAAGGCGCCGTCGACGCGCGCTTTCGCGCGGCGGACCGAGCTGACGGGCGATTCGCAGTTTCTCGAACGGGCCATCGCGCGCGAGCGCAAGCCAAGCTACTTGAACGATCTCGCCCTGCTCCGGAAAGGTTCGGCGCAGGCCGAGGCGTTGTTGCGAGAGGCGCTTGCCCTGCAGGAAAAAGCGCTGGGCCCGAGCCATCCGGAAGTGGGTACCACGTTGAACAACCTGGGAAGCGAACTGCTGGTCAAACGCAAGCTACTCGAAGCCGAGACGGTGCAGCGCCGCAGCCTGCGCATCCTCGAAGCCACGCTGGGGCCGCGGCATGTCCGCACCGGGCTGAGCGCGAGCAACCTGGGCGACATCCTGGCCGCAGCGGGCAAGCCGGCAGGGGCTTTCTACGAGCAGGCCTGGATGATCTTCAACGCCCAACTGGGGCCGCGCCACCCTTGGACCGATGAAGCGGCAGCAGCGGTTTCCGCGGAGCGTAAACCCCGATCCAGTGGTTCGAAAAACTAAGCTGCGGGCTGGCGGCAACCTTCGGCATGTGGCAGGATTCGCACGTCTGCGCCGCCGAGATCTTTGCTCGATGGGTGACGGTCGCATGGCAGTTGGCGCACGTCGACTTCACCTCGCCCGAGTGGGCATCGTGGCAGGTGATGCAACTCACGTTCCCCTTCTCGAAACAGGCGCTTTGGGAGAGCGATACCGGCTGATGGCGGACGTTCCAGGGGTCCTGCCAATTGACGTCCTCGCCGGGTTTGGGGGGCTGCCGGTGGCAGGCGCCGCAGAGGTCGTTCAACCCTGCGGCGTTTAAGATTTTCGGCCGAAGCAGTTGGGAGTGGTCGGCGCCGGGGCCATGACAGGCCTCACACTGCACGCCATTCTCCGCGGGCAAGATCCCCTGCTCTGGAGTGAAGTTCAGCTTGCCCGTCGAGTGGCATTGAAAGCAGCGAAGGATCTGGGCGCCGGGATCGAAGACGCGATACTTCACGCCGTCGGGCTTGGTATGGCCCGGAGTGAGCGCTTTGACGTTGGGGGAGGTGTACTGCGAAAGGCCGTGTTCCAGGTAGTAGTCGGCGTCGAGGCGGGAGACGGGGGTGGTTGCTTGGCGGCCGGCTCCGAAGAGCCAGAGTTCATTGCGGCGGGAGAGAGCATAAGAATGGGCCGAGCGTTTCTGCGCGGCCCATTGCGGTTGATGACATTCGGCACAGGCCGCCGACCCGGTGAACTGGGCGGCGGCCGGTGAGAGGATCAGGCTAGAAAATAATACGGCCCGAGTACTGAAGCTGACGGCCAAAGAACCCTCCACGCTGCGTGACCACCCGGCCGAAGTTCGGGGAGTTCACGTTCACATCCGGATCGGATCCGAAGAAGCTATTGGCCACATTGTACGCTTCCATGCGGAGTTCGAACTTCACCTTCTCGGTGATGGGGAACTCCTTGGCGAGCGTCGCATCGAGGTTGAGCGTATTCGGGCCCACCAGCTTCGGATACTGCAGCGGGTTGGTCCGGCGGGTGAACGCGGGCAGAACGGCGAACTTCGACGTATCGAACCAGCGGTTGCGGTCCGGGCTTTCGATGGTGGGATCGCCATTGACGAGCATGCCGCCGAAGCGCAGGAACAGCCCGGTGTTATAGGTAAACAGCGGGGCGACGGACCATCCGCCGAAGGCATAGTCGAGAGCCTTCGGAGCGCTGGCCATGAAGCGGCGGCCCTTGCCGAACGGGAGTTCGTAGATGGCCGCGCCGGTCAACCGGTGCCGGGCGTTACGGGCCGGCTGGAAGGTGAACGTGCGGGTGAAGTAGTCCTGCTCGTCGTAGAACTCTTCGTTGCGTTCGCGGTTGTAGTTGTAGCCAATGGTGAAGTTGAAGCCATTGGCGAAGGGCCGCTGGAACTGCATCTGAAGCGACCGGTAGTGATTGCGCAGGCCCGAGTTCAGCGTCTCCGTCAGAGCGCCGTACTGCGGATAGGGCCGCAGCAACTGGTTCACCTGAATGTTCTGCTGCGTGCGCAATTGGCCGGGGAACTTATCGGCGCCGAGCACGTTAAAGAACGGATTCGGAACCGACTGCGTCACGGCGGTCTTCACGTTGTAGCCGATACGCGGATCGATCTGGTTGAGGTCGAACGTGAAGGGCTGGTTGCGGCCAGTGTTCATGAAGAACGTGATGTCGGCCAGGATCTGACCGGGCAACTGCCGCTGCAGCGAGACGTTGAAGCGGTCGTTCACGCCCGGGTTAAAGTCCTGCTGATACCAGGTGGCCGGAGCGCCCAGGTTCGTGTAGCGGCCCAGGGTCTTGCCGCTGACCGGGACAAGTCCGCCAGGGAACGGGTTCGAAAGCCGCTGTTGTGGAACGCCCTGGATTTCGGGGACGGAGGTGCTGGTGGCGTCAAAGCCAGGCAGCGGGACCGAACCGAGAATGTTGAGGCCGTCGGTGAGCGTCGCGGGTACGATGTAGCGGGCCCAGCCGATGCGCAGAGCCGACTTGTCGTTAATCCGGTAGGCGAGGCCGGCGCGCGGCATCAGGAGAGTCTTGGGTGCGTTCCAGCTTCCGCGGTTTTCAGAATCCGTGAACACCCAGGCGCCGTTATAGATGGGCGCGGCGGTGCGCAGGGCCGTCACTGCTGCCGGCATCCGCGGCGCGTTGGCGCCTTGGAACTCGGGAATGGGGCTGTTCAGATCGAGGAAACGCGAGAAGCGATCTTCGGGATCGGTCATGGGTCCGAAGTACTCGTAGCGAATACCCAGGTTTAGCGTGAGGCGCTGCGTCAGCTTGTAGTCGTCCTGCACGAAGAACGACATGAAATTCACGCGCGGCCGCTGGATCGGGATGGAGCTGAAGTTCGACGTGCCGTTCATCGCGCCCAGCAGCATCGTGGCCCAGCCATCGCCGGAGAGGTTGATGTTGGGGTTCAGGAAGGTGTTGGCCGTGACGGCGGGAACGAAGTTAAAGACCGGGGGACGCGGCCGCGAGGCGACCACGTTCTCGCGGCGGTACTCGCCACCGACCTTCACATAGTGGCTGCCGATGTTCTTCGACATCTTGGCGTCGATGTTCCACGACTTCGGTTCCTGATACCAGTAACCGGTCCGGCCCAGCGTTGTCGTCGAACCTTGCGTCACCGTCACGCCGGGGTAGTAGATGTCGGGCAGGCCGCCGAGATAGGGCTTGTACCAGGCGTTACCCGGCCAGAATTTTTCGAGGTCCGACTCTTTCAGCGTCGCCGACGGTACGCCAAAGGAGTCGACGATGGCGTTGGAAGCGCCGCGAATGTTGAGCACGGTGCTCGAGTTCAACGCGTAGACCATGTCGCCGGAGAAGCTCAGCGAATGGCGCTTGGAGCCGTCGGGCGGCTGCGCCAGCGAGCCGCCGGTGTAGTCATCCTGCGCGGTGAACGTGCGGAACTGGTTGTAGCGGCCGAAGAACTTCAGCTTGTCGGTGGCGTTGTAATCCACGCGATCGCTGAGGTTCCAGTAGCGGAAGCGATTGGCGAAGCCGGCGATGAAGTTATTCACCTGCGTCGGGCCATTGCCGGGGCCATTCGGCTTCCACAGGTCGTTCATGATGATGCGGGAAGTCGGATCGATTCGATTGGACGGAATGACGTTGCCGGCAAACGGCAGGCGGGACGCCACGCCGTTGGTGACGGTGGTCGTGTAGGGATCGTAGATGGTGCGCAGTGCGCCGGCCGTGTTCAGCGAGCGCGAAAAATCGCCGGTCCGCTCGAGGTCCGTCGGCAGCGTGTTGAAGGCGCTACGCGGTTCAATCGTCCGCCAGCCCTCATACGAAACGAAGTTGAAGAGCTTGTTCTTGATGATGGGGCTGCCCATCGTCGCGCCCCAGGTGTTCTGCCGCGTCAGGTTGGCGCGCTGCGTGATGCGGTCGGCCAGCGCGTTCAATGCGGGGTTGCGGCCCAGGTAGTAGGCCGTGCCGTGATAGTTGTTCGTGCCGGACTTCATCGACACGCTCAGCACGCCGCCCGCGGAGTGGCCGAACTCGGCGTCCACCGCGTTCTGCTGCAGGTTCACTTCCTGCACCGCGTCCATCGGAGGCGTGTAGGAAGACTTCTGGCCCGTCATCGACGGCGAGCCATCGAGAATAATGTCGTTCTTGGTGCTCGTGTTGCCGCCCACGTCGAACTGCGACGCCGCCCAATGGTGGAAGGGGCTCTGTTCGGTAGAGGAGCGAATGACGGTCGCGGGGTTGAGGCTGACGAGAAGGAACGGGTTCCGATGGATGATCGGCAAGTTGTTCGTCATCTTCGTGTCGAGCGTGAGACCCATGGTCGAGGTATTGAACTGGACGGCAACGGGCGTGGCCTCAACCGTTATGGAGTCTTTGGTCGATCCGGTTTCGAGGCGGGAATCAACGGTAACGTCGGCGCGGGCTTGTACGAGAATGTTCTTCTGGACGTACTTCCGGAATCCGGCGAGCTCGACGGAGAGGGTGTATTTGCCGGGCAGCACCAAGTCGAAGATGTATTGGCCAGCCGCGCTCGAGACTTGCGTCGACTGGATATTGGTGTTGTCGTTCTGGAGCACGACTGTAGCGCCGACGATAACCGCGTCGGTGGCATCGGTAACTCGTCCTTGTACCCTGCCGCGCGTATCTTGCGCGAGCAGGGGAAGCGTGGAGAAAACGGTCAGCGCAACCAAGGCGCCTCGATTCATCAACATGATTTCCCTCCCATTGGGTTGGCGGATTACATCATAAATTGATGTCGGCAACAACCGTGGGAAAAGTTAATGAACGCCGGTTAAGGACGGCGTGGCGGACGGCGGCGGGGCATTTCGCAGTTGGAAATGCGCATGGGATTGGGCATGGCGGGAAGCCCGTCTTCGAGTTCCCAAGGAGTGATCTGCCGAAGTGCTTCGGCCACAGTTTGCACGGATCCGCAAGGGATTCCGGCCTCGGAAAGCCTCTTAGCCCAGTCGGCTTTGGAGCGGGCTCCGAAGAGCGGAGCAAGCAGGGGAATGAGCTGGTCACGATTGCGCACGCGGGCAGCGTTGCCGGCGAACCGGGGGTCGGTTTTCCAGTACGGCTGCTCGACCGCATCGCAGAATCGGAGCCAGATCCGTTCGTTCGGAACGCCGACCGCGAGTTGGCCATCAGCGCAATCAAACACTTGATAGGGGACGATGTTGTTCAAGCCAAGGCCGGCGGGTTTGGGGTCAACGCCCGCCAGCAGAACGGCGGATGTCAGCGGCGACATGCCAGCGAGCAGGCTCTCGAAGAGCGAGACGTGGATGCGGGCACCCTCCCCCGTGCTCTGACGGCGAAGCAGCGCGGCGAGGATCGCTTGACTGGTAAAAAGCGATGCGAGAATGTCGGCCACGGGGAACGACGTTTTGCCGGCGGACGCACCCGGAAGGGCGCTGGTATGCATCAGGCCACTCAGGGCCTGGATCATCAAATCGTAGCCGGGTTGGGCGGAATCCGGGCCGAAGCCACTGACCGAGGCATAGATCAAGCGGGACTGGGCGAACTGCTCGTAGCCGAAGCCAAGGCGGTCCATCACACCAGGCCGGAAGTTTTCGACAAGGATATCCGACTCAGCGATACGGGCCAGCACTTCCCCTCGATCGGCTTTGAGGTCGAATGCAACGCTCGACTTGTTGCGATTGAGTCCTAGCCAGTACGTGCTGTCGTCGCCATGAAAAGGCGGGCCCCATTGGCGGGTTTCATCGCCGGTGCCCGGCTCCTCCACTTTGGTGACTGCGGCGCCGAGATCCCCAAGCATCATCGTGCAAAAAGGACCGGCGACGGCGCGAGTAAAGTCGAGGACCCGGATGCCGGCCAGCGGGAGGCTCACTCTGGCGTCGCGTCCTGGCTGGGCGGCAGGAGCGAAACCGGGATCAGGTAGCCGCGCTGCATGAGGCCCTGAAGAATCGGCATGGCGGCTTCGACGATCTCGGGGAAGCTAACGCCGACCGCTTCGCCCATGCCGGCCACGAGTTGGCGCAGTGGTGCTGTCCCGTCGCAGCGGGACAGGAGTCCGGCGGTGTACTGATCCACGCGGCCGCTGTAGGGCAGTGGGTCTTCAAGGAAGATTTCCGCTTCTGCCGACGCCCAGCGTGTACCCGCCTGTTGGTAGATGTGGCGCATGCGCGCGGCGCTGGACAGTTGATACGGCTGGTCCAGAATCTCGTCAATCGAAGCGGTGTTGAGTAAGGTATGGATGTCGAGGAGTTGCAGGAGCGTTTCGCCCCAGCGGCCGCGGATGACCGACGGCGCATCGTCGGCGAAGAACCAGTTCTGGCCGTCTCGCTTCCGCATGGCGATCAAGCCGGTTTGCACGCCATCCATCCCGAGCTTCTCGTAATAGTCGAGCCAACGGTCATAGGTTTTGGCGTACTCTTCCGCGGTGAGATGTTGTTGGTAAGAACGGATCCAGGACATGGCATAGGCCACCAGATCCGCCTGCTTCGAAGTGGATAACCAAAGGTCGCAGCCACTGCCGTCCACCCACTGCCTCAAGCGGTCGATGGCGTTGTTCTCCTTGAGCGAGGCCCACTCGCAGATGATGACGGCGACGCCGCCCTCTTCGAGATAGTTGCCAACGTTCCGAATCACCGTTTCCGCAACTCGGTCCGCGCCTAGGCCACCGTCCCGGTAATGATACTCCGACTCTGGCGAGATAACGAACGGGGGATTCGAGACGATCAGGTCGAACTTTTCCCCTTCGACCGCCGAGAAGAAGTCAGACATCCGGAAATCGATGTTGTCCATGCGGTTGAGCACGGCCGCGAAGCGCGCCATACTCAACGCGCGCGGATTGATGTCGAGGCCCACCACTTCGTCGCAATGCCCGGCCAGTTGAAACGACTGGAAGCCACCGCCACAGCCCATATCGAGAGCTCGCCGGTAGTGCCGGCGGGGCGCCGCATTGGCCGGAGCGAGCGAACTGGTGCCGACGCCCATCACCATGAACTTGGAGATCTCGGAGTGTTTCGCGCTGAGATGGTCGTAGACAATGTAAAAGCCTCGGACCGGATAGATAATGAACGGGCAACGGATGCCCTTCGCTGTCCGTTCAAAAAGTCCTCCCGCGAGAAGATCCGAGAGCAGGGACTCCCCAAGGACCTCCCGAACAACCGCCTCCTCCTCGGACAAACCCACCAGGCACAGTCGAACCAAGGTGTTCAGGGGCGTGTTTTCCCGGAGAGCCCGTTGCACCACGGGGCCCGCGCCTTCGCTATTGGCAAAACCATCCAAACACTTGGGCAAGACCTCCTGGACAGCCTTTTCAGTATAGTTATGGCGCTCAAAAACTTTGCGGAGGCGCTCAATGTCAGCCGGATCAAGAGTGGCGAAGGGGTTGCGAATCGGGTCGGTTGTCATTCAATTACAAATCCTTACCTAACCTCGCGCGGGAATAGAAAGAAAATTCCATCACGGGAAACGGTTATCGGCTCATGTTACACCTCCCCCGTGTATAATCGGGAGCGAAATGGCAAATAATCCGTTGGCAGCAGTGTTTCTTGATGTCGACCCGCAGCGGCGCACCACGGCGCGGCCGGAGCCCGACTCGCCCTTTCATGTGCTAATTCTGGGCGACTTCTCCGGGCGGACGAGCCGCGGAATCGTGGAACCATTGGCCGGGCGCCGTCCCATGGCCGTCGACCGGGATGAGATCGATGCCGTCATGCGGAGTTTGCAGATTCAGTTGCGGCTTCCGCTGGGCGCGGAAGGCGCCACGGCGGACATTGCGATCAGCGAGTTGGACGATTTTCACCCGGATCGCGTGTTGGATACCCAGCCCCTGTTCCGGGCGTTGAAGCAGATGCGGAAACGGCTCGAAAACCCGGCCACCTTGAAGGCAACGACGGATGAGATTCTGGGCGGACTGGCGCGGGCTCCCGAGCCCCCAGCCGCACGGGCGGGAGCGGATATCGTTACGGGCAGCCTGCTCGATGCAATTGTTGAGGGCGGCGAGCCGGCGGCACAGGCTTCAGCGAAACGGAAGCCCGCCGATGCGTTACTGGCCTACGTCCACGATCTGGTGGCGCCCCATTTGGAGAAGACCAACGACCCGCAGCAAAAGCAGCTGCTGGCGGAGCTCGATGAGACGATCGCGGGCCAGATGCGGGCGCTCCTGCATCAGCCACAGTTTCAGGCGCTCGAGAGTTCGTGGCGGGCGCTCGATTGGTTGGTCCGGAATACGGAGACCGATTCGCAGTTACAGCTGTATATTTTTGACGTGAGCAAGGCGGAGCTGTTTGCCGACCTGGCAACGGCAAGCGACCTACGCACGACCGGGCTCTTCCGGCTTCTCGTATCGCAACCCGTGAAAGGGGAGCCCTGGGCACTGCTGGGCGCGGAGGCTGGCCATGATCGCCGATCAGGCGGGAGCGCCTTTGCTTTCCGGGGCGGATCCGTCGATCCTGGGGGTCAAGAATCCTGAGGATCTGCGGCATACCGAAGATTGGGAAGAAGGGAATGCGATCTGGAACGAGATCCGCCAGTTGCCGGAGGCGCGCCGAATTGGCTTGGCGCTGCCGCGGTTTCTGGTCCGGCTGCCGTACGGAAAATTGTCGAACCCGGCCGAACGGTTCGCCTTTGAAGAGATGCCGAACCGGACGTCGGTCCACGCTGGCTATTTGTGGGCCAATCCTATGTACGCCTGCGTGCAATTGACGGCGCACGCGTTTACCGTCAATCGGTGGGATATGCGACCCGGGCAGTTCCAAAATATAGAGAATCTGCCACTGCATTCCTTCGTCGAATATGGGAGTCCCGAAGTGAAGCCGTGCGCGGAGGTTCTGCTGACCCTGCAGGCCGCCGAACGGATGATCGCCCAGGGTTTAATGCCGCTCTTGACCATGAAGGGAACTGACACCGTTCGCGTGGGGATGTTCCAATCCATAGCGGACCCCCCAGCGCCGCTTGAAGGCCGGTGGCGGTAACCGGCAGGGACTCCATTTCGCCGTACAATGGGGATGTACCTTTTTCAATGAATCAATCTGACAGAAAAAAGTTCCACGAGATGCTGCTCGCCAAGCAGACGGAACTGCAAAATCGGCTGGCTCGCCGCGATGACCTGGAGGTTCAGGTATCGCCGGATGAGTTCGATGCTCGCCTGCAACTGGTGGACCGTGAGTTCCAGAGTGGTCTACTGCATCAAACAGCCCTGGATCTTCGCGAAGTGCGAGCGGCCCTGGTTCGCATAGACGACGAAAGTTATGGCATCTGCGCCGAATGCGACGAACCCATATCCCCCGCGCGGTTGCAGGTGATTCCCTGGGCCAACTATTGTGTTAAGTGCCAGGAACGGATCGAGGTAGAAAAGCAGCAGGAGAACCTGGACGAGAGGTCACAGGAGCTGGTTCCGAGCGAGTAAGCGCTCAGAACCATCCGGCCTGATCCAACGGGTTAGCGGCTGAGGCGAATCTCTTCCGCTTCCTTAAGCCCACTCAGAATGGAGGCGTGAGTATCGTTGCTCATGCCTACCTGCACTTCCCGCGCGGTGAATCCCTGTGTCGATTTCACGTCAACGAACATCTTGCCGTCTTGGGCATAGACAGCTTGCTTCGGAACGATGAGGGTGTTTTCCACCTTATCGAGAACCACATCCGCCGAACCGGACAAATCCGGGATCAGCCGCGGGTCGGAACCGTCGACGGCAAGTTTCAGCGGGATGCTGCGGATAAACGGGCTCTGGCGAGAAGAACTGGTTGCGATCGCACCGATACTAAATACCTTCGCTTTCATCACCATACCCGGGAAGGCATCCAGGCGAACCTCGGCCGATTGGCCCAGCCGGAAATCGTCGCTCTCGGCTTGATTGATCTTGGCGTCTAGCATCATGCTGCTCGGATTCACGACCTTCATGAACGGCTGGCCCGGGGTAATCTGGTCACCCTGTTCAATGGTGCGCATGGAACTTCCACCCCAAACGGACTGCAGCACCGCAAGGCCATCCATCGGAGCCGTGATGACAAAACGCTTCACGTCGGCGGCATGCCGGCCGAGGTGGCGCTTGTGGCGTTCGAGGGTGAAGTTCAGGATCGCCAAGTCTGCGGCTTGCAGCTTCTTCGTGTTTTCGAAGTCAGACTGGAGTTGCTTGTAGCGCGCTTGCGCCTCTTCAAATGAGAGCTGTAAAAGTTGGCGTTCGACTTCCGTGCGGACTTCGGCCGCCGATGCCTCCAGGCGCGCCTTGTCCAAGTCAGCTTTGGCCACCAGAACCGTCTGCTCAAGATTCTTCCAGTCGATTTCCAGTTCAGCTTTCCGCTTCCGGACATCGGCAATCGCCGCTTCAACGGTGTCCTGCACATCGTCGATATGATCCTGAAGGCTCTGGCCGTCAATCCGGGCGATCACTTGGCCCTGCTTCACCACGGCGCCCGATTCGACCATGCTCAGAAGCACCATCGGCCGATTGCCCTCAGGTCCTTGAATCTTTGGGGCGGTGATCGTAGAGAAGTTCTTCGCGGCGGTAGTGCCGGAAATGCGACTGCGTTTTTCGAGCGTTCCCCTTTTCACCTGAGCGGTGGGAATCACCACGGCAACCGACTGCGCTTTCTGGGCTTCGAGCGGCTTGTACCCGAATTCGTACCCCGCCCAAGCCGCCCCAGCGACCAACGCGAGGATCAGAAAAGGTTTCCATTTGCCTCCAGCGGGAGATTCGGGAGGAACAGCGGGTGCTAAGGGTTCAGAATCGCCGACATATTTTTTTACCAAGGCCTTCGATGCAGGATGAATAAAGACGGACTGCCTCACCGAAGAGGGCGCACAGAGCCCGGTAGAGGTTACGCCTTCTTTAATTTATCATCCGCGCGACTCCCTCGTGAGAAGGGTAAAGTTTCTCGCCTGGTTGGTCGATTCACCCTTAGGGCCAAGTGTCCCCGGAGGATCATCCATGCGCCATTGCTCTGCCGTCATACTTCTAGTTGGGGGTCTCGCCTGTTGGGCGGGGACGCCCCGGGTCTCGTCGCCGGCCGCGGTCGAGGTAGCGGTGCATCCGGTGGAGGGTTATCTGGTCTCCGTGGAGGGTGTCGCGGGGCGGCTGAGTCTGGGTCGTCGGGTCTGGGATCGCCCTGTCGAGGCTGTGTGGCCGGCTGGTGCGCGAGCGCTGGTGCGGTCTGGGACCGGCTGGCAACTCCTCGAATGGAATCAGGACCTTACGGTAAGCCGGGTCCTTGAGCTGGGAGAAAGGGACTGGGTGTCGCCGGTTTGGAACGCGGCGGGCTCGGCTTGGTTGGCGTGTGACGAGGTGGCTGATCGATGCGGGATCTACCGGGCCGAAAATGGCACTCAAACGCGGGAGATCCGCTCGACGGGTGGGTTGCGCGCTCTCAGCTTGGCCGATGACGCTGGCCAGGCGCTGCTAAGCCAAGAGGATCGTGCGGTTCTCTGGGGCGAGGATGACGCATTGGTCCCGGTCACCGCGGGCGTGGGGTTCCGGGCTGCATTTGCTCCTGGGGGAGCTCGATTCGCGGTAATCAATTCCGCCGGGAAGATGATAGTCAAGGATACGCGCACGGCCAGCTCGATTGAGGTCGAGGCGCCAGATGGAGCGGTAGGGCTTTTGTGGGCGGGCGGATTTTTGATGACGGTCCACCGGTCTGGCGAGATACGCCGCTGGGATGACCGGGGAGAGACCGCCTCCATCGTGCGCTGCGACTGTGCGCCAACCGGGGTTTGGGCTGCCGGGCAGGGCATGGTCCGGCTGCACGATTCCCTGAAGCAGGTTTCGCATTATCTCGACTTCGGGCGGGGCGAAGTAGCCTTTTCGATCTTGCCCGCTTCGGTTTCGGAGGTTCAGTAATGTTGACGTCACGACGGGAAGAGCTCTCGCGGAGCGAGGTTGAGTTCACTCCAAGTCTGCTGGCCCTCGCTCGGGCCGTGGAGGTCGATCCGCTGCCGGCCAACCAAGACCGGACTGAAGCGGTCAGAATCCAGCGGAAGTCGAGCGGTTTCCTTTTGCCGCTGCTCGCGGTCCTGGCCGGAAGTCTGTTGTTCCCGGAACCGGTCGCGGGTCAAGCGATTCGAGACTTGCCAGGCTTTAAGGCGCAAAGTGTGCCCCGCAACGATGACGGCTCCGGTCCGTTCGTCGCGCTGCCGTTTCCCATTAACTTCTTTGGTCGTCTGCGCAATGGTTGCTGGGTGAACAACAACGGAAACATCACCTTCGACCGGTCGCTGTCGACGTTTACCCCGTTCGGGCTTGAAAACACCCAGACGGAAATCATCGCGCCTTTCTTTGCCGATGTCGATACCCGCGGGGCGCGGTCGCAACTCGTCACCTTTGGCGAGGATACCGTGAATGGCCGGCGCGCTTTTGGCGCCAACTACATCAACGTCGGATACTTCTCAAGCTATGACGACAAGCTGAATAGCTTTCAGGTCATTCTGATTGACCGGTCCGATACTGGCTCCGGGAATTTCGATGTCGAATTCAATTACTCCCGGATCGTATGGGAGACCGGAGACGCGTCGGGTGGCACGGGCGGCTTTGGCGGGGTACCCGCCGCCGTGGGTTGGTCGAACGGTTCGGGACAACCGGGGACCAGTTTCCAGTTGCCTGGCTCGTTGATCGTCGGGGCATTCCTCGATAGCGGATCCATGGCTCTGTCGCGGCGCCGTCTGAATTCACCAGTAATCGGCCGCTATCTGTTTCGGGCTCGCGACGGGCAATTGAGCCCGGGGTTGAGCATTACTTCAAGCAATCTGCTGCCGGCCGGGCGGATTGGTTCGGCGTACTCGGCCCTTCTCACGGCTGAGGGCGGCTCGGCGTATCAATGGAGCTTGTTGCCGGATCCTGGGCAAAGTCTTCCCGGTCTATCGCTTTCGCCCGCGGGCGTTTTGAGCGGCGTACCGACGGCTGTGGGGACGTATCAGTTCACTGCACGGGTGACGAGCCGCGTCGATGGCGTTGAGGAGTCGGTGGCGCAGCGCCTTACCTTCGAGGTGCTCCCCGCCACGCTGCAGATCCTGAGCGGTACATGTCCTTTGCCGGAGGCGACCGAGGGCGTTGGTTACCGGCAGGTTCTCCGCGCTGCCGGGGCGCCAGGTCCCTATCTTTGGTCGTGGGGTGAAAATGGCGTTAGCCCGGTGGCCGGGCTGCAATTGAGTGAAGACGGGGTGCTGTCCGGTTCGCCAATCGTATCCGGGTCCTTCAACTTTCTGCTGCGCGTAGCGGGAAATCCCCGTTCGGACATAGAGCCGGCCTCGCGGAGTTGCACGTTGACGATTCGCCCGCGGCTCTCCCAATTGACGCTCGCGGCGTGTCCCTCCGAGTGGGGCACTCAAGGGGTTGGCTACGATGAGCTTGTCCAAGCAGGTGGAGGCCTGTCGCCTTATCGCTGGACCGCCCTGGGCGCGCTGCCGCCGGGCGTTCGGCTCTCAGACGCCGGGCGATTGACGGGGATTCCGGCCACGACCGGACGATTCGTATATGCTTTGGAAGTCGCCGACGCGGCGGGCCGTAGCCATCGGCTAACCTGTAACCTCACGGTCGGCGCACCTGGATTGAACCTGGAGACGGCGTGTCCATTGCCGCCGGTCGAAACCGGACAAGCAGTCCGTGTGAATCTGCAGGCATCGGGAGGCGTGGCTCCCTACCACTGGAGTTCGGTTGGAACGTTGCCTCCTGGACTGTCCCTGAGTGCCGATGGGGAGCTTCGGGGGGCCGCGAATGCGGCAGGGGCCTATCAGTTTCAACTGGTCGCCAGGGACCGTGAAGGGTTGAGTGTTGGAAAGCCGTGCGCGCTGAGTGTGCGCCGGGCGCCTTTGAGCATATCCTCCTGTCCGCTGCCGCCAGCGCAGTTGGGACAGTCCTACGAAGCGAACTTGAGTGTTCAAGGTGGGGTGGCGCCCTTCGTGTGGACCCTTAGCGGTGCAGTACCTGCCGGATTGACCATGACTTCGGATGGCCGTCTCAGCGGCGTGCCGACGCTCCCTGGGACCTCGACGTTTACGGTTGCCGTCCGGGATGGTAATGGATTGGTCGCCACGCAGCAGTGCGATCAGTTTGTCACGCCGAAACCTTTGCGGATTCTAGGCGACTGTCCTCTGCCAACGGCTACCGTGGGTTCGTTCTATCGGGCGCACGCGCTGCCGGATGGCGGCGTGCCTCCATACCGCTTTCGCGCCGAGGGGCAACTCCCCGGTGGACTGACACTGGGCTCTGACGGATGGTTTTCGGGTATCCCAATCGAACCCCGCAATGGGGAAGTCACGATCGTTGTGGAAGATGCCCGCCGGGCGGCGGTGCGG
>LNFE01000179.1 GCA_001464575.1 Acidobacteria bacterium Ga0077553 | reverse complement strand
GTGGCGCCCTGCCGATTGTTCTGCAGTTGGATCGCCCCTATCCCCTGCCCATCAGTGGCACTCTTTCCCTGGAGACACAGGCTGATACTGGCGTCGGGGATGACCGGCAGAACCAGCCTGATCCCGCAGTAGTCTTCGCCGCAAATGGACGGCGGCACTTGAACTTCTCGATTCCTGCCGGCCAGAGACGATTTGCCGCGACGGTAGCCGGGCCGGGTACTGTCGCTGGGTATGTGTCTGTTAGTGTCAGCCGGTTGGAGATCGCCGGCCAGTCGCAGTCCGCCCTGCCGGGCGCGGCCAGAGTCACCGTCCTCCGAGCCGCGCCGGTGTTGACCGACGCCTGCTACGCCGTGATGGGTGGCGAGTTGGCGCTGCGCCTGACCGGATTCAGCTCGACGAGGGATCTGACAGACATTGCGGTATTCCTCAACGGTGCGGAGGTCAAGGACCTTAACGTTGCTACGTACGCCAACGACTACTTCGCCAACGAGTTAAGTATCAGGACTGGCGGGGCGTTCCAGATTGAGGTGCCGATCCCAGTGCCGCCGTCAGCTAATGCGGTTCGCGTGGAATCCCTGCGTGTAACCTTACGGAACAAGGCAGGAGCCTCAGTCGAACGGACCGCCCGGGCCTGCAACTAGTCAGGAAAAAACGCTCCCTATCTAGGGACTCTTGCTGATTGGGTACTGTTCGCTTCGTCTCTAGAATTGGAGATAGATCAGCGGCAAGGAACCAAATCAATGCTAGCCACCCGAGCGTCGAAGTCTTATTATTCTGAATCTGAAGCGGCCGAAGCTTTGGGCGTTTCGATCGATCAATTCCGATCCCTTGTGCGAACGCACATTGTCCACTCCGAAGAGGAGCAGCACATGATCCCGTCGACCACGTTTCAGCCCTCCGATCTGGTGATCTTGCGCCTCCTCGGCAACCTGCGATAGCGATACAATAGCCAGGTTATGGCGAAACTCGGCTTTCTCGGATTGGGCATCATGGGCTACCCCATGGCCCGGCATCTTCTCGACGCGGGTCACGACGTGGCCCTCTGGTCCCACTCGGCCGCCAAGGCCTCGGAGTTGGCGGCGGGACGGACCAACGGTCGCGCCTGCGCGACGCCGAAGGAGGTCGCCGAGAGCTCCGATTGCATCTTCCTCATCGTCGGAGATACGGCGATGTCGGAGGAGGTAGTGTTTGGCGCCGAGGGCCTCTTGGCGGGTGCAAAGCCAGGAACCGTCATCGTCGATGCGTCAACAGTGGCTCCGGCATACAGCCGGTCAGCGGCCGGGCGTTGCAAGGCGAAAGGAGTCGAGTTTCTGGACGCCCCCTGTACTGGGTCGAAGCCCGGCGCCGAAGGGGGCACGCTCACCTTTATGGTCGGTGGCGACCAGACCGTCTTTGAATCGGTGAAGCCCTACTTCGAGCCGATGGGCAAGCAGTTGTACTACTGTGGCGGTCCCGGCTTGGGCATGAATGCGAAGCTGACCCAAAACTTGATCCTGTCCAATCTGCTCCAGGCCTTTAACGAAGGAATGGTGCTCGCCACCAAGGCCGGGGTCGATCCGGACCTCATGGTCGACATCCTGAGCAATTCCGCGGCACGCAGCGGGTTAATTTCCTTTAAGGCGCCCTACGTCTTCCGGCGCGATTTCTCCACCAACTTTTCCGTAAAGTGGATGCACAAGGACATCGGGCTGATGCTGGACTCGGCAAAAGACATCGGTGTACCCCTTCCGCTCACCGCTTTGACTCACCAAATGTTCCAGGCGGCGATCTCTCAAGGCACCGGCGATGAGGATATCTGCAGCACAATCAAGGTTTTAGAAGGAATCGCAGGCGTTGAAGTGAAAAGCAAGACGACCGCGTAGGCCGTCGTCTTCAATTTTTCACAAAAAAAGTCTTGCGATTCCAAAAATCATATTCTAATATTGAAGGTAAGACGGGGGGGCAACTCCCACCAAAGCGAGACTAACCTCAATATAGACCCCTGAAGCATCCCTCCCGTCGCCCTTCGGGGTTTCCAGTCTCTGGCTGCTTCCTTCTTCTAAACATCCCCAAACCGAGTGATACCATAGGTTTGTCTGACTGGATGAAGACCCTGACCTTACTTGGATCGACTGGTTCCATTGGCACCAGCACCCTGGACGTCGTTCGACGCCGCCGGGAAGAGTTTTCCGTTTATGCCTTAGTCGCGGGCAGCAATTTGGACCTTCTCGTCGAGCAGATTCGGGAGTTCACTCCCGCCGTTGCCGTGGTCGCCACCCCGGAGCTTTGCGACCAACTGGCGAAAAAACTGGCCGCAGCGGGCATCCGGCCGCCGGAACTGGCCTCGGGCGCCGCCGGTCGTTTAGAAGTTGCCATCGCGCCAGAGGTCGATATCGTCATGTCGGCCATCGTCGGCGTGGCTGGTCTCG
>LNFE01000178.1 GCA_001464575.1 Acidobacteria bacterium Ga0077553 | reverse complement strand
GAGGCCGGAACCGAGATGATTCCCGTCGATAGCGAGCACAACGGAGCGCATCAATGCCTACGGGCCGGCCGTCGCGACGAAGTGACCAAACTGATCTTAACCGCCTCCGGCGGTCCGTTCCGCCGCACGCCGAAAGAAGACCTGGAAAAAGTTACCGTGGCGCAGGCTCTGAATCATCCAACCTGGAAGATGGGACAGCGGATCACGATTGACTCGGCGACGATGATGAACAAAGGGTTCGAAGTGATCGAGGCTTGTTGGCTTTTCGATTTCGCCCCGGCCGATGTCGAGGTGGTGGTGCATCCGCAGTCCTCCATCCATGCGATGGTCGAGTACAACGACGGCTCCGTAATCGCTCAAGTCTCGACGACTGATATGCGGATGCCGATTCAATACGCCTTGACCTACCCGGTCCGCGAGACGGCGCCGGTGCCGCGGATGGACTGGACGAAGGCTCGTACGTGGGAGTTTGAGCCTCCGGACCTGGACCGGTTCCCCCTGCTCCGGCTCGCCTACGAGGCGCAGGCGGCAGGCGGGTCGGCTACGTGCACCCTGAACGCCGCCGACGAAGTTGCTGTCGAAGCTTTCTTAGCCGGGAAGATTTCCTTCCCGGGAATTGCCCGTGTGGTCGGCGAGACGTTAGAAAAAGTACCCAATCGAACGCCGCGCTCCGTCGAAGAGGTACTGGAGATTGATCGCGCGAGCCGGGAAACGGCACGGGCGCTGGTAGGATAGTCGCTTTTATGGTTCTTTTCCAAAACGTTTGGTGGGTCCTTGTCCTCATCGGGATCATGATTTTGATCCACGAACTGGGTCACTTCTGGGCAGCAAAATACTTTGATGTCCGTGTCGAGGCTTTCTCGTTCGGCTGTCTCGCTGATCCTGTTCGGCGGCTACGTCAAGATGACCGGAGAGCAAACCGCGGAGGATGGCACCCCAGACCCCTCGGCCGTCGAAGATCCGCGCAGCTTCCTGGCCAAACCGCGATGGCAGCGGATGATCATCGCCTTTGCCGGGCCCGCGATGAACATTATCTTGGCGTTAGTCCTGCTGACGGGCCTCTTCATGTATCGCTATCCGAAGGTCGTTGGTTCGGATGGGCCGGCTGTCGTCGGCTATGTGGCCAAGAACTCAGTGGCCGAGAAAGCAGGCATTCAGGCGGGCGACCGCATCGTTCGCTTTGACGACATCGCGGACCCGACCTGGGAGGATGTGACGCTGGCGGAAGTCGCCGCGGCGAATCGCCCCGTGCCCGTCGTCCTCAAGCGGGACGCCGGGCAAGTGGTCGTCACCCTGACCCCCGCCCTTCATGAGCAGAACGGGATCGGGACGATCGGCTGGGGCGATCAGCACGAGATTCAACTGGGCGGGGTCAGCCCCGATATGGAAGCGGCGCGCGTCGGCCTGAAAGCGGGAGATCTCTTGGTCGCCCTCGACGGGGTTGCCCTGCGATCTACCCAGATGCTCCTGACCATGCTCAAGGAAGGCCAAGGCAAGCCGGTGGAGCTGACCTACAACCGGGATGGCGAGATTCGGAAGGTCCCGATGACGCCGTCGGCCGTCGGTGAGGGGGACGCGAAGCGGTACATGCTCGGGGTCCAGTTGTCGCCCCGGGTCACCTTTGTGCAATTGCCGTTCGTCGAGGCGCTGCGAGAGTCCACGCGGCAGAATACGCGGAGCGCCGGTTTGATTCTTCAGTTCCTGCGTGGGCTCGTCGAGCGCCGGATGTCGGCCAAGAGCCTCGAAGGGCCAATTGGCATCGCGCGCCTCAGCGGCGACGCCGCCAGAGAAGGCGCGGCCTCCTTTATTGGACTCATGGCGGCGGTCAGTCTCAATTTGGCCATCTTCAACCTGCTTCCCATCCCAATCCTCGATGGCGGAACGATTCTGATGTTGGCCGTCGAGATGATTATGCGCCGGGATCTGAGTCTCCACGTGAAGGAAACCGTCTTCAAGCTTGGCTTTGTTTTCCTAATGATGGTAGTGGTGTTCGTGCTCTATAACGACATTAGCAAGCTGCTTCCTGGCTAGAACCTGAGTCCCTCCTGCTAAAATATTACTTGATAGTGAGTCGCGCAGATTCAATACTTGTAGTAGACTAAAGAAGGAGGCAAGAGTTCTAGTCATGAGCAGAATCATCGGTATTGACCTCGGCACCACCAATTCCGTCGTAGCAGTTATGGAAGCGGGGTCGCCGGTCGTAATCCCTAATCAGGAAGGCGCGCGCACCACGCCATCGGTCGTCGGATTTACCAAAGGTGGAGAACGGTTGGTCGGTCA
>LNFE01000177.1 GCA_001464575.1 Acidobacteria bacterium Ga0077553 | reverse complement strand
GCTCGACTCCTTCCAATCGAATGGCGTCTCCCCCGACCGCCTATCCTGCTCCGGCCGCGCCCCCCACTATGACTTCCTCGCGGCCTACGCCGATGTCGACGTCGCCCTCGACCCGTTCCCCTATAACGGCGGTACTACGACCATGGAAGCCCTCTGGCAGGGCGTCCCTGTTCTCTCCTTCGATGGCGACCGCTGGGCCGCCCGCCAAGGCGTCTCCCTCCTCCGCAACGCGGGTCTCTCCCAGTTCGCCGCGACGGACCTGCCCGGCTATATCGATACCGCCGTCGCCCTCTCCCTGAATCCTGAACCCCTCGCCCCTCTCCGCGCCACTATGCGTCAGCACCTCCAGCAGTCTCCGGTCTGCAACTCCGCCGGCTTCGCCCGCCATATGGAAGCCCTCTACATCAGCATGGCTACCTGATCCTGCGACCGCCCTTCGGTACAGACTCTTTCTGGGAAAGTCCAGGGACCCCTTCCTGTGGCCCCACCCAACCCGGTCCAACCCCGCCGTATTACCCTCAAACGCCCGGCGGCCCGCTTCGCGGCCACGCCTAGACTCCGCGAGCTTTCCGCCCTCGCCCTTGCCGTTCTCCCCTCTCGCTACCGCCGCCTGATGGTACCTACAGCCTCACCGCCGAACGGCCCACAAACCTCTCCGGCTCCCTCCTTCCGGATTCCTCCGCCCGGCCCCTCCCCAGGCCGCGCCTCTGCTTCGCCTAGTTAGCAACTATCTAATTCTGGATTAGCCGTTGTAACCGGAGCGGAATCTGCGGTCGTTGGAATACCTGGACCTCGAACCAGACCCGCTCAGGTTCCGTTGCTTAATCTAGTTAGTTGGGATCGTTATACGCGTACTGATACATCGACGATCCCCAGCCTCCGACGAACGTAATTGCCGCCTGCCTTCCCGACGGACTTACCCCCGGAGTCGCCAACCCCGCGCTTCGGTTCACCTGCTCCTGATAGACTTTTCCCGCAGCCTCCACCGCCGGCAAGTCGCCCGCTTTCGCCGCCACCTCCGCCCGGCCCACCAAGCCCAACAGCATCTGCCGCAACCCTTGGTCAAACACCACCTGCACCGTCAACTCCCGCACGTATCCAAAGCTGAACAGCTCCGCACTCCCGGGCGCGTCCCCCCGCACATCCTCCACCTTCACCCCCGGCAGCATCTCCCAACGCTCGCCGTACACCCCCAGCTGCATCGCCCGCTGCACCGCCTGCCAAAGCCCATAGCGGATCGAACGGACTGAACCGTCCCCCAGGGCGAAATTCACCCCACCGGAATGCCGCGACATCGAAGCGAAGCTGATCGTCCCATCCGCCCCTTGATACGCATCTGCCGCCTGCCGCAACGCCATCGCCGGATTCTGGGCCGGTACCAAGTGCTTGGTCAACGTCGCCCGCCCCAGCCTTCCTCACCGCCGCGAACATCGCTGCCCGCCCCTCCGCCGCTCCCGGCGTCGGAACCCATTCAATCACCACGCGCCCATCGCGCGTTCCCCGCGCCCGGGCCGTCTCGGTCCCCGTCACACCCGGCACCGGTTCCATCGCCAGACTCCAACCTTGCGCGTCGACCACATAGGACGACGCCTTGAATCCGTCCACCTCGCCGTTCTCCGGCATCCCCGCCTTCTTCATTACCTCCGCCAATGTCCACGGAAACGGCGTATTCGGACCAGTCGAACCGTGCATCGCCAGGCCAATCTGCTTCAGGTTGTTTGAACAACTCATCCGTGCCGCCGCCTCACGCACCTTCTGCACCGCCGGCAACAGCAAGCCGATCAGAATCGATGCCGTCGAAATCACGACCAGCAACTCAATCAACGTAAATCCAGACTGTGCACCCTTCCGGGCTCTAACTATACTTTTCATGGGTTTTCTCCTTGTTGGAGACCAGCGGCTCTCTATGGCCGCTGGTCTCAACTCACCAAGGTGAAATTCGTCCTGCAAACTCGTCATGGACCTCAACGATTTCCATTGGCTAGCCCTTCCAACCCTGAAGAAAAACCACTGCAAAGATTCCCGTCGCTGCTTTCTACACCTGAATTCCGGCTTCGGTTTTACCTGCCAGGGCGAAGGAGTAGCCTTCCAAGCACGTCACTCGTAGAAGCCGAGGCCGTCAAGATTCATACTCCCAGTAATAAGTCAACGCGTTCGGGACAATCCCCAGCCTATAGAAATATGTCGAAGTGCAGCGACCTGGCTCTGCTACCCTAACGAAATGTCCCTACGCCCGGTCCGGTCCGTTCTATTGCTTGCGACGCTCGCCTTCGCCCAAACCCCCTCCATCGTAGAAATCGAAGTCAACCAGGCCCTGGGCAAGCAGCTCAATGGCGCCGCTGACTATGTCGCCGGCAAGGACACGGCCATCCGGGCTTTCCTGAGCATCCCCGTCACGGTCGACCCGGAGAACACGCGCCTCGTCATCGAACGCAATGGCGCTGAAGTTACTCGACTCGCCCCCCGCCCTTACCCCGCCCCCGTAGCCACCGTCGAGTTCCTCTGCCCCACCCGCGCCGCCTGCGGCAACTGGCAGGAAGGCACCTACCGCTTCACCGCCACCGTCAACGGCGAGTCCCTCTCCACCACCACCGCCATCGTCTTCCGCGAACGCCAAGCTCTCCGCATCCTCGTCCGCCCCGTCAAAGCCAACTACAACGGCACCATCCAATCCGTCAGCGGAGACCGCTGGCGCCGTGCCGTCGACTACGTTCGCCACGTCTACCCCGTCGCCGCCGACAAGATCACCTGGACTATCCAGGACGAATTCGACGCGTCCGACGCCCGCTTCAACCTCGAAACGAACGACGGCGAACGCAACCTCTGGGAAGCCCTCACCAACCTCCTCCCCAAACACTGCGCCACCAATAAACGGGCCGACGGCTGCTTTGACCTCATCGTCGGCTTCATCCAAAGCCGCAACCTCGGCTTCCCCAACGGCACCGGCCAAGGCTTCACCATGGGCGCCCCCACTAACATTGTCGTCGCCAGCGATGAAGATATGGAGTCCACCGTCGCCCACGAAATCGCCCACATCTATGGCGCCGGCGACACCTACGCCGACGGCTCCATCCGCTGCGCCGTCAACCCCGCCCCCAACGGCATGAACGGCAAAGACTGGGACAACCGCGCACGAACCACCTCCTGCACCGCCGGCCGCCTCCAGGCCACCGGCATCTCCGCCACCCTCATCCCCGCCGAAGCCCGCGCGTACGAAGTCGGCGGCCGCGGCGACCTCGGCGCCAAAGCCTGCTTCATGGGCTCCGGTGGCAAAGCCGTCGACTACTGGGTCACCCCCGACGTCTATAAGCGTCTGTTCGACTCCCTCGACCCCGTCAACCCTATCCAGCAATCCCGCTCAAACCAGCGCCGCACCACGGCGGAACGCGTCGTCAACTTCTCCGGCTTCCTGAACGCCGCCTTCGACGTCGACAACGACCCCTGGTACACCCTCACCACCACCGAACCCGCCCCGGACTCGACCGGCCCCATCGTCCTCCGCGCCGTCAACGCCTCCGGCACCGTGCTCGCCTCCCAGGCCCTCTCCCC
>LNFE01000176.1 GCA_001464575.1 Acidobacteria bacterium Ga0077553 | reverse complement strand
GCCGTGCGACGGGGCTGTGATGTGGATCAGCCGCGGAATCTGGCCAAATCGGTGACCGTCGAGTAATGCAGCAGGCGGTAACTTCACTGCGGGTGACGACGCGGGGGAAGGGGCTTTTCGAAATCACTCGCGAAGTGGAGAGTTGGCTCGAAAAGCAAGGCATTCGGACGGGCCTGCTGACGCTCTTCATCCGGCATACGTCGGCTTCGCTGACGGTGCAGGAGAATGCGGATCCGGATGTGATCGCGGATTTGAACGATTGGTTCGGCCGGATGGTGAAAGAGGGCGATCCGCATTTCCGGCATACGCTGGAGGGCCCGGACGATATGCCGGCGCATATTCGCAGCGCGTTGACGGCGGTGCAGTTGGCGGTGCCGGTGGTGAACGGGCGCATGGTGCTGGGGACGTGGCAGGGGATTTATGTCTTTGAGCACCGGCGGGCGCCCCACCGGCGAGAGGTTGTGCTACACCTGCTGGGTGAGTGACTGTCTTGCGGTTTGCCTGGATCTTGCTCTACGCGGCCGGCGTGGTGGGGGCACCGCTGTACCTGCGCTGGCAGGTGGACCCGATGCCGCAGCTTTGGCTGAGCCCTCCGGCGCCGGAGATCCGCACGGGGCGGATTTCGATTCGGGTGCCGGGGCAGGTGTTCGCGCTCCGGGTGGGTTCGTTTCGCGATGAGCTGTTTGCCTATCTGATGTTCCAGCACTACCGGTTGACGTTGCCGCGACCGGGCGAAGAGGTGCTGCTGCATGTCGGGGATCGATACGCGGTAACGCTGGCGATGTCGAACGACTGGGTTCACGCGATGGACCGGGCGGCGGAACTGGCGGCGAGCCAGAGCATTCCGGAGTTTGCTTGGCAGGGGTGGACCGAAGCCCGGTTCGCGGCGGCCCGGGAGCAGACGAAGCTGTTTGTGGCGGCCTATAGCCAGCCGGTGCAACGCAGGATGGAGGAGTTGCCCAAAGGGGAGTTGCAGGCGTTGCTGCGGCGTTTTCTGCGTTTCAAGTCGAGCACGGACCCGCGTATTCGGCGGAGGATGGAACCGGTGCCGGCGCCGTTGGACGGCGGAGAAGCGCACGAGTTGGCGGGAGACATGATTCGGGTGGCCGAGTTCTACGAGTTGCCGCTCGAGATGATGCTGGGCATTGGGGCGATGGAGAACAACTACATGAACGTCCGGGGGGACCTGCAGCATTCGATCTGGAAGCGGCATCCGGCGAAGGACGATATTGTGCTGGAGCGCCGTAAGGGGCGGGTGCGGGTGGCTAATTACGCGACGGGGGTATGGCAGATTACCCGCGAGACGATGCGGGAGGTGCACCGGCTCTATCTGCGGGACCCCGCCGAAGGAGTTGCGGGTAAACGAGGTGAGTCCGGATGTGCTGACCACCTATGCGGGACTGCTACTGCGGAGTCTGCTCGATCGGTTCAACGGCGATGTGGTCTTGGCGGTGGGCGCGTACAACGGTGGACCGGGCAGGCCCAATCTGCGCTATCACGAGGGGGTGCGGACGGTGGCGGAGCAAGCCCGGCAGATTCTGGAGCAGGCGGCGGTACTGAACGGGGAGGCGGTGATGGCGCTGCGCTGGCAACGTTCGCCGTAAACTGTGGGGATGCGCTTAGTGGCTGGTTGCTTCTTGTTGGTGATGGCGGCGGTGGGGCAGGACCGGCCGCGCGCACGCGAGGTGGGTCTGGTGGTGGGGATGCTGCCGCCGGGGCCGCTGAACGCGATCACGGATGTGCCGGGTGTCCGGGTGGGACACACGACGGTGATTCGCGGGGAGACGGTGCGGACGGGGGTGACGGCGATCCTGCCGCACGGCGGCAACCTGTTTCAGGAAAAGGTTCCCGGAGCGGTATATGTCGGCAATGGCTTCGGGAAGTTGATGGGTTCGACGCAAGTGAACGAGTTGGGAGAGATCGAGTCGCCGATTTTGCTGACGGCGACTTTGAACGTGCCGCGGGTGGCGGATGCGGCTCTAGACTATCTGCTTGGCTTGCCGGGGAATGAGCGGGTGCGGAGTGTGAATGTGTTGGTGGGAGAGACTAATGACGGCGGGTTAAACGACATCCGCGGGCGGCACGTGGGGAAGGCCGAGGTGCTGGCGGCGATCAACGGGGCCAAGAGCGGGGCAGTGGAGGAAGGGTCGGTGGGAGCGGGGACGGGGACGGTGGCGTTTGGCTGGAAGGGCGGCATCGGCACGGCTTCGCGGGTGGCGGGAGGATATACGGTTGGGGTGTTAGTGCAGAGTAACTTCGGTGGGGAGTTACGGCTGGGCGGGCGGGTGGTGCGGCGGCGGGAGGGGAGCGCCGACGGATCCTGCATGTTGGTGGTGGCGACCGACGCGCCCGTGGACGCGCGGAATGATTTGGGGGATGGCCCGGACGGGCAGCGCGGGCAGCAACGGAAGCGGCGACTACGCAATTGCGTTTTCCACCGTTCGGTCTGCTGCGGCGCTGGTGGGTAACGATGCCATGTCGCCGCTGTTTCTGGCGACGATTGAAGCGGCCGAGGAGGCGATCTATAACTCGCTCCTGCGCGCTACTTCGACTACTGGGAATGGGCGGACCGTGGAGGCGATTCCGCTCGACTTGGTGCGAGCGACTTTGAGAACAGTTCCGCAATAAACAGTTTGACCGCTTCGTGCTTTCCCCGTATACTCAAACACAATTGGCCACGGCGCCTTCCTTCCCGTTTCCCGCATTTTTCCTCGTTCGATGTTCCGATATCCTAGTGGGATTGCGATAGTGAGGATTCATGCGTTTCTCGGTATTTCTTCTCCTTGCGGTGTTAGGGAGTGCGCAGCCACCGCCGGGTGGAGCGCGGCAGGCAGAAGCGAAAGAGCCATCTGAACCGGGCATCCCGGTACGGAGCCAGCTTGTGAAAGACAAGTGCTCGGGATGTCATCGCGCCGATGCGAAGGGGAACCTGACGCGGATCTCGTGGGAGAGAACGACGCCGGAAGGCTGGCAGCAGATCATCAAGCGGATGGTGCGGCTGAACGGTCTGGTGTTGCGGCCGGAAGAGGCGAGGGAGATTGTCAAGACATTGAGCGAGACCCATGGCTTGGCGCCGGAGGAAGCGAAACCGGTGGCTTGGTATTGGGAAAAACGGTATATCGACGGCGAGACGCACCCGACGGTGGCGATTGGCGACGCATGCGCGTCGTGCCACCCGATGGCTCAAGCCCTGTCCTGGCGGCGATCGCGGGAAGAGTGGGATCTGCTTGTCGATATGCATCGCGGATACTTCCCTGTGGTGGAAAACACCTCGTTCCGGCGGCCTTCCTACCCGGCACAGGGAGGGGGCGGCGGCGGGGCTGGAGCCGGGCCAACCCCAGGCCAATCGGCCAACCCTGCCGCCACCGGAACTCGACGTGGTTTGGAACAGATGTTGGGCGCTGTGGAGTATTTAGCCAAGGGCAATCCGCTGCATACGCCGGCCTGGGCGGCGTGGCAGGGCTCGCGCGGTGAGCCGCGGCTGGCCGGAAGATGGCTGGTGGTTGCCGACTTAGCGGCAAAGGGCCGGTTTGTGGGGGAAATGACAATCGCTGGCGGCGCCGGCGGCGAGTTCACGACGAAGACGACGCTGACTTCGCTCAAGACCGGCGAGAAGATGGCAAGGGAAGGCAAGGCGGTTGTGTACACCGGCTATGCTTGGCGCGGCCGTTCGATGGTGGCCGGCAAGGAAGAGCGCGAAGTGATGTCGTTTGCGGCCGATCAACTGTCGGCGGAGGGTCGTTGGTTCTGGGGCGGGTATAGCGAGTTTGGCTATGACGTGAAGCTGGTCCGGGCCGGCGATGGGCCGGTGCTGTTGACGACGGGGCAGGGCGGGCTGCAGATTGGCACCAAGGGCACGGAGCTGAAGATTTACGGCGATAGTCTTCCGGCGGGGCTGCAACCGGCGGAGATCAACCTGGGCCGGGGGGTAACCGTCACGCAGATTGCGGCGCAGACGCCATCGATGCTGACGGTGAATGTGGACGTGGCGGCCGATGCGCTGCCCGGGAAGCGGCCGATCGCGATTCGCCGGGCGACTCTGCCGGCGGCGGTGCCGGTGTACGGGGCGGTGGACTACATCAAGATTCCGCGGACGTCCCATGCGCGGCTCGGCGGCACGACGCATCCGAAGGGCTTCTTTCAGTACGAAGCCGTGGCTTGCTCGAACGGAATTGATGGCAAGCCGAACACGGCCGATGATGTGGAGATTGGACCGGTGGCGGCCAAGTGGTCGATGGAAGAGTTTGCGGCCCGGATGGGTGACGACGATAAGGAGTTTGTTGGTTCGCTCTCCGCCGAGGGGCTATTTACTCCGAATGGGGAAGGACCAAACGAGAATCGCAAGTTCGGGTCGAATAACTTCGGTGATGTGTGGGTGGTGGCGACTTATGAAGGTGGTGCGAAGCCGTTGATGGCCAAGAGCTATCTGGTCGTTTCGATTCCTTTGTATGTGCGATGGGATCATCAACCGGAGGTGGGCCGATGAGTGCGGTGGCCGAAGTGTTGTACTCGCAGGCGGAGTTCCGCCGGTTTGCGGCGTCGGGCGAGGAGTTCCTCTATCTAGTGCCGAGCGGCGGCATCTTTGGGGTGAGCCCGGCGGTGCGCGATGCGCTCGATCTTCTCGAAGCGGGGCCAGTGGCGGCCGAAGATTTGCTGGCGGGCCTGGTGGCCAAAGGCTATTCGCTCGCCGACGCCGACGGGATTGTGACCGAGCTGTTCCAGGCGCGGGTGATTCGGGATCAGACCGGGTATGCGGATCCGCCGCAGGAGGCTGTCGAAGACTTTCCGCTGCAGTCGCTCGTTCTGAACCTGACGAATCAATGTAACTTGTCGTGCCAGTACTGCTACGAGTACGGCGAGGACAAAGTGGCGACGCCGGAAGGCAAGCCGAAGTTCATGGACGAGACGGTGGCGCGGGCCTCGGTGGATCACCTGTTTGCATCGGCGCAGGGACGGCGGGCCGTGCATATTACGTTCTTCGGCGGCGAAACGCTGATGAATTTCCCGCTGCTCAAGTGGGTGGTGGAGTACGGCAAGTCCAAGGCGCGGGAAACGGGGCAGTATCTTGATTTTTCCTTGACCACCAACGGAACGCTGCTCTCGGAGCCCGTCATTGAGTTTCTGGCCAAGAACGACATTGGCGTGACCGTCTCGATGGATGGCGCCAAAGAGGCGCACGACGCGCTGCGGGTGTTTGCCAATGGGAAGGGGAGTTACGACATCGTGGCGCCGAAGGTGAAGGCGCTGATTGCGCGACATAAGAGCCGGCCGATTGCCGCGCGCGTCACCATGACCCAGCAAGTGACCAACGTAAAAGAGATCTTCCATCATCTGCGGCATGAGCTGGGTTTTGCCGAAGTCGGCTTCGCGCCGGTGACGGCGGCGCCGGACCGGCTCTATACGATCCAGACCAAGAAGATGGATTCGGTGCTGGACCAGTTCCGGGAGTTGGCCTACGAGTATCGGGACTATGCCGTGCAGGGCAAAGCGCATGGCTTCTCGAATGTGTCGGATACATTGGCCGAGTTGCATGCTGGGATTAATAAGTCGCATCCTTGCGGCGCGGGCCTGGGGTTAGTGGGGGTCGGGCCGAGCGGCGACATCGCGCCGTGCCATCGGTTTGTTGATTCCGACGAACACGCGCTGGGTAACGTGCTTGAGGGCGGGATGGATAAGTGGAAGCAGAAGGAATTTTTGGCGAAGGGCCATATTGGCGCGAAGTATGACTGCCATTCCTGCTGGGCGCGCCCGCTGTGCGCCGGCGGATGCCATCATGAAGCGTTCGTGCGCTACGGCGATACGGGCCACCCGAACCTCCATTTTTGCGACTGGATTCGCGACTGGACCGGCATTTGTCTAGAGATTTATGGGGATATCGCCGTGCAGAACCCGGCGTTTCTCGACGCGTTTGAAAAACGGAAGGCACTCCAATGAAACACCTGAAAGCGGTGAACAAAAAGGCGCGGCGCATTGAAGAGTATGTCGCCTCGGCCTACGGCGACATCTACGGGCAGCAGGAGCGGGGCGGGGCCAAGCCAGCGCCGCGGCCGCACTATCCCATCGGCTGCTCGGTCGTCTTCTCACCCGGGTGGGAGGTGGATTCCGCCGGCGGTACCGCGGGGCTGTGCCAACCGGCCGAGCGCGACCTCTACGACTGTTACATCACCTGCTACTGGCCGGCGCAGGTGCCGGACCACTACAATAACTATCCGGACTGGACTTCCAAGTGCGCGAGCGCGACCAAGGACTGGCGGGACATCGATCTGGTTTTCCCATAGGACGGAGCGGGGACAATGAGAGCACTTTACTGGGCGTTGGTCCTGGCCACGGCGGCCCAAGCCGCCGACCCGACGCTCGTCTACGTGGGCACTTGGCCGAAAACGCTGGCCGTGATGGACGAAGCGTCGGGCAAGGTGATCGACCGGATCCAACTGCAGACCGACGTGGCGCGGACGCTGCTGCCGACGGCGGACAAGAAGAAGCTGGTGGTGATTACGGTGAAGGATGCCGGGATTGAGACGATCGACCTGGCCACGCGCAAGGTGGTGGACTCCTTCACGCTCGGCTCACCGGCCAAGCGCGTCCGCATTCAGGGCGCCGTGCTGGACCCGACCGGCAAGCTGCTCTATCTGACGATGAGCGCGGCCAACCGCCTGGTCGATCGCTTCGAGATCGAGATGCCGAAGTTCGCCGTCGTGGACTTGGCCGCGAAGAAGATCATCAAGACCGTCGAACTGCCCCGGCAGGTATCGCCCAACGCCGAAGGCGGCGGCGGACGCCGCGGCGGCGGCCTGCGCATCTCACCGGACGGCAAGTTCCTGTGGTTTTTCCGCGAAAACATCTACATTGTCGATACGACCGACTTCAAGGTCGTCGAGACCATTCCGCTGGAGAAGCCCGACTCGTTTGACATGACCGGCATTTCGCTCAACGGGCAGGACGATCCGAACGAAGCCCCCGGGAAGATGACGGCGCTGTTTTCTTCCGAGGATCCGGTGGTGCACCGGCGGATCTTCGGGGTGGCCGAGATCGACCTGACGACGCGGAAGATTCAGTTCAGCCCGATTGGCCCCGGCGTGCCGGGCGGCGACGGGAGCCTGCGGCTTTCGCCGGACCGGAAGTTCGCTTACGGCTTCACCGTGGAAGGCGCGCAAGGCGACCGGCATTGCGAGTTCTTCGTGATTGATATGGTCTCGAAGAAGGTGGTGAACCGGGGCGAGTTCCCCGGGCGGACGCGTTTCAGCACGGGGCTGACGAGCGACGGGAAATACATCATCGTCTATGGCGCGGGGCACACGATGGAGCTCTACGACGTGAAGACGCTGAAGCTCGTCAAAGATATCGACATGGATGCCGATATGACGACGCCACTGCTGGCGATTGTCCCGCGCTAGGCCATGGAAGTGACGTTGCAGGTGGGCTGTGCGGCGGAGGCGAATGCTTCGTTAGCCGAGAGTCTGGAGTGGGAGCGAAGTGCCAAGCTGCGGCCGTTGCTCGACGGGTTGGCTCCTTTGTTCGAGGGGCTCGAAGTGAGGCGGACGAGCTATGGCGCTGAGTTCTGTGAGCATTTGCTGCCGGCTCCGGAGGCGCTACGGGCGGTGCGGGCGGCGTGCACGCGGCCGTTCACGTTTCTAACGCCATATGTGGGCGATGCGGGCTTGGCCAAGCTGCGCGCGCTGCTGCCGGAGTTGCGGCCGGGCGACGAGGTGATCTTCAGCGATTGGGGCGTATTGAACGTGTTGCATCGAGAGTTCCCGCATCTGGTGCCGGTGCAGGGGCGGCTGCTGAACAAAAGCCTGCGCGATCCGCGCGTGATGGGCCTTTATGCCGAGGCCGGCCCGGGGCCCACCTTGACCGTGCTGCAGGGGTCGAACCTGGACAACCGGGCGTACACCGCGATGCTCCGCCGCTTCGGCGTGCAGCGGGCGGAGATTGACGGGCTGCCGCAGGGCAACGATCTGGCCACGGCTTCGATGGAACTGACCGCGTGCCTGCCCTATGGCTTCATCAGCACGGCACGGGTGTGCCAGGCGGCGGGCCTGGGCTATCGCAAGACGGAAAAATTTCAGCCCGCGGCGCTGTGCAAACAGGAGTGCCAAACCTTTCTGCTGGAACATGCCTATACGAACTCGCCTTTTGAAAATCGCGACCAGAAGTTCTGGCTCAAGGGCAACTCGTACTTCTACTTGCACACCCCGGCGATGGTGAAGGCCCTGGTGCGCTCCGCCCGCGAAGGCGCGCTGGCGCGGCTGCACCTGCAGACGCGGCTGCCGATGCTGGCCAACGGGGTGGCGGCATGAAGATCCTGGCGCCGATCCGCGAGATCGACGAGCTTGAGATGCTCCACGCCGCGGGTGCCGAAGAGCTGTTCTGTGGCTTCGTTCCGCAGGATTGGCTCGACCGGTATCAAGGCGCGGTGTGGCTGAACCGGCGGTCCACCAAGGGCTCGTCGCTGGAAACGCTCAGCGACATGCGGGCGTTGACGGACGCCGCGCACACCAAGGGGCTGCCGGTGTTTGTCACCTTCAACGCGCCCTACTATACGGCGGAGCAAACCGAGCTCGTCATGGACCTTGCGCAGCGGCTGAGCGAGGAGTGCGGCGTGGACGCGTTCATCGTTAGCGACGTGAATCTGATGCTGCGGCTCAGCGAGGCGCGGCTGCACGCCGGGACGCATGTGAGTTCGGTGGCGGCAACACTGAATCTCGAAGCCATCCGGTTTCTCTTGAATTTCGGCCCAAATCGCGTGATTCTGCCGCGGTCCGTGACCCTGGCCGAGATTGCGAGCATCAAGAAGGGCGTAGGCAGCGACTGCGAGATTGAAGTCTTCATGCTCAACGATGGGTGCGCGTTTGAAGAAGGGTTTTGCGCGACCACGCATCACCATTCCGTGGGCGCGTTCTGCACGAGCCTGTCCGGCATGCAGACCGATTTCGAATGGCACGGCCGCTACTTTTCCGTGCGGCGGCGGGCGTGGCTGCGGCGGAATCTTGAAGACTATCGCGAGTGGGTCTGGTATCTGAACGGCAACGGCTGCGGGTCGACTGCTAAGGGGTTGCCTTACGGGCCGTGCGGCTTATGCGCGGTGCCGGACCTGCTGAAAACGGGTGTGGATTCCCTGAAGATTGTGGGCCGGGAGGCTTCGCCGCTCAAGAAGCTGGCGAGCGTCAAGATGGTGGCTGACATTGTGCACCGGGCTCGGCACGGGGTGCCCAAGCCGGTGGTGATTGAACGGGCGATCAGTCTGCGGCAGGCGCCGGAACACTGCCACTCCGGGTACATGTGCTATTACAAGGTCGATGCCTGAACAAGCTCCGGTGAGGCTGCGGGAGTACCGGCGGACGCTGCCGTTTCTGCGTCCGTATGCGTTGCCGTTGGCGGGGATCATCGGGCTGAGCATCATCTCCACGGGGGC
The DNA here is from genome assembly GCA_001464575.1 of Acidobacteria bacterium Ga0077553. Classification (GTDB taxonomy): domain Bacteria; phylum Acidobacteriota; class Terriglobia; order Bryobacterales; family Bryobacteraceae. The sequence goes on along the minus strand of LNFE01000176.1, from coordinate 18,906 downwards.
CGGGCTGTTAGGGCCCCTCGTGAATCAGCAGTTGATTGACAAGGGGTTGATTGGCCGCGACCCGAACGCCCTGCTGTGGACCGCAGGAGCGATGGCGGGCTTGGCTGTCTTCGGGTTTTTGACTAACGCGTGGTCGAGCTACACCTACGCCAAGATCTCGGCGCGGGTGCTGTTCGCCATGCGTCTCGAACTCTACGAGCACCTGCAGCGGATTTCGCCGCGCCACCACGCGCGGGCGCGCATGGGCGATTTCATCTCGCGGCTGAATAACGATGTGGCCGAGGTGCAGCGCGTGAGCGCCGATACGATTCTGGCGCTTATGGCCAACGTTGTCTTCCTGGTGGGTGCGGTGGTGCTGATGCTGGGCATTAGTCCGCGGCTGTTTCTGCTGAGCATTGTGCTGCTGCCGGTGGCGCTGTGGGCGTTGCGGCGTGCGCAACACAAGCTGGCCGCCCACGTGAAGCGCATGCGGGAGCGGAGTTCCACCATCGGCAGCTTTCTGATCGAGTCGTTGACGGGGTTACGGCTAACGGTGTTAGCCAACGCGCAGCGTCGCGAAGTCGAGCGCTTCGGCAAGCACAACCAAAGCTTCGTCGATGCCATGTTGGCCATGCAGATGACGAGTCTGCTGGCCGGGGCCATTCCGACCACGGCGGTGACGTTGTCGACGGCAGCTGTGTTTCTGGCCGGCGGTTGGGAGGTGCTCGCCGGGACGATGACGCTGGGCACGCTGGTGGCCTTTCTGGCTTATCATGGGCGTTTGCTTTCGCCGGTGCAGAACCTGATGTCGCTCTACGGTTCGCTCGTCACCGGCGCGGTTTCGCTGCGGCGGATGTTCGAACTGTTGGAGATCCCGATTGAAGTGCAGGAGCCGGCGGAGCCCGTGGCGGTGGCGGCGTGGCGGGGGGAGTTGACGGTGGAGAACGTCACCTTCGGCTACAACGCGCCGGTGCTGCGCGGCGCTTCGATGCACCTCGAAGCGGGCAAGACCTATGTGTTGACGGGGGCGAGTGGGGCGGGGAAGTCGACGCTGGTGGATCTGCTCGTCCGGTTGTATGACCCGGCCGAGGGCGTCGTGCGGCTCGATGGGCAGGACGTGCGGCGGATTCCGCTGGCGGTGCTGCGGCAGCAGATCGCCGTCATTGAGCAGACGCCGATTCTCTTCCACGGCACGGTGGGCGAGAACATCGCGTACTCGCGGCCGGAGGCGTCGGCGGCGGAGTTGTCGGCGGCGGCGCGGGCGGCGGCGTTGGAGTTGCCGCTCGAGACAGAGGTGGGCGAGCGCGGGTCGGCGTTGTCGGCGGGGGAGCGGCAGCGGGTGGCAATTGCGCGGGCCTTGCTGCGGGATCCTCGGGTTCTGATTTTGGATGAACCCGTGGCGGCGCTCGACGGGGCAGCGCGCGGGGCGATCCGGCAGACGCTCGAACGCGTGTTGACGGGCCGCACGGGATTGATTATTTCGCACGAAGCGTTCTGGGAGGGCGGGGAGGCGTTGGAGTTGGTGGACGGGCAGATCCGGAAGGTGGCATGTCCGTCGGTGTAGCGATTATTGATAGCGGGGTGCATCCGGGGCATCCGCATGTGCGCGACCTCGTGGCAGGGCGGAGCTTTGTGCCGGGCGAGGATCCGGGGCAGTACCTGGACCTCCTGGGCCATGGGACGGCGGTGGCGGGGGCGGTGTGCGAGAAGGGGGCCCCGCTGCGGCTCTATATCGCGAAGGTATTTCAGCGGCGGTTGGTGACGTCGATCGACGTGCTGCTGGCGGCGCTCGATTGGAGTTTGGAGCAGCCGGTGGCGCTCGTGAACCTGAGTCTGGCGACGGCGAACGAGGCGCATCGGGAGGCCTTTGCGCAGCGCGTGGCCGTGGCGGCGGAGCGGGGGATTCGAATTGTGTCGCCGAAGGAGGGGTTGCCGGGGAGCTTGGCGGGGGTGGCGGGGGTGACTATCGATGATACGCTGCCGCGCGATCGCTACAGCGCGGAGTATGCGGCGTGTGGATGGCCGCGGCCGATCCCGGGGCAGCCACAGGAGCGGAATTTGTACGGGATCAGCTTTGCGGTGGCTAACGTGACCGGCTGTTTAGCGCGCGATCTGGCGGGCTAACCAGGAGGTGGGGGCAGGCGGCGAAGGCGACGTTCTTGTGGAGAACTTCGATGGAGGCGAAGCCAGTGCGGAAGAACAGTTCGAGTTGGTCGGGGAGGGGGGCGGGGTGCCTTCCTTCTCGACGTAGGCGGTGACTTTGGCGGCGAATTTGGGGCCGCCGACGGGGCGAAATTTGTGCGGGATCAGCCTTGCGGTGGCTAACGTGACCGGCTGCTCAGCGCGCGACTTGGCGGGCTAGCTAGGAGGTGGGGCAGGCGCCGAACGCGGCGTTCTTGTGGAGGACTTCGATGGAGGCGAAGCCAGCGCGGCGGAGCGATTCGAGTTGATAGGCGCGGCGGCGCTGGGTGTCTTCCTTCTCGACGTAGTCGGCGAATTCGGGCCCGCCGAAAGGGCGGGATTTGTGCAGGATCAGTTTTGCCGTGGCTGACGTGACCGGCTGTTTAGCGCGCGACTTGGTGAACTAGCTAGGACCCGCGGCAGGCGCCGAATGCGGCGAATGCGGCGTTCTTGTGGAGGACGTCGATCGAGGTGAAGCCGGTGCGGCGGAGCAGTTCGAGTTGGTAGGTGAGGGGGCGCGGGGTGTCTTCCTTCTTGACGTAGGCGGTGACCTTGGCGGCGTATTCTGGGCCGCCGAAGGAGGTGAGGTAGTCGGTCCAGCGTTGGTGCGCAAAGGTTTCGACGGCGGGGTGTTCGTGGGAGACCATATCGAAGATCCAGAGGGACCCGCCGGGGCGGAGCCAGGAGTGGAGCTTGGCGAAGGTCTGTTCCCATTCGGCGTCGGTGCGGAGGTGATGGAGGACGGCTCCGGCGAGAAGGACGTCGAAGGAGTGGGGCGGGAAGTGGGCTTCGCGGACGTCGGCCTGGACGGTGGTGGGCGTGAGGCCGGCGGCAGTGGCGCGTGCGGCGGCGCGGGCGAGCATGGGCTGGCTGAGGTCGAGGAGGGTGACGTTCTGAAACGGGAGTTCCTGGTGGAGGCGGAGGGTGAAGTTGCCGGCGCCGCAGCCGATGTCGAGGACGTGGGTCGCGTGGGGGGTGACGGCGGCCGCGCCCTTAGCGATCAGTTCGAGGCAGAGGGCGGCGTCGATGGTGGCGGTTTGGCCAGTGTCGAGGTTCGAGAAGCGTTCGACGTCGGCGTCGAAGCGGGCGCGGATTTCGTCGACCGTGGATTTGTTCATAGTGTTGGTTCAGCGTAACTCATCGAAGCGAAACACGCCTGTCATCGCCTAGTAGTGATGCTCTGGCAGAGTCAAATTCATGCCGATCTCTAGACGTGCTTTTGCCGCTGGACTATCCGCCGCGACCCTCGCCGCGCAAACGACTCCCACCGCGGCGGTATTCGCGCACGGGGTGGCCAGCGGAGACCCGCTGCTGAACCGAGTGATCCTGTGGACGCGCGTCTCGCCGGGGGCGGCGATGGAGCAAGTGACGGTGCAGTGGACGATGGCTTTGGATGCCGGATTCCGCCAGATCGTGCAAACCGGCGTGACTTCGACCAATGTTGGTTATGACTACACGGTGAAGGTGGATGTCGCGCGTCTCGAGCCGGGGACGACCTACTACTACAAGTTTGCCGCGTTAGGTGCGGAGAGCCCCGTGGGACGGACGCGGACGCTGCCGATTGGGGACGTGGAGCGGGTGCGGATGGCGGTGACCTCCTGTTCGAACTATCCGTACGGATTCTTCAACTCCTACCGCATGATTGCGCGGCGAGCGGATTTGGACTGCGTGATTCATCTGGGCGATTACATCTACGAGTACGGCGAAGGGGAGTATGGGACGGGGGCGCCTTTGGGGAGGGCGCCGCAGCCTTCGCGGGAGATCGTCAGTCTGGCGGATTACCGGGAGCGGTATGCGCAGTATCGGCGGGACCCCGATCTGCAGGAGGCCCACCGGCAACATCCGTGGATTGTGGTTTGGGATGACCACGAATCGACGAACGATGCCTGGCGGGAAGGGGCGCAGAATCATCAACCGGCCACGGAGGGTGACTGGTCGACGCGGCGGGCGGTGGCAACACAGGCTTGGTTTGAGTGGCTGCCGGTGCGGGAAAACCCATTCTTGAACTCGCAGATCTACCGGACGTTCCGGTTTGGAAATCTGATGGATTTAACGATGCTCGACACCCGGTTGGCGGGTCGCAGTGAGCAGGTGGCTGCGGCGAGTCCGCTGGTGGCAGCGCCGGGCCGCTCGTTGCTGGGTGCGGAACAGGAAGCCTGGTTGAATCAGGAGCTGTTGACGTCGCAGGCGCGGGGGGCGCGGTGGCGGCTGGTGGGGCAGCAGGTGATGATGGGGCAACTGCTCAATCCGGCGGACGGGAACATTTTCAACCCGGACCAGTGGGACGGGTACTTGGCATCGCGGAACCGGTTCCTCAACCATCTGCTGACGAACCAGATCGATAACGTCGTTGTGTTGACGGGCGACATTCACAGCTCCTGGGCCAATGAGATTACGTTTAATCCCTTTGTGCCGAGCGGATTTACCCCGGCGTGCGTGGAGTTTGTGACGCCCGCGGTGACTTCGCCGGGAATTGATGACCGGGCGCAGGCGACGGGATTGCAACTGCAGATCAACGCGACGCATCCGCACGTGAAGTATGTCGAATTATTCCGGCGGGGGTATCTGCTGGTGGATGTGAATCGGGAGCGGGCGCAGGGTGAGTTCTACCACGTGGCCACGATTACCGAACGGCGCGCGGAGGAGGAGTTCGCGCGGGCGTTGCAGGCGGCGAGCGGGGTGAGCCGCTTGACGCCCGGGACGATGTCGGCGGCGAAGGCGGGGGCGGCTCCGCTGGCGCCCTAAGTCCGGGGGCTACGGTTTCAGGCGTTGATTGGCGGGCGTGTTGGTTAACGTCTTCGTCTGGCCGTTGGGATAGGTGATCTGGATAACAGGAATCTTCGCGAGGCTGCCTAGGCCGAAGTGTACGGGGGCCTGCACGCTGCTGGCGTAACCGATCGCCGTGGTCTGGTGGTTGTGCTGGGCGCCGATTTTGACTTTGGTTCCGATGGGAACGTCGAGGGTGATCCAGTTCTGCGCGGGGCTTTCGTTGCGCCAAAGCTTCGGCTCTTCGCCGAGACGACTGACAACCACGTCGAACCGGCCGTCGTTATCGAGATCGGCGACGACCATGCCGCGGTGGGCGGCGGGGCCGGGGAAGAGGTTGGGGACCTCGGCGAAGGTCGCGTCGCCTTGATTGCGGAAGAGGCTCAAAGGCAGGCGGTACTTGTCGCCGGAGTGCTGGTCGATGTTATCCATCACGTGGGAGTTGGCGGTGAGGATGTCCTTGTGGCCATCGTTGTCGAAGTCCGCAATGGCGATGCCCCAGCCGCTCTTGCGGCCGACGGCAGCGGCGAGGCGGGAGCGGGCGGTGCGATCTTCAAAGCCCTGGCCCGTGTTCTGGAAATAGGGGAAGCTCTCGCCGGCCAGGGCGGTGAAGAGGAGGTCGGGGCGGCCATCGTTGTTGAGGTCGCGGAAGTCGGCGCCCATGCCGGAGACGGCGCGGCCGCTATCGGGAAGGGAGACGCCGGCGGCGAGGGATATCTCTTCGAACTTGTGGTTGCCGAGGTTGCGGAAGAAGAAGTTCGGCAGCGCGTCGTTAGGCACGAAGATGTCGAGGCGGCCGTCGTTGTCAAAGTCGGCGAAGGTGACCGACATTCCCTTGCCGCGGGAGGCGGCGATGCCGGAGGACTTCGAGACGTCTTCGAAAGTCCCGTCGCCTTTATTGCGGAAGAGGCGGTTGGCCGTGGGGGCGAAGTATTTGGGATGGCAGTAGACACGGCGGGCGCCGCCGGGGTCGAGGCAGGCGCGGTCGGCGGCAGGGGGCCAGACGACGTAGTGGACGAGGAAGAGATCGAGGTGGCCATCGTTGTCGGCATCGAACCACCCGGCGGCGACGGACCAACCGGTGTCGGTGAGGCCGGCGGCGGCGGTGACGTCGGTGAAGCGCTTGCCGTTATTGCTATAGAGCACTAGGCCATTGACCCCGGCGATCAGGAGGTCGGGATGGCCGTCTTGGTTGTAGTCGGCGACGGCGGCGGCGATGGAGTGGATTTTTGTGGAGAGGCCGGCGGCTTGGGTGACTTCGGTGAACTGGAAGTTGCCTTTGTTGGCGAACAGGCGGTCCTGCTTGTCGGCGGCTCCGGTGAGGAGGAGGTCGAGGAGGCCGTCGCCGTTATAGTCGAACGCGGCGAGGCCTCCGGCCATGGTCTCGGGAAGCAGCTTCTGCGCCGACGGAGCGTGGTTGAGGCGCACGGGCAGTGTCCCCGCGTCGCGGAAGGTGATGGCCGCGAGCAGGAACAACGCCGGGATCATGTGCGATAGCTACCGTTAATCTTGATGTAGCCTTCGGTGAAGTCGCAGGTGAAGAAGCGGGCCTGGCCCTTGCCGGGTCCGCGAAGTTGGAACTGGACGAGGACGTCGGACTCGTTCAGGAGCTTGGTGAGTTCGGCTTCCGAGAAGTCGACGGCGAGGCCTTTGCGGCAGACGGCCATGCCCTGGAAGTTGATGTCGACTTGGGGGACTTCAAACTTGACGCCCGCGTTGCCGGCGGCCATTAGGATGCGGCCCCAGTTGGGATCGGAGCCGGCGATGGCGGTCTTGACGAGGGGGGAATTGGCGATCTGGCGGGCGATTTTGAGGGCGTCTTTGTCGTTCTTCGCGCCGGAGACTTCGATGGTGACGAGTTTCTTCGCGCCTTCACCGTCGCGGGCGATCTGGCGGGCGAGGTCTTCCATCAGCAGAGTGAGAGCCTGTTCGAAGAGCGCTTTATCGGCGCCGGCGAGTTTGATGCCGGAGGCGCCGTTGGCGAGGAGGTAGACGGTGTCGTTGGTGGAGGTGTCGCCATCGACGGACATGCAGTTGTAGCTGCGGTTGGTCGCTTTGACGAGCATCTTCTTGAGGTCGGCGGGGGCGATGACAGCGTCGGTGACGATGTAGGCGAGCGTCGTCGCCATAAGGGGCTGGATCATGCCGGAACCCTTGGTCATGCCGGCGATGTGGACGGCGCCGCCTTTCACCGATAAAGAGGCCGTGGCGGTTTTGCGGACGAGGTCGGTGGTCAGGATCGCGTCGGCGGCTTCATCGAACTTGTCGGCCGAGAGGGCTTCGACGAGAGCTGGGAGGTGCGAGGTGATCTTGGTGGGATCGAGTTCGACGCCGATGACTCCGGTGGAGGCGGGGAGGATCTGGTTAGCGGGGATCTTGAGCGCTTTCGCCAGGGCGCGGACGGTTTCGTTGGCGACTTTGTCGCCGGTGCGCGTGGCGCAGTTGGCATTGCCGGCGTTGGTGAGAATGGCGCGGGCGATGCCTTTCGAGGCGACGAGATTTTTCTGCCCGAGTTTGACCGGCGCGGCGGCGGCCTGGTTTTGCGTGAAGACGGCAGCGGCGGAGGCGGGGACGTCCGAGACGATCAGCGAGAGGTCAGGCTTGGCGACTTTGCGGATGCCAGCGTACAGGGCGGCGTAGCGATAACCGAGGGGCAGTGTCATGTCAGAACTTCATTGTCGGACAAATGCTGGCCGTTGCGGAAGTTTTCCGCACTTACACGGTGCCTTGGCCGCAGGCGACGCGGAGAGGTTTGCCGGGGAGGATGGCGCCGGGAGGGAGGTTAGTTAGTTCGGGGAGGGGCTCGACTAAGTGAAGTTTGAGGGGGGCGTTGCGGAAGTGGCATACGGCGCCGGGCCAAGGGGTGAAGCCGCGGAGGCGATTGTGGATTCCCGAAGCCGGACGGGACCAATCGACGCGGGCATCGTCTTTCGTGAGGATGCGGGCGAGGGTGGCGTCAGCGTTGTTCTGGGGGGTGGGGGTGATGGTTCCGGAGGCGAGGCCAGCGAGGGTTTCGACGCAGAGAGCGGCGCCCAGTGGGGCGAGGCGGGCGGAGAGTTCGGGGGCTGTTTCGTGGGGGAGGATGGGCAGTTCGGCTTTGAGGAGCATGTCGCCGGTGTCAAGGCCGGCGTTGATCTTCATGGTGGTAACGCCGGTGATGGGGTCACCGTTGGCAATGGCCCATTGGATGGGAGCGGCGCCGCGGTAGTGCGGCAGAAGGGAGCCGTGGACGTTGACGATGCCGTAGCGCGGCATGTCGATGATCGACTGGGGAATGATTTGTCCGTAGCCGACGACGACCATGATGTCGGCTCGCAGGGCGCGGAGTTGTTCGACGACCTCGGGGCGGCGGATGCGTTCGGGCTGGTGGACTGGGAGTTTTAGAGCTAGGGCGGCTTGCTTGACGGGGGATTGGACGAGTTGCTGGCCGCGGCCGGCGGGGCGGTCGGGTTGGGTGTAGACCGCGCACACTTCATGGCCCGCGGCGACCAGGGCTGCGAGAGTGGGGACGGCGAACTGCGGCGTCCCCATGAAGACGACTACCATTCGCCTGCCTTTTGCAGTTTCTTGATCTTGCGGCGGATGAGGTCTCGCTTCAGCGGCGAGAGGTGGTTCAGGAAGAGGATGCCGTGGAGGTGGTCGATCTCGTGCTGAAGGGCGCGGGCGAGGAGTTCTTCGCCGGAGACTTCGAACTCTTTGCCTTCGACGTCGTGGGCGCGGACGGTGACGTGCGCCGCGCGGCGGACATCTTCGCGGAAGCCGGGGATGGAGAGACAGCCTTCTTCGCCGATCTGCTGACCTTCGCGCTTAACGATTTTCGGATTAATGAGAACCAGCTTGGCGTCGGGGTTTTCCCCCGAGGAGGTATCGATGACGGTGAGTTGTTGACCGACGTTGATCTGAGGAGCGGCGAGGCCGACGCCGCGGGCGGCGTACATGGTTTCAAACATGTCGTCGACGAGCTTGCGGAGTTCGGGGGTGCCGAAGTTGGAGATGGGGGCGCACTCGGATTCGAGGATGGAGTTGCCGTATTTGACGATGTCGAGGACCATTTCAGTAGTTTCGGACCTGATCTAGGTAATTGTCGTAGTTGCGTTTGGTTTCGCGGAGCGAGTCGCCGCCAAACTTGTCGAGGAGGGCCTGGGCGAGAACGATGGAGACCATGGCTTCGCCGATGACGCCGGCGGCGGGAACGACGGCGATGTCGGAACGTTCGTAGGCCGCCTTTTCGGCGTCGCGGGTGACGAGGTCGACGGATTCAAGGGGGCGGCGGAGGGTGGAGATGGGCTTGAGGAGGCCGCGGACAAGGATATCCTGGCCGTTGGTGATGCCGCCTTCGAGGCCCCCGGCGCGATTGGCGCCGCGGAAGAACTCCCGTTCGTCCTTGTTGTAGTGAATGGAATCCTGGACCTTTGAGCCGAAGTACTCGGCGCCTTCGGAGGCGAACCCGATTTCCACCCCTTTGACCGCTTGCATGGAGACGATGGCTTGGGCGAGTTTTCCGTCGAGGCGCGTATCCCACGCGATGTGGGAGCCGAGGCCGACGGGGACGCCGTGAGCAACTACTTCGAAGATGCCGCCGACGGTGTCTCCGGTGCGATAGGCTTCGTCGACGACGGCTTTCATTTCGGCTTCGGTGGCGGGGTCGACGCAGCCGAGGAGGACTTCGTCGCGGGCGGCAAGCGACTGCAATTCGCTCCATTCTGCTGGGCGCTGCATCTTTGCGGTGCCGACTTGAATCACATGAGACAGGATTTCGATGCCGAATTCTCGAAGAAGTTCTTTACAGAGCGCACCGATGGCGACCCGGGCGGTGGTTTCCCGGGCGCTGGCGCGTTCGAGGATGTACCGGGCGTCGGGGAAATCGTATTTGATGGCGCCGGCGAGGTCGGCGTGGCCGGGACGGGGGCGAAGAACTTTCTTCTTTTTCTCTTCGCTGCCGTCGAAGTCTTCGACCGGAAGGACGTCGGTCCAATTCTTCCAGTCGCGATTCTGGATCAGCATCGCGATGGGAGAGCCGATGGTTTTGGAGTGCCGGATGCCGGAGACCACATGAGCGGTATCCGTTTCAATCTTCATGCGGCCGCCGCGTCCGAAGCCTTGTTGGCGGCGCCAGAGCTCTCGGTTCACGCGTTCAAGGGAGATGGGCACTCCGGAGGGGAGGCCGGTGAGAGTAGCCACGAGGCATTCGCCATGGGACTCGCCGGCGGTTTCAAATCGCAGCATGTAAACCTTTATCGTATCGTTCTATTTCGGATCTGTTCAACCTTTTGGTACGTATGATCCATAAGCAACATTTTTTGCGCCTATTCTAGAGAGACGGGAGTTGTTTTAAGGAGATCTTTATGGAGGTCGTTCGGGCCAGTTCCGGGAGTAACGATAGCGCCAGACCGCGCGCTTTGCGTTTGCCGCCAGAAATTGTGGAGCGGGCAGCGCAATCGTTGTGCTGGGTGTCGATCGTTTGCGCCGTAACTTCGGTGGTGACCTTCATGCTGCAGAACTACCTGCAGCCGGAGATGGCGGCGATGCTTGCGCATCCGTTTCAACGGTTGACGACGCTGGGGCTGGTGTTTCTGTCGTTGGGTTTTCTGGTGGTCCTGCGCGCCGGTTGGGTGAGCAAGGAGATGCTGCTGGACGTTGGAACGGCGTTCCGGGTGGTGGTGGCGTTCGCGATCGGTGTTTATGAAACGGGCATGCCGATCACGGCCGATACGCCGGTGCGGGGATTGTCCGGTGTGGCGGTGTGGATGGTGTTCACCGGTTTCCTCCTGCCGAATTCCCCGTTGAAGGCGGGCTTGGCGGCGGCAGGCAGCGATGAATCGGCTTTTCGTCTGGATGTTTCCGATTGTGATTATGGCGGTTTGGAGCTGCGTGATCAACGCGCGGACGATCCGGATGGAGATGTCGAAGCAAAAGGCCGAAGACCTTGGCAGCTATCAGCTTGATTTCATGATTGGGCGGGGCGGCATGGGCGAGGTATGGCGGGCACGGCACAAGATGTTGGCCCGGGATGCGGCAATCAAGCTGATCCGGCCGGAGATGCTGGCGGGCGTGAGCGGCCGGCAGGAACAGATTGCACGGCGGCGGTTCGAGTTGGAAGCACAGGCGACGGCGTCCCTGCGGAGTCCGCATACGGTTGCCTTGTTCGATTTCGGCCAGACGAAGGATCGTGCGTTCTACTATGTGATGGAGCTGCTTGACGGCGTGGACTTGCAGACGCTGGTGGAGCGGTACGGGCCGCTGGCGGAGAGCCGGGTGGTCAAGATTCTCGTGGAGGTCTGCGAGTCGCTCGAAGAGGCTCACCGGCATGGCCTGGTGCATCGGGACATCAAGCCGAAGAACATTCTATTGTGCCGGTTGGGACTGCAGTACGACTTCGTAAAGGTGCTGGACTTTGGTCTCGTGAAGAGCTTGCAGGGCAGCGATATGAGCCTGATGACGCTGGACGGGACGGCGACAGGAACTCCCGCCTATCTTTCTCCCGAGGTGGCGATGGGCGAGGCAAAGATCGATGGCCGGGCTGACCTCTATAGCTTGGGTTGCGTGGCCTACTTCCTGCTGACCGGGCAAATGGTGTTCAACGAAACCAATCCGACCGCATTGGCGCTGGCGCATGTCCAAAAGGCGCCTGTGCCGCTGCGGGATCGCACGGAGCTGAAGATCTCCGAGGGTCTGGAGGCTATTGTTTTGAAGCTGCTCGAAAAAGATCCGGCGAACCGGCCGCGCAGCGCGCAAGAGTTGTCGAGGTTGTTGCGGTCGCTGGTGGACATTCCGCGTTGGAGCAAAGAGCAGGCCATGGAGTGGTGGCAGACCAATCTACCGGAGACGGCCGCGACGGTCGTGTCCGAGACATCAGCCGATAAACTGGAGCCGGTTGGGGCACAATTGAAAGGGTGAAGCAGAACGACGGCTTAGACCGTCTGACGACTGTTGCAATGGTGGGGGCGGCCCTGATGCTCGCCCACCAAGTGGCTGGGAAGGCCGCTCGGGACGGTCTGTTTTTATCGCGGTATGAAGCGTCGGCGCTGCCAAAGATGGTGCTGGCGGCGGCGGCCGTGGCGGTTCTGTGCGGATGGCTATTCGGGGTGCTGCTGAAACGGTATTCGCCGCAGCGGGTGGTGCCCGGGGCGCTGCTGCTGAGCGCCGCATTGCAGGGTGCCGAGTGGGTGTTGCTGGAGCGTTCACCCGACGTAGTGGTGGTTTGGGTGTACCTGCATATCGTGGGATTTGGGGCGATTCTGCTGTCCGGGTTTTGGTCGCTGGCCAATGAGGTCTTCGACCCGCGGGAGGCGAAGCTGCGGTTCGGCCGGATTGCTGGATTCGGCACCGCGGGCGGGATCATCGGCGGTCTACTGGCGGAGCGGACGGTGGTTTGGTTTGGGACGTCGAGCGTGCTGGTGCTGCTGGCGATGCTGCATCTGCTGGCGGGACTATTTGTCATGGGGCTTTCGGGGCCGGGGGCGATGCCGCGTGAGCGGGTGCAGGGTTCGGCGCGAGCGGCATTTTCGAAGGCGCCGTTCTTGTGGAGTTTAGCTGTGCTGGTGCTGCTGGGGACGACGAGCGCGGCGCTGCTGGATTATCTGTTCAAATCGGGGGCGACGCTCGAGTACGGTAAGGGGCCGGGGTTGGTGCGGTTCTTTGCGTTGTTTTACACGGGCGCGCAGGTTTTGACGTTCCTGGTGCAGACGGTGGTGGCGCGGTTTTCGCTCGAGCGATTAGGGCTGTCGCGGACAGTGATGGCGTTGCCGCTGGCGGTAGGGGGCGGCGCGGCGGGGGCGTTGCTGGTACCCGTGTTTCCGATGGTGGCAAGCGTGCGGGCGCTCGAATTGATCTTGCGGGGATCGTTGTTTCGAAGCGGGTACGAGCTGTTCTACACGCCAATTCCCGCGCGGGACAAGCGGGCGGTAAAGACGCTCATCGATGTTGGGAGCGACCGGCTGGGTGATGCGTTGGGAGCGGGGACGCTGCAGTTGCTGCTGTGGCTGGGGCCGTTGACGGCGCGGCCGCAGATCCTGGCGATTGCGGTGGGGCTGGCGGCGATCTCGGCGTGGATTGCGTCGCGGATGGACAAAGCCTATCTGCAGGTGTTGGAGCGGGGTCTGCTTTCGCGAGCGGTGGAGCTGGATGTGGCGGAGGTGCTGGATTCGACGACGATGTCGGCGGTGTTGCAGACCACCTCCGTCCCGGTGCAGCCGGCCGCGAAACCAGCCGAGCCCGTGCGGCGGATGGCCGGCTTAGACCCGGTGGCGGAGACGTTGGCGGAGCTGCGGAGCGGGGATGCTGAGCGGGTGTTGCCGGCTTTGACTCGCGTAGAGCCGGTGCTGGTGGCTCAGGTGATCCGGCTGCTGGCTTGGGACGAGGTGTCTCCGTTGGCACGGGAAGCGCTGGTGCATCAGGGGCGGGGGATTACGGGGCAGCTGGTTGACGTGTTGGTGGACGAGACGCAGGACTTCGCGGTGCGGCGGCGGATTCCGCGAATCCTGGCGCGACTGGGGGGGCAGCGGGCGATGGACGGACTGATGGAGTCGCTGGGCGACTCGCGGTTCGAGGTAAGGTTTCAGTGCGGGCGCGCGATGGACTACCTTCGGCAAAAGGACCGGGAGCTGCATGTGGAGGCGGCAAGGATCTATGAAGTGGTGGGGCGGGAGTTGTCAGTGTCGAAGCCGATTTGGGAGGGGCACCGGCTGCTGGATCAGCGGGACGTGATGGATAGCTACTCGTTTCTGGACGATGTGTTGCGGGAACGGGCGAACCAGAGTTTGGAGCATGTATTTTCCTTGTTAGCCGTGGTGCTTGAACGGGAGCCTTTGCAGGTGGCTTTTCGGGCCTTGCACAGTGAAGACCGTTTGCTGCGCGGGTTGGGGCTCGAGTATCTGGAGGGGGTTCTGCCGTCGGGATTGGGCGGACGGTTGACTGCGCTGGTGGATGAGGCGCCGGCGCGGGGGAAGGGACAGAGCGATGAGGCGCTGCTGGACCGGTTGATGCAGTCGAATCAGAGCCTGATTTTGGAGCTGCGGCGCAAGGCGGGGTAACGGTCCGCGGGTGGGCGCTGAAAAATTCGGGTGGCGAAATGCGCTCTTCTTCTTGTCAGGGAGTACCCAGGAGAGAAGAAAATGCGAATTTTGTTGCTTCTATGTTTGGCGTTTCCAGTGCAGGGTGCCTGGAACGGATATGTGTTGTCGGGCGCGACGGAGGGGGCGATGGCGTCCCGCTTGGTCATCTCCGGCGATTTAGCCCAGGAGCGGACCGTCATCGCGCATCGCGATGCGGGGGGATCGTTGGCGATTTCCCGGTTTACGGGGATTTCGTTTACGACGGCGACTATTTGGAACGGGGTCGCGCCGACGCACACGTATGTGAATTTGAGCCCCTCTGGGGTTCTACTGGTGACCTTCTGGAACAACAACCGGTTCCGGTTTGTGCAAAGCGTAGGGACGGGGACCGGGAACTGCGGTCCAGCGGCGGAGTATTTTTGCGGGACGGTGCCATTGCCGGCGGGCCATACGGCGACGGCGGCGGAACGGATTGTGGGGGAGGTAGCGCCGAACGGGACGGCGCATTTTGTGTATGCGCTGCGGTCGACGGGGACGCCATTTGGCGAGTGTCTGTATTCGACCTCGCGGACGCTGGCGGGGGTTTGGAGCACGCCGGTGGCGATGACGAATCTGAATGAGCCGCTGCAATCGCCGGTGAGCTTCAGCTATGGGCAGGCAAACGGAGGGCTAACGGCGGACGGATACGTGACGGGCGTGAGCCCCGGGAAGGTGCACTATTCCGAGGTGGAGGCGCAGCATGACTATGGGATCTATGGCCCCAACACTTCGTTTGCCAATTCTGAGCGCAGGCCGCTGGCCCGCGCGCACTGCGTGACGCGCTCGCTCGCGAGCCGGCTGACGGAGGTGCGGTTGGTGCAAAGAAACGCGAACGGCCAGCTTACCAATAACTTCCCGGTGTATACGCCGGGAGCTTCGGCGAGCGCGTGGTGTGATATTGCGCTGAATAGCTCCGGCAGTGTGGGTGTCGTGGCGCTGGCGACTACATCGGGAGTGGTGATGGTTTCGCGGTCTCCGGCGCGGGGGACTTGGGCCGCAAGCCCGTGGACGGTGGAGACGGTGGACGCCAGTTCGACGTTCAGCCGACCGCAGGTGGCGATCCGTCTGTCCGGGAAGCTGCTGGTGGGTTACCAGGGTCCGGGGTACTTCAAGGTGTCGGTGGAGCAATAAGATCAGGCGCGCAGATGCGGCGCTGGGGCAAGGATCGTTGTTGGGGGGGCTAAGCCGCTTCGGTGTATTCGCCTCCTCTACCTTCCTTGGGTGTTGGTGTGCTGCTCCAGTTCCTGGAGCAGGTCAAGGGCCTCGGAGCCGGGCTTGTTCGTGAGGACGCTTCGGCTCCATCCCGATTGGAAATCGCTCGACCCACCTTCAAAGCTAATGGCCAGCAACCGGGATGGAATAGCGACGCTGACCTTGAGGCGGCGCAATAACACTTCGCCGGCGCTGCCCTGTATTTCAATGCCTTCGGTTTCGAGCACGCGTGGGGTGAGACTCCATTTCCCGTTCCGTCTTGTTGCCGCGCCGTCGCGGTGGTGGCGGATGAGCAAGTCGTGACGGCCGAGCGGGGCCGAGCGCCGCAGGCAAAACTCATCATCGAGATCCGACTTCCATCTTTCGTTGAGGACCCTTCCCTCGTCTAGAGAGGAGGGGAAGAGCCCGATGCGGCCTTCGAGGTCGGGCCGGAGCCCACGATCCTCGCATTGTGCCTTGGGAACCAGCCAGTACGTCCTCGCCTCGGGGTCGAACTCGCCAACCCTTTTCGAACGCGGGGCATCGATCGTGCGAATCGACCGATTGATGGTGACGCTCTTTACACCGGGCGTAAAGAGAAGCGCGAGGCATAAATTGTCGCAGGAGAAACCTCGCTGTTTCCCCCGCTCTCGCGGATTCGCATTGTCCCATCGCGGCGCGGGGAGATCGATCCGGATATCACCCGTCACGGCAATGCGGCTGGAGGGCGTTACGTCGGGCAAGAGACTTTCCCGATAGAGAGATCCGCCGGCGACGCGGAAGGGCTCTGTAACGGCGTACACAGTCAACACCGTGAGCGCGATGGCGATCAGGGCAGTAGTCCCCGTGGGACCGAACTGACTTTTTGCGGCGAGCCAGAAAGCGGTAAAGATACATCCCCACAAAAAAGCCGTTGGCGCGCTGCCGAGGACCAGTCCCGGGATGACCAGGAGGTATAGACCGAAGAGAACCAGGCTAGGGAGGAGCAGCGCGATAGCCGCGCCGATGCCGGTAACGGTGAGATAGAGGGCGATAAATTTTTGCAAGGGCTTTCCGTTTGATTTCCGGCGGCTGGATGATTAACGCCGTCGATCGGTCCCTACGGGGGCCAAAGCGGACCGTTGCAAGTGGCCACCAGCGTATTTTGGCAGACCGGGCACTGGTAGAGGAAGTGATCGTCGTCTTCTCGCGGGGAGGAGCGGCTGATGTAGTGTTGCTCGATGCCGGGTGGGATGGGGAACTCGCCGACTTGGGGCCGAAACGAGCCGACAACCCTATCGGGAGAGTGGAAAGAGAGCAGGCCTGCTTGTTTGAGGGCGGCTTCGAGGGGTCGGAAGTGTTCGCAGAGAGCGAACTGGTCCGGGAAGGCCAGGTAGTCGATCTGCTCGTTGGTTAGCGGGCGCCCATCGTAAACGCTCTGCACGAACGGGGCGCGGTGGGGCACGGCGAGGAGGTCGTTGGCACGGGCGATCTGGCTGCGGAGTTCCGCTTCCGTCATGGGGTATCCGCTGCGTAGAAGCGGCAGGAAGGGCGCGGCACCGGGAATCTGGGAGAAGGCGGCGACGCGGGCGTCCTTTTCCGCTTGCCAGGTGGAGCGCCGTCGCCGGCCGGCGATGGAGTCGCGCGAGATGGCGTAGATGGCTGGGGGGACCAAGAGGACTGTGAGGATCAGGCCGATGAGCAGATTGGCTTCGGTGTGCGGAAGCTTGCGGATTTCGACGGCGTAGTAACTTGCGCCGGCGATGGCGGCGACAATGTAGAGAGTGATGGCGGCGAGGGCTAGGGCACGTAGCATCCGCAGTGAGGCGCTCCCTTTGAGAGCATGGCACATTGGTTGCCCGCTGGCGGCTCGACCGGGCTGCGCCGATCTTCTCCGACGAGGGGCGCGGAGAAGATCGGCTGGAGGGCGGTGGCTGGCTGCGCTTTAGTGCACCATCTTGTGCGGGTCGATGACGAATTTCTTCGCCGCACCCTGGTCGAAATCCATGTAGCCCTTTGGCGAATCGTCGAGGCCGATGATGGTTACCCCCACGGCCTTGGCCGGGTGCACCTTGTCATAGAGGATCGCGTTCATCAGGTTGCGATGATACTTCATGACCGGGCACTGGCCGGTGCAGAAGGTGTGCGACTTGGCCCAGCCCAAGCCGATCCGGATGCCGAGCATGCCGATTTTGGCATTGGCGTCCACGCCGCCCGGGTCGCCCGTGACATAGAGACCGGGAATGCCGATTCCACCGCCGGCGGCAGTGACTTCCATCAGGGAGTTCAACACCGTGGCGGGACGCTCGACGCTGGCTTCGGCGCCATGGCCGCGGGCTTCAAAGCCGACGCAATCCACCGCGCAATCGACTTCGGCCGCACCGATGATCTGGGCGATCTGCTCGGCCAGGGTGGCGCTCTTTTTGAGATCGATGACTTCGCAGCCAAAGCTCTTGGCTTGGGCGAGCCGCTCGTCGATCAAGTCGCCGACGATGACGCAGGCCGCGCCGAGGAGTTGGCAGCTCACCGCGCAGGCGAGACCCACGGGGCCTGCTCCGGCGACATAGACAATGGAGCCTGGTCCGACGCCGGCGGTGACCGCGCCGTGGAAGCCGGTGGGGAAGATGTCGCTGAGGAGCGTGAGGTCGCCGATCTTGGCGAGGGCCTGATCGCGATCCGGGAACTTGAGCAGGTTGAAGTCGGCATAGGGGACCATGACGTACTCGGCCTGGCCGCCGATCCAGCCGCCCATGTCCACATAGCCGTAGGCCGCGCCGGGCCGTGCGGGATTCACGCTGAGGCAGATGCCTGTTTTGCCGGACTTGCAGTTCTTGCAGCGTCCGCAGGCGATGTTGAAGGGGACGCTGACGATGTCGCCCTTTTTGATGAACTCGACGTCGCGGCCGCATTCGATCACCTCGCCGGTGATCTCATGACCGAGCACGAGGCCGGTGGGGGCTGTCGTCCTGCCGCGGACCATGTGCTGGTCGCTGCCACAGATGTTGGTGGTGACGATGCGCAGGATGACGCCGTGCTGACACGGCCGAGGAAGGCCTCCTGGGATGTCCAACTCCAGCTTCGGGAAATCAATAGTCTGGACCTCTACCTTGCCGGGTCCCATGTATACAACGCCACGATTGCTTGCCATTTGTGCCTGATCTCATCACAGGCGGAGGCGCATGTCAACTGAGATCGGAATCAACGGGGAGGTGGCCGAGATGTTCGAGTGCCCGATCGATGACGGAATTGGGTTGAGGCTTCTAGCCGCAGAGGCTGGATTGCTGAGGCGATGACGGCCCCAGGCGCGATTGCTCGTCAAAAAGGTATGCCTTCGGGCCGGATGGCGCTAGACGCCCGGGAATCGGGGCCCCGGGCCAGGCGGCGATGGCGAGACCGAAATCGGCGGAAGCGAATAGCGGCTCTGGTTGGGTTCGTTCGTCGTAGTGGAGTGGGCTTGGCCGGGCCGGTGATTACGCGCCGCCGCCAGCGGTTCGCGTTTTCGGGGCTGGTTCCGATTGCGGTTCGGGTTCGGTGCGAAATGGCGGCCGACGGTTGGGTGCTGCGATGGCGAAGCCGAATCCGGCGTGGGCGACGAGCGGCCCCAGTTGGGTTCGTTCGTCGTGGTTTTGCGGGGTTTCGACGGGGGCCGCTTCTGTTTTTTCAACGGGTTCTGGATTCGATGCCGGGGGAATTTCGTCGGGT
The DNA here is from genome assembly GCA_001464575.1 of Acidobacteria bacterium Ga0077553. GTDB lineage: Bacteria > Acidobacteriota > Terriglobia > Bryobacterales > Bryobacteraceae. Next base: position 16 of record LNFE01000176.1, on the reverse strand, counting down.
TCCGGTTGGGGTTTCG
>LNFE01000175.1 GCA_001464575.1 Acidobacteria bacterium Ga0077553 | reverse complement strand
CGGCACCAATCCAGCGTCGGCGCACATGGTCGGCATGGAAGTGGTGGTCGTGAGCTGCGATGAGGACGGCAACGTCGACATTGCCGACCTGACAGCGAAGGCGGAGAAGCACTCGGCGAACCTGGCCGCGGTGATGGTGACCTACCCCTCCACCCACGGCGTGTTCGAAGAGCAGATCCGCGAAATCTGCGCGATTGTGCACCGGCACGGCGGGCAAGTGTATCTCGACGGCGCCAACATGAACGCGCAGGTAGGCCTCTCGCGGCCCGGCGACTACGGCGCCGACGTCTCGCACTTGAACCTGCACAAGACGTTCTGCATTCCGCACGGCGGCGGCGGGCCCGGCATGGGTCCCATCGGGGTGAAGGCCCACCTGGCGCCGTTCCTTCCCGGGCATCCGCTGGTGGACGGCGGCACCGCGCCGGTTGGCCCCGTGTCGGCCGCGCCGTACGGGTCAGCGTCGATTTTGCCGATCTCCTATGTGTACATCCTGATGATGGGCGGGGCCGGCCTGCAGAAGGCAACCGAGGTGGCCATCCTCTCGGCCAACTACATCGCCAAGCGGCTGAGCCCGCACTTCCCCGTGCTGTACAAGAACACCAACGGCCGCGTGGCGCACGAGTGCATCATCGACCCGCGGCCCTTGAAAGACGCCTGCGGCGTGACCGTCGACGACATCGCCAAGCGGCTGATCGACTACGGCTTCCACGCGCCCACGATGAGCTTCCCGGTAGCCGGCACCCTGATGATCGAACCCACCGAAAGCGAGTCGCAAGCGGAGCTCGACCGGTTCTGCGACGCGATGATTGCGATCCGCCGGGAGATTCAGGAGGTGCAGGACGGCCGGTTTGCGATTACCGATTCGCCGCTGCGCCATGCCCCGCACACGGTGCATGACATTGCCGACGACAACTGGAACCGCAAGTATCCGCGTACCGAGGGCTGCTTCCCGGCCGGGACGTCCCGTCATGACAAGTACTGGTCCACGGTGGGCCGCATCGATAACGTCTACGGGGACCGGAATCTGGTGTGTTCGTGTCCCTCGATTGAGGAGTACGCGCAGAGTTAGTTAGAGGCCGGCCCAGATGTCAGCAAGGTCGAGGGTGAACCCGGCAACGGGCCCCTCGCCGCTGACCGACAGGACGCCTTTTCGGATCTCAGGCGGCAGATTGGGGCGATAGATGGAAACTGCTCTGGCGTCGCCATCAATGAGCCAAGCCAGCGCTACACCGTTGGCGATCCACTCCTGCATCTTTTTTTCGGTGTCGGCAAACCGGTCCGAGGGGGAGACGACCTCGACCACAAAGTCTGGCGTCAAGCGGAGGAAGCGGCGGCGCTGGGCAGGGGTAAGCGACTGCAGTTTTTCATTGGCGACCCAGGCGGCATCGGGCGAGAGGATGGCGCCGGAGGCAAGGACGAAAGCCGCGCTGGAGTCGAAGGCTTTGCCACGCTGATCGGTAAGCGCCCAAGTGAAGAGCCGGGCGGAGACACCTAGACTACGAAAGGACGATTCACCGCCAGCGGGGGGCATGATTGAAATTTCTCCGTTGGCCGTAAGTTCCACACGAAGGGACGGATTAGCCGCGCAAAACTCCTCGAACTCCTCTACCGACACCTCACGATTGAGGTTGAGGATCGCCGGAGCATCGAGTTCAGGGAGTGCGACCTGCATTAGCTTCTAGTATAGGGCAAGGCTAATTGCCGAACCGCAGTTCCACGGAGTTCGAACGCTCCGTTCCCGACACCACCAGCAGCGCCACCCGGTCCCGCGTCGCCCAAGCCGCCGGGAGCTCAAAGGTCACCTGATCCAACCCAGCGAACTGCGGCTGCGGGCCCGCAAACAGCGGCGCAATCCGCTCCGCCCCCGCCAGCACGGCGATCTCCGCACCCCCGCGAACCCCAGTGGCGTAGAGATCCAGAAAGAGACGATCCGGGCCAAAGCGAATCGGGCCGCTGACCAGTTCGGTCGACCGGGCGCCATCGGGAGCAACGCGGAGCAACACCGCGGCGGGGGCGCCCGTGCCGGCGCCATTGGCCGTGAAGATCCCCGGAGCGGCCGCCACCAGCCGCGTCGGCACATTCAACCGGCGATCCGCCGAGCGCAACCGCAGACTATACTCCCCCGGAGCCAAGGCCGCCGGCACCAGAAAGCTCGCCTGCCCCGGGGAGACAAAGAACCACGGGGCGGCGGTCTCCGCACCCGCAGCCGAACGTAGTACGGCGCTGACGCCCAGCAACGTATTCGCCGGCCCGGACGGAGGCACAGCGAGGGCCGGCGCAATGCCGTTTGCGAACAAGGTGGCGATGGAGCCGGGAGCAATCGCCGCGCCAAGATAGCTGGCGGCGTTGACGGGCCGCAGCGCGGGGCGGTTGCCAATCGCGCGGAGGAAAAGGTCGATCGTGAGATGAGGCGTGTAGTTGGCAAACTCGTGCGTCATATAGGTCGCCTCGAGCTGGACGTTGATCGACAGCCGCTGGTTCTCGGTGAACCGCGCGGGAAGCGCCGAACGCCAGTCAAACGTACTCGGGTTGCGCGTCAGAAAGTCGTTCGCGTCCAGCCAGCCGCGGGAGCGGAACAGGGTGTAGAGCTCCTGGGAATCGGCTAGGGTCAGGATGGCCGAACGGGTGAAGCGCTCGGGGTACAACGGCATGGCACCGGTGATGGTGTGGCGGGCGAAGATGTTGCGATTGGCCACGAGTTCATAGCGTCCGATGGAGGTTTGGATACCGTTCACCTGGCCCACCTGCGGATGGTCGTCGTTAGCCGGCATCCACCAAAGCAGGGGGCCATCGTAGGCCGCCGTGGCAGGGTTCGAGCCCTGCACGGCGGAGATCGACACGGCGGCCCACTTCAGTTCAGGAGCCGAGTGGTGAGCAAACTGGCCGCCATTCGAATGGCCGAAGGCGAACAGCGGAAGATTGGCGGAAATCAGTCCCTGACTCCGCAGCGCGGCGATAACAGAGTTGACGCGGACAATATCCGGATTCGCCGCTCCAGCCACCGTCGTATTCCATTGGCCGGTCTCCCGATTCTGACAATCAAAGGCCGCCACCCCGAAGCCGGCGCCGACGAGGTCGCGGATGAAGGAAAGAAACTCCGCGCCCGTAAACTGCCCCGCGCCAGACCCCCCGGTGCCGTGGAAGAAGAAGACCAGCCCAATGGGATTCGGCGGAATATAGTGCGTCACCGGAATGTTGGCGAGCGTCGTCGAACGCGCCGTCCAAGCCGGCACGGTGCTGTAGTTCGCCTGCAGCGAAACATTCGCCCCGGGCATGGTGAAGGTCGTATAGGGAGCCTGCGGGTCCAGCAGCAGATGGGTGTCGCCGGACCAGCCGGAGAACACCCGGCCGTTCGTGTTCTGTTGTGCGAACACGTGGACGGTAGTCCCCGGAGTCCGCTGGAGCGAGGCGTAACCATCTTCGATCAGGAGCGCTTGTGCGAGCAGCAGAAAGGGCAGGGCGGTCATACTCCCTACTAGCGAAACAACCGCCCGTCTCACGTCAGCGTAAATGCAAACTCTGCCCTAATCCTGCCGTAGCGCCTGCATGGGATCCACCCGTAACGCCCGTCGAGTGGGGCCAAAGCAGGCGAGCAAGCCCACCACCCCCAGCACTCCCGTCACGGCCAGGAAACTCAACGGGTCCGATGGGTGCAGCCCCGGCACCAGGAACATCGCCAGCGGCTTCGTCACGAAGAAGGCCGCCAATAGACCCAGCGCCAACCCCGTGCCCACCAACCGGAAGCCGTCCGCCGCCACCAGACGAACAATCTGCCGCGGGCTGGCCCCCAGCGCAATGCGGACGCCAATCTCGCGCAGCCGCCGCGCTACCGAATACGTCAGCACCCCGTACAACCCAATTGAAGCCAGCATCAGCCCCAGCAGCCCCATCGATCCGAGCACCGCCGCGCCCGCCCGGCTTGGCAGCAGCGCCAGCGTCATGGCCCGGCTCATCGGCCGAACATCCAACGCCGCCGAACCATCCAAATCCAGCAGGGCATGTTGAATCGGGCGCAACAGCATATCTGGCGGCGCCGCGGCCCGGATCATCAGATGCAGCACCGGACCCGTATTGCGCCGATGCGGTTCAAACGCCGCGAAGCGCTGGTCTTCGGCAAGCGAGAAGTACTTCGAGTTCCGCACCACGCCCAGAATCGGCTGGTTGTTCAGCGTGTGGCCAATCGGGCTGGCCATGCCAAACAGCCGCCGCGCCAGCGCTTCGTTCAGGATCACCCCGTTCTGATCCGTCTCCCGGAACTCCCGCCCGGCCAGCACCGGAATCCCCATCGTGGCGAAGTACCCCGGCCCCACGTGCGTCCAGTAGCGCTGCAGCACCACGGCGTCCGGGCTAAGATCCGTCCGCAGCGGCCCTCCGTGGGTCGTGTCGTCATTCAGAAACGGAGTGTCGGTCAGTGAGACCGCAGCCACCCCGGGCAACGCCCGCAGACGGTCGAGCGCCGCCTGCGTAACCGCGGCGTACTTCTCCGGGCTGCCGTAGTTTTCGGGCACCAGCCGAAGGTTCGCCCACACCGTCTGCTCCGTATCGAAGCCGGGATTCATCGCCAGCGACTCCACCAGATTCCGGCCAAACAGAAAGGCCGCCGCCAGCACGATGATCGAAACCGTCAATTGCCCCACCACCAGGGCGTTCCGCAGGTTAAACGGGGTATGGCGCTTCAGATCTTCGTTCACGCTCGGCCGGGTCGCCCGCCACGCCGGCAGCAGGCCGATCATCCCGGCGCTCGCCACCGCCAGCAGAATCGTATAGGCCAGTAGTTGCCAATCGGGTTGGATATTCAGCCGCAGTGGCACGGGCTCGTTCAGCTCAAAGCGGTTCAGCAGGCTGGTCAACCCCAGGTTCAGCGCCAAGCCGCAGCCGGCGCCCAGCGCTGCCAGCAGCAGACTCTCCGTCAGCAGTTGCCGCAGCAGCCGCCCCCGGCTCGCGCCCAGACTGGCGCGGATGGCAAACTCCTGCCGGCGAACCGACGCACGAGCCAGCAGAAGATTCGCGACATTGGTGCACGCGATCAGCAGCAGCAGGCCCACCACCGTCAGCAGCATGAGGAAGAACAGGCCGATGGTGCGCAGCTTGTTCTGATTCAGACTCGCCCAACCCACAATGGGCCAAATGCGAACGTTTTCCGAAAACTTGAACTGCCCCAGCGGCAGCGCCTGGTCCAAGCGAGTCAGCGCCGACTGCACGCGTTCTCGCGTCGCCGGCATCGCCTCGCCAGCCGGGATCCGCGTATAGAGCGCCAGTCGCGTACCGGCGTCCGCAGGCAGGTAGAACGCCGGCGCCAAGCCGAAGCCGAACAGCGTATGGTGATCCGCCGGCAGAATGCCCACCACCGTATGGGGACGCCCATCGAGAATCAGCGTTCGTCCCAGCACATGCGGATCTCCCGCCAGGCGCGTCTGCCAGAAGTGGTGCATCAGCACCGCCGTATGGGTCTCCCCCGGCGCGATGCCGCGACCAGCGGCAAGCGGAACCCCGGTGACGGAAAAGAAGTTTCCCGTTACCCGCGTCGACATCACCCGGGAACTCTCCCCGTCGTGGCGCCAGTTCACTTCGCTATCTTCCCGGGTGCCGACTAGCCCGTGCGGCAGCAGATTGTTCTCGGCCAAAAAGCGAAAATTCGGGGCTTCGAGATGACTATTCCCGCCCGGCAAAACCCGCACCAGCGTCTCCGGCGAGTTCACTGACGGCCGGCTCAACAGCAGCTCTTTCGTCACCGAGAAGATCGTCGTGTTGCAGCCAATCCCAAGCGCGAGTGAAGCCAGCGCCGTGACCGTGAACGCGCGATCGCGGGCCAAGGCGCGCACGGCGTAGCGCAAGTCCGTCAGCAGGTCTTCGAGCCAGCGGAACGTCCATTCGTCCCGGCTGCGTTCGGCCAGGCGCAGCGGCGAGCCCAATTCGCGCCGAGCCTGGTCGGCCGCCTCCGCCGGCGAAAGGCCGTTGGCTACGAGTTCGTCGATGCGGCATTCCTGGTGGAAGCGCATCTCTTCAGAAAGGCCGGCCTCAAAGTCGGTCTGCCGCCAGAATGCGAGTTTTCGAAAAATGCTCATCGGAGTTCCTCACGCGGTCTTCAGCACCAGTTGAATCGCGGCGACCATGCGGTCGAAGCCTTCGCTTTCGGCCTCTAACTGCTTCCGGCCTTCTGCGGTCAACTCGTAAAAACGCGCTTTGCGATTGGTTTCCGACAAACCCCACGTCGCGGTGACCCAACCCTTCACCAGCATCCGGTTCAGGGCCGGATACAAGCTCCCCTCTTCCACCGAAAGCAGCTCGGCCGAGCACTCCTTAATCCGCTTCGCGATCGCATACCCGTGCAGTGGGCCGCCATCGAGAACGCGGAGGATGAGTAGGAACAAGGTTCCTGGAAGAAGATCAGGTTGGGACATTCGCTTCCCTTTCTAGACTATGTATAGACCAGAACAGGAAGCACGTCAAGAAAAATCAGTAGCTACCGCACCGCAATCCAGACGAGGGAGCCGAGCGTGGCGATCACGTGCAAGATCGTGAGTGCCATGATCGCCGTCGAGAGCCACATGGGCAGCCGGCCGAAGAGTCTAAAGGCGGGGTGAGCTTGAGCGATAGATTTTTTCATTCTGCCTTCACTCTGCTTTCGGTTTCTTGGCGACAACATACAGCCCCGCCAGAACCAGCGCCCCGCCCGCCAATAGGCTTGGACGAATGGGTTCCTGAAAGATCCATGCACTGAGAGCAATCCCCGAGATCGGCACCAGGAACGCGTACATCGAAAGCGCTCCTGCCGGATACCGCTGCAGCAGTTGGGCCCAGAGAATGAAGCAGAGGCCAGCGACAACGATTCCCTGATAGGAGATCGCCGCCAACGCCTGCCAGGTGATCGCCTGCAGCGTGGGCGGCTCGGAAAGATACGCGATCGCCAGAAACAGCGGGACGGACCAGACCATCTGCCAGACGACGGCGCGCGTCGGATGAATCGTCTGCACCAGCGACCGCGTATAAACCTGCCGGAAACCCAGCAGCGCCGAAGAGAGAATCATCAGGGCGTTGCCCAACAGCGGATTCGGCGCCAGCGTGGACGCCGCCTGGCCGACGGCGAGCATCGTGACGCCCGCAATCGCGAGCCCCAGCCCAAGGATCCGCGCCGGGGTGAGCGGGTCTTCGAGATGCTTGAAGAAAAAGTGGCCGGTCAAATTGGAGAACACCGCGTACGCATTCAGGATCACCACGCCATACGCCGGCGAAGTCAACGCCGCCGCCGAGTTCAACAGGCCAATCTGCACCGTGAACAAGACCCCCAGCCAGAAGAGCGGCCGCCATTCCCCGGGCGTGGGCCAGAAGCCCACTCCGCGATGACGCGCCCACAAGCCAACGAAGATTACTCCCAGCAGCATGCGCCAGAAGGCGCTCCAGAGCGGGGGGATGCTATCCACGCCGACGCGGATCGAGACGATGTTGCCGCCCCAGAGCACGGAGACGGCGATGGCGGTGAGAATGGCGGAGAGACTGAGGGATTCGCGCAAGAGACCTCAACTAGTATCACCCGGCAGTATCACCCGGTCCGTCCCCATTCGCTGATATACTGCGCCGCATGCGCATGATCTTAATGGCGGTGGCCTGGGCGGGACTGTTGGAAGCGGAGACGAAGGCCGACATCATTGGCCTGGATCAAGCGTGGCGAAAGGCGATTTTGGCGAAGGATGCCGCGGCGCTCGACAAGATGCTGGCAGACGATCTGGTGTACGGTCACGCCACGGGCATTGTCGACACGAAAGCCACCTACATCGCCAAAGTGAAGTCCGGTAAGCAGCTCTACCAGACGCTCGAGCAGAAGAAGATCACCGTAAACCTCTACGGCACGTCCGCACTAACCCACTCGTGGATGCATGTCACCGGCGTGAATCAGGACGGCAAGTTCGACGACAAAGTGATGCTCATTCACTTCTGGGTGAAGCAAAACGGCGCTTGGCGGTTGGCCGGGCATCAAACGACGAAAGTGGCGCAGATTCCCGACTAACGCCCCGCGATTTCCCGCAAGCGGCGAGCGCGCGGCGAGTCCGCCGGCAGCAGCGCGCCGTAGACCACAAGCGCCTGGCGGGCCAATCGGGCCGCCCGCGCCGCATCCTCCGGCGCCGCGCATTCGGCCTCAAAAAACAGCCGATTGCCGCGCCAGTCATTCGGAATCTGTCCGCCCGTAAGTTGGTCGACTTCCCGGTAAAGAGCAAGCGAGCCGGGGCAAGCCCGCAGCCGTGCGCGAACTTCGGCCGCATCGGCCAGGATCATCCAAAGCGACGGACCGATTTCCTGGGCACGCTGCCGGGCAGCAGCGAGCGCGCCGTCAAGGCGGGCGGCGGCGGACGCCTCGCCCAGCTCAGCGAGCTTGGCGGCGATCAAAGCCTGGAGGCGGACCTCCTCAAAAGCGGTCACCACGCCCGGCGCCAACAAGGCGGCCTGTTCCAGTTGGCCAAGGGCCGCCCGCAGCTCCCCGGCGCCGGTTTCGATTTGCGCGCTGACCCGGAGAAGCGCGATGCGGAGATACCGGCCGTCGGGATGCGCTTCCGCCTGCCGCAGCCCCGCGGCGACCGCCGCCCGCGCCTCCGCGAAGCGGCGCTGGCGGGCGAGAATCAACCCGTGCAGGTTATAGAGCGAGGCACGGAAGACGGCCGGAGGAATGGTGGTGTCCGCGGGCTGCAGCGAATCTGCCAGCGCGATCGCCTGTTCCACCAGGGCCCCCGCCGCCGCAGGGTCCGACTCGCAGCGGAGCTTCGCGTAAGCCCGGCCTTCAAGATAACTGGCGGCGCCGAACACGGGCAGCGTACCCCGATGCGACGTGAACACACCATCGGCCTGCTCGAAGAACCGCAGTGCCTCGTCACAGCGTCCGCGACGGATGAGAACTTCGGCCAGCGCCCGGCGCGAGTGCAGCCGGGACGCCGCCGCACCCGTTCGATCCGCTCGCAAAATGGCCGCCCGGGCCAAGGGCTCCGCCAGATCTTCCCGGCCCGACTCCCGGGCAAAATAGGCAAAGTTCGATTGGAGCTGCGAGGCGATATCATCCGGCGGGCCCAGTCCGGCTTCGATCCGCTCGTTCCCCCGCTGCACCATCTCGAGGACGGTGAGCTGCGTCCGGCCCGAAGTAGCCGTCGCCGAGCTTTCAATCATCCACAACAGAAACCGGCCGATCTCGGCCGAGCGGCGGGCCTCGGCAAATCGCTGCCGCTCTTGCCATAGAGAGTACCCGGCCAAGCCGAGCAGCGCGAAGACGAGCACGGAGAAGACGGCGACGGCCCGGCGATTGCGGGCCGCGAAGCGGCTGATCCGATACGCCAGGGTCGGGCGCCGGGCGCGGACGGGACGGCCATGGAGATACGCCCGGAGATCGTCACTGAACTCAGCGGCGCTGCGGTAGCGGTCTCTGGCTTCGGGGCGCAGCGCTTTACTCAGGATGGCTTGCAAATCGGGATTCGCCGGCAGCAGCGGCGCCGCGGCCTCTCCCGAGGCTCGTTCGGCGAGGGCGGCCAGGGAAGAGTGGACCGGAAAAGCGGCCGGGCCGGCAAGCAGTTCGTAGAGCGTCAGGCCGACGCTGTAGAGATCGGAGCTGGTGGAAACCGGGTCGCCGCGAAGCTGCTCCGGGCTGGCGTAGCGGGGTGTCAACTGGCGGGTCGTGGTGGAGTCAGCATCGTCGGTCAGCAGTTTGGCGGTCCCGAAGTCGATCAGCCGCACGTGGCCGCGAAGGTCAACCAAAATGTTGGATGGCTTTAGGTCGAGGTGCACGACGAGGCATTGATGGGCGGCTTGGAGAACGTCCAGGACGTCAGCGATCAAGCGGACGCGCTCCGGAACCGGGAGATTCTGGCGCTCGCAATGCTGGTCAATCGGCACGCCGTCGATCCACTCGAGGACGAGATACGGGCGGCCATCGGCGCCCCAGCCGGAATCCAGAAACCGGCAGATGGCTGGGTGATTCAGGCCCGCCAGGATGCGCTGTTCCCGCTGGAAGCGATCGAGGTCGTCCACGCTGATCAGATGGTCAAACAGCACCTTCAGGGCAACCGTCTGAATTCCTCCCGCCACCTCCCGTTGAGCGGTGTAGACGATGCTGCGCCCTCCGGAGCCAATGCGGCCGGCGATACGGTACGGGCCGATCGACTCCGGCAGGGAGGGCGATTCGACGGGCAGCCGGAGACGGGACGCCTGAACCTCGGCGTCCATCGACGCGAGCAGATCGAGCGCCTCCGCTCGGGCCGCCGGATCGGGCTCATGATCCCGTAGCCAACGCCCCCGGTCTGCCGCGGGGACACGCTCAGCCTGCTCAATCAGTTCCTGGACTCGGCGCCAACGGGGATCGACGTTCATCGGATTTTCAAGAACAGCGGACATCCATCCATGCGAATTCGGCGACCTGCGCGCGTCAGGATTCGCCAATATCCGTCATGTTAGACTGTCCACACAGGCGATGAGTGGGAGCGATATCACCGCTGCGTTAGACCAGTGGGCAGCCGGAGACGCCTCCGCTCTCGAACGGATCGCTCCAGCGGTTTATCCCCGCCTGCGGGAGTTAGCGGGAGCGTTGTTCCGGAGTGAACGGCCCGGCCATACCTGGCAAGCCACTGCGCTCGTCGGCGAGCTGTTCGTGAAGTTGGCGGGGCAGCGCGAAGCCAACTACGAGAACCGGCTGCACTTCTACAACGCCTGTGCTCGCATTATGCGGACCGCGTTGATTGACCATGCGCGGGGCGTGCAAGCCGAAAAGCGGGGTAGCGACGTCAAGATGGTGCCCCTGCACGAAGAACTCGGATGGCTCGATGCCGCCGGGCCCGAGATGCTCGATCTGGATCGGGCGATGACGGAATTGGCCGCCCTGGATGAGGAGCAGGCGGCAATTTTTGAAACGCGGTACCTGCTCGGGTGCAGCGTGGAGGAGACGGCGGAACTGTTTCGAACTTCGCCGTCGACGATTGATCGAAAGGTGCGCATTGCGCGCGGTTGGTTGTATCGCCGGTTAGCTGGTGCGGGAAGCAGCCAACCGGCGAAAAGCGACGACTAGCGGGCCGAAAACTTCTTCGGACGCGAGCTGAAGGTCTTCTTGGCGCCGAACGAGCCACCCGCCGGACGACCGCCGCCCGAGAAGGGCCGGCGAGCCGGAGCGTTGTGTACCAATTCGAGCTTCGGGGTGGGAGCCATGGCAATCCGTTCCGGGATGGCGGCAATCGCTGCTTTGTCGGCGGCGTTGACCATCTGCCGTTCCAGACGCACATTCAGATTGCGCTCAATGCGGCGGACGTCGTTCCATTCGGCGCGCGTCACGAAGGTGGTGGCGACGCCCTTCAACCCGGCGCGGCCCGTACGGCCGACACGGTGAATGAAGTCCTCGGGAACCTTCGGCACGTCAAAGTTGATGACATGAGCGACGGCTTCGATATGGAGACCGCGAGCGGCCACGTCGGTGCATACCAGCACGCGGAACTCGCCGTCCTGGAAGCCCTTCAATGCCCGGCTGCGCTGGCCCTGGGACCGGTTGCCGTGAATGCTGGTGGAGCTGATGCCGTCCATTTCCAAACGCTTCGCCAAACGATCGGCGCCGTGCTTGGTGCGGACAAACACCATGAAGGTGCCGTCGTGAATGCGGAGCATGTGCTCGAGCGTACCGATCTTGTGATCCTGATCGAGCTCGTACATGTGCAAGTCGACCTGGTCAGCCGTCTTGGTGGTCGAGCCGATCGCGATGCGGACCGGGGTAACGAGGTACTTGTTGATGAGGTGCGCCACCGAGCTCTCAATCGTTGCCGAAAAGAACAGAGTCTGACGGACCGGAGCAAGCAGACCCATGATGCGCGTGATGGAGGGCAAAAAGCCCATATCGAGCATCCGGTCGGCTTCATCGAGGATGAGCAGGTTGATCGAATCGAGCCTCACCAGGCGGCGCTCGATGAAATCGGAGAGCCGGCCAGGAGTGGCGATGATCACTTGGGCGCCGCGCTTGATGTCGGCAAGTTGCGGACGTTCACTCAGGCCGCCAACGACGACAGCGGCGCGAATGCCGGTGCCGGGGGCCAGTTTATTGAACGTCTCTGAAATCTGGACCGCGAGTTCGCGGGTGGGGCTCAAGATCAGCGCCTGAGCGCCCTTGGCCGTCTTGTTCTTCAGAATCCGTTCGAGGAGGGGGAGGACAAAAGCAAGGGTCTTGCCGGTGCCCGTTTGGGCGGTGGCGACAAGGTCCTTACCTTCAAGAGCAGGCGGGATAGCCTGAGCCTGCACGGGTGTCGGCGTGACAAATCCGTGCTTGGCCAGGTTGCCCTTCAAAACAGGGGACAACGTAAGGTCAGCAAAAGTATTCATTCAGTTGTGTTGGTGGGAAGGCCGATCGAGCGAACCGGCAAACAGGAGGGCAAGCGGGTGCGGTAGAACAAACTTCCAGTACTCTTGTTAGTGTAGCGCACTTTGCCATGATTCATTACGACCCTCATCAGTGGTTCAGCCACTTCTTCCAACTTCGTGGCTCCCTGCTCCGCGAAATTGGCGCCCGCCTAGCGTTCTGCGTCTTCTGGGCGGCTGGGGTGGTCTGGGTCGACCGGAACTGGACCAACGTCGGCATGCCCTCTTTGCTGCATACGTTGTTGGGCGGCGCCCTGGGATTGTTACTCGTCTTCCGGACGAATACCTCCTACGACCGCTTCTGGGAAGGACGGCGCCTCTGGGGCGGGATTGTGAATGAGTCCCGCAATCTGATCCGCGGCGCGAGAATCCATCTGGCCGAAGAGCCAGAGTTATTGCACCGGCTCGTTCGCTGGACCGCGGTCTTTCCGTGGTCGGCGATGAATGAGCTTAGGGGTGTCGATGGCTTGGGACCCTACAGCGACCGGGTGCCGGAGGCAGACCGCGTGGCGGTAATTAGCGCGCAACACACCCCGGTCGCCGTGGCGCAGGCGATGACGGAATGTCTCGCCGTGGCCCGCCAGCGAGGCGCGATCACCGACATCGTCATGATGGCGCTCGACCAGAACATTCAACTGCTCGTCGACTACCTCGGCGGCTGCGAACGCATCCGGAAAACGCCGCTTCCCTTCGCCTATGCCGTCCATCTGCGGCGTTCGATGGTGCTGTACTGCCTCACGCTGCCCTTCGCCATGGTCGATTCGTTCGGCTGGCTGACGGTCCTCGATGTCGCGTTCATCAGCTACGTCTTCTTCGGCATTGAAGAGATTGGCGTCGAGATCGAAGGGCCGTTCGGGCATGACGCCAACGACTTGCCGCTCGAAGACATCTGCGAGACCATCCATCGCAATGTGTATGCGCTGGCCGGCCTTGAAACGCTCGAACGCGAAGTGATGCCCGAAGGCCTCTAACAAACCGAAAGCCGCCCGCATCCGGAAGGACGGGGGCGGCTTTACTGACATCTGCCAGGAGGAGTTAAGGCCCTAGAGGGCTTTGGCGAGTTCCTCAGCGAACGCGCTCGGCGGACCCGACGGACGGGTCGGCTTCTTATGCTTCTTGCCTCCGCGACGGGACTTATCGCCCATCATCATCGTCGTCGATGCGGATGGCGGCGGAGCTCCGGCGCCGGCTGCTGAAGGAGGAGCGGCTCCCCGGAGTGGAGTTTTGCCTTTCGGCGGTTGAGCGGGGTTGGCCCGCAACAGACGCTCTTCGAGCGGTGCGCGGTCAAAACGGCGGATGATCGAGTTCATCTCTTCGCCATTCGGCGCCTCGATGAAAGCGAATCCTTTTGATTCTTGCGTTTCGGGGTTACGGATAACTTTGATGGAATCGGCGACAAGGTTTTCTGCGGTGAGCCATGACTTGATGTCATCGGCAGTCACCCAAACCGGGAGATTGCCAAGAAAAACGGTGAAACTCATTGAAGGGTAAAAACTACTCCTGGGAAGGATGTTGAACCGGGGAGGTCCGCTGAGAGCACTTTTAGCGTAACACAGTGTTCTCAGCGGAAAAAATTTAATCAGTTAAACGGCAAATTCCACGGGCCGCGCAACCAGCACCGCGGGATTGGACTTCAGTTCGGCAGACCACCGCAACCGCGAGGACGGCCTGGCCCGGAGCCGGCATCGGGGTCCGGCCCAAAGAAAAGTTGGCAATATTGATCGAATTCCGCCCGAGCACCGACCCAACGTGCCCGATCACCCCCGGCACGTCAGAATTCTTGAGATACAGCAGGTGGCCGCTTAAATTTGCTTCACACGGAATTCCGTCCACCATAATCAGGCGGGGACAGTTCAGAATCACCGCACCTTCCACCACCGTCAGGCCGGCTTCCGTCTCCAATTCGAGACGGATCGAATCAATATGGCCCGTGCGCTGCTTCTCATGGGTCTCGGCCACGTTCAGGCCGCGCTGGTTGGCGATCGGCATGGCGTTGACCAGATTGGCCCGATAGGACAGCGATCGGTTCAGCACGCCCGCTAAGCCTGCGTTACGGAGCAGGACGGTGTTGAAGTCCGCAATCCGGCCCGAGTAGACAAGCCGGACCGATTTCGGGTTGCCCTTGGCGATATACGCCGCGAAGCCACCCAGGCGCTCGGCGAGTTCAATATACGGGCCAACGGCTTTGTACATCTCCGGCGAGAGCGCCGGCATGTTCACCGCATTCAGCGCCACGCCATTGATCAGATACTCGATGACCTGTTCGACGATGCGCACGCCCACGGTCTCCTGCGCCTCCTCCGTCGACCCGCCGATGTGCGGGGTAGCCAACAACCCTTCGGCCTTCAACAACGGGTCCTCGGCCGCCGGAGGCTCCGATTCGAACACGTCCAGGCCCGCGCCAGCCACGATGCCGCTGGCGAGCGCCTCGGCCAGATCCGCGCCGTTTAGAAGCTCACCCCGTGCGCAGTTGATAATCCGCACGCACGGCTTCATCTTGGCGAAGGCCGACGCGTTCAGCAGCCCCTGCGTCTCCGGGGTCAACGCCATATGGAGGGTGATGTAGTCCGAATCGGCGTACAGCTTTTCCAGCGAGACCAGGTCCACACCCAAATCGGCCGCCGTCTGCGGGTTCACAAACGGATCGTAGGCGATGCACTTCATCTCAAACGCCTGCGCCCGGGTGACGACATGCCGCCCAATCGCGCCCAAGCCCAGCACGCCCAGCGTCTTGCCGCGCAGCTCATTGCCCTGGAACTTCTTCTTCTCCCATTTGCCGCTCTTGGTGGAGGCGCTCGCGGCCGGGATCTGCCGGGCCAACGAGAGCATCAGGCCAATGGCATGCTCCGCCACCGAAATGGCATTGCCACCCGGAGTGTTCATCACCAGCACGCCGGCGGCCGTGGCGGCGTCAAGATCGACGTTATCCACGCCAACCCCGGCGCGACCCACCACGCGAAGTTTCGGCGCCTTCGAGAGCACCTCGGCGTTCACCTTTACCGCGCTGCGAACGAGCAATGCATCGCAATCGGCCAGGTGCGCCGCGTAGCCCTTCGGATCGGAAATGACGATGTCCCAACCTGCCTGCGCGCGCAACAACTCCACGCCGGCGGCGGCAATTGGTTCCGCTACCAGAATTTTCATGATGATTTCCTTTGGTCGGTTAGGCCTTTACCAACTGCGGCATGGCCACTTCGGCGTACAGCCGCTGGACAGCGGCGACACCAGCGCCGAACTCCACCGGGTGCCCGTTCTGCTGCAACAACAGTTCGAGACCGGCGATCACGGCAAACATATCGGCGAAGTCAAAGTAACCCAGATGCGCCATGCGGAAAATCTTCCCCTGCATGGAGCCCTGGCCGTTGGCGATAATCGCCCCGAAATGGTTCCGGAAGCCCTTCACGATCACCCCGGAATCCATGCCCGCCGGCGCCTTAATGGCGGTAACCGACGAACCGGGGTTATTGGGCGAAAAGAGTTCCAACCCTAGCGCGGCCGCCGCGTGGCGGGTGGCTTTGGCCAGTAGTTGGGCATTTTCAATCAGCTTGTCCATGCCTAGGTTGTTGATGTATTCGAGCGCAACATTCAACGCAATCAGATGCGAGGTGTTCGGCGTCCAGGCGGTCTCGCCCTTGTCGGCCATCTTCTTTTCGCGCTTCAGATCAAAGTAGTAGCGCGGCATGCAGGACTTGGCGTTCAAGCCCCAGGCCTTCGGGCTCACGCTGATGAACGCAAGGCCTGGAGGAATCATGAACGACTTCTGCGAGCCGCCGATGCAGATATCAATGCCCCAGCCGTCGATATCGAGCGGCATGGTCCCCAGCCCCGTGATCGCGTCGACGATGAAGATCGCCTCGGTCTCGCGAATCAGCTTGGCCATCGCCTCGACGTCGTGCGCCGCGCCGGTCGAGGTCTCGGAAGCCTGAATGAAAACGCCCTTCACGTCCGGATTGGCTTTCAGTGTCTCCGCGAGCCGCTCCGGGCTCACCACACTGCCGTACTCCTCGGTCAGAACGATGGCGTCCAGGCCGAACGCCTTCACCATCTCCGCCCAACGCTCGCCGAATTTGCCCGCCGAGCAGACTACGACTTTGTCCCCGTTCGAGAAGAAGTTCGAGACCGAGGCCTCCATGGCGCCCGAACCGGACGCGGTGAGGATGAGCGTGTCGTTCGACGTGCCCATCGCCTTCTTCAGACCCTGCATGGCGGACGCCTGGATTTTAATGAAATCCTGGGTCCGATGGTGGACATCGCTGGCCATCATCGCATGCAGCGCCGGTGGGTAGAGGGGCGTAGGCCCCGGAGTCAGTAGGCGTTGTTTTTTGATGTGCATGAGTGAGGAATGAGAAAGATCGGGGGAACTATTAGAATAGCAAATACAATGGCTCTTCTTGATCAAATCCAGCGCGACATGGTCGCGGCGATGAAAGCGAAAGAGGAGGTGCGCCTGGGCGCCGTGCGTATGATTAAGACCGCGCTCAGCAAGTGGCAGGCCGACAACGCCAAACCCCTCGACGAAGCCGCCGAACTGCAGATCCTCTCCATCCTCGTCAAGCAGAGAAAGGAGTCGATCGAGATGTTCCGCAACGCCGGACGCGAGGAGTCCGCCGCCAAGGAAGAGGCCGAACTGGCCATTGTCGAAAGCTACATGCCCGCCGCACCTTCTGAAGCGGAAATCGACGCCGCCATCGCCGCCGCGATCACCGAAACCGGCGTCACCGACAAAGCCAAGATGGGCCAGGTGATGAACGCCGCCAAAGGCAAACTCGCCGGCAAACGGCTAGACGGCAAAGTGCTCAGCGACAAGGTGCGCGCCGCGCTCAGTTAGATCTTGAAGAAGATCCTCCGCTGATACAGCCAGTAGCACAGGCCCCACATCACCAGCATCACCACGATGTTGTGGGGAACTGCGCCCGCCGTTCCCCAAAACGCAAACTGCTGGCCGTCGAAGGCGGCGAGTCCGCGCGATAGCCAACCGCGAAGTACCTGCGAAAACGCATAGATGAAAATGCTATTCGCCCCCACCACCACCAGCGGAAACGTCCACCCACGCCGCCCCCGCATCTCAATCAACCAGTAGAACGCGGCAAACCCCAACAACACCCACACCGCGCTGAAGAACAAAAACGAACCCAGCCACAACCGCTTCACCATCGGGATCACCGGCTCCATCGCCAAGCCGACGGCCAACGCCGCGGCGGCGCAGCCAACCAGGATCCGTAACCGCGCCTCCGGCGTCCGATCGGAGAGCAACAACAGCCCGGTCCAGCACCCAAACAGCACCGTCAGGGCGTTCCCCAGGAAATTGAGCGTCGTATAAAAGCCCGAGTAGTTATAGCCCAGCACCGCCAGATCCACCCGCGCCGCAAAGTTCGCCTGCGGATCAAACGGACCCGCCGGACCAGGAAAGGCAAAGAAAAGGGCGTGATGAGCAGCGAGAATAGCCAGGGCCGCCGCAACCTGCCCACGGAACGGTAGTCGCAACACGAAATAGCAAAGTACGTAGGAGAACGCGATCTGGCAAAGCACGTTGATCAATTGCAGCCGCAGGGCCCCCGTCGTCCCCCAGTTCGACAGGACATTCGAAAGAACCACCAACAGCAAAGCCCGCCAGACCACATGCCGCCAGGCCGCCGTCCGCCGCCCGAGAGCAATCGGCATCGCCACCCCGACAATGAACGTAAACGCCGGTTGGATCAGATCCCATACCGTGCATCCCGCCCAGGCCGCATGTTCAAACTGATGGGCGAAAGCGTATCGATCCTTGAACGCCGCGAAGATCCCGAACCCGTGGGAAATGAGCAGCAGCATCGTGAAGCCGCGAAAAGCGTCAAGCGAAAGAAGGCGGTCCCCCAATGCCGGGGGGGTGGGCGAGGACATAGGCGTCGCCTGAGTCTATCGAATTGCGGCGGCCGCGATCCGGGCCATCACGGCCGCCCGGTCCGCCGCTGGTGCCGGCGAATCGCCAACGAACACCGTCACCGCCACCCGCTCGCCTTGCGGTCCAAACAGAATGCCAACGTCGTTGGTCGCTGCCGTCACTCCCTCCCAGGTGGCGCTGGTCCCGGTCTTGTGGCCGATGCTCCAACCGGGCGCGAGGCCCGCCTTCAACCGGTCCGGGAAGGTAGTCGTATCCCGCATGGCCTGCAAAAGAAACTCGGTCGAGTTAGCCGACAGCAACCGGCCCTTCGCCAGGGCCCAAAGCAGTTCCGTCATTCCCTGCGGCGTTGCCGTATCCCGGGGGTCGCTTTGATACCGCCGATATGCGGCGGCCCGTTTTGCCTTGGGAACCCCCGCCACCGCGCGGTCAAACACGGCGGCGTCCACGTACTCCGGCCGCCACTTCAGCCCCAGCGTTTCGCACTGCAGATGGCGCTCATCCCGGTCAATCCGAATGCCCGTGAACCCCTTGGCACGCAGCAGGGCCTGCACGCGGGCCGGGCCGCCCAACCGCGCCAGCAAGACGTCCGTCGCCGCACTATCACTGGCGATCACCGCCCGCCGCACCAAGTCGCCCACATCCGTCGCAAAGCCGCGCTCCCCCACTAGCCGCGCCAATGGTTGCACGTGCACGCTCAGATCTTCCCGCCGGACAATCACCTCATCCGTCAGCCGCCATTCGCCCCGGTCGACGCGGTCGAGCACCGCCACGCCCACCAGCAGTTTGATGACGCTCTGCATGGAAAACCGTTCCGCGCCGCGCGTACAGTGCAGCCCGGTTTCGTTCTGGATACACGCGCCCACTCGTCCAGGGATCGATTTCCCAATGCCGGACAAAATCTCCGGCAGACTCGCCGCAAATAGGATGACAAACGCGTGAAGAATGATATTCTGTCCGTAACTGGGAATCTTGAACAGTCCAGGCTCCTGAATTGCCAAGACCAGTTTTTTGACTCAATTAATCGGGCGTCTCCGCTAAAGGGGTTGTCGTTGGGGAAAGGTACTTTAGCGGAGACGTTGCCGTTGAAAGGTTATACGAAACGAACCCAAAAACGTTCCGCAGAAACGAAACTTTTTTAGATCATTCCGACGATCGCATTTAGGGCAATCGTCCCCAGCCCCAGCGGGATCAGAACCTTCCAACCGATGTCCATCAACTGGTCATACCGGTAGCGTGGGAACGTGCCCCGGAACCAGATCATCACATACAGAAAGAAGGCGACTTTTAACAAAAACCAGAACGGCGCGGCGGCCACGGCGTTCACCGCCGGAATCATGAGAATCGCACCCACCAGCGTCAACGCCCCGCCGACCGCCAACATCCCGTACCGGTGTGGAGCATACTTCAGCTTCGGCGCCAACAGCACCACCGACGCAATCCCCGGCCCGGCGAACAGCAGGAACGGCACGCCATAGTTCAACGGAATCTCCAGCCAGCCAACGCTCGGAAACGGCCGCAGCCAGCCCCCCCAAAACAGCGTCACCGACACCGCCGAAACCACGAAAATGTTGCCATACTCGGCCAGCATATAGAGCGCCCAGCGGAAGCCGCTGTACTCGGTGTGAAACCCGGCCACTAACTCCGATTCCGCCTCCGGCAAGTCAAACGGCGACCGGTTCGTTTCCGCCACCGCGGCGATGAAAAAGATCAGGAACGCCGGTATCATCGCGCCCCAATGATCAAACACGTACCAGACGCCCTGCGTCTGCTGATTCCGCACGATCTGCACCATGCTCAGCGTCCCCGCCGACATCACGCCGCAAACCAGGCCCAACCCCATCGCCAGCTCATAACTCACTAACTGCGCCGAACTGCGCAACGCGCCAAGCAGCGGATAGTGGCTGTTCGAAGACCAACCGCCGAGTACGATCCCGAGAATGCCGACGCTGCCCAGCGCGCTGATCACGAGCAAGCCCACGTTCACATCGGCAATGCGGAACTGCTCCGAGAACGGCACCACACCAAACGCCACAAACGCCGTGAACATCGACAGAATCGGCGCGACATAGAAGATTCCCTTATCCGCATCCCGCGGAATAATGTCCTCCTTCAGCAGCAGCTTCAACGCGTCCGCCAAGGGCTGCAACAGGCCATGCGGCCCCACCCGCATCGGCCCCAGCCGCACCTGCATATCCGCCAACACCTTTCGCTCCACCAGCACGATGTAGCCGGCAATCGGCGGGAACAACCCGACAATCAACAGCATCATCACCACGGGAATCAGCCAGAATTCGATCATTTGAGTAACGACCTCATGGCCAGTTGCAAGAACGGCTCCGGATAGATGCCGGCACCCAATGTCACGAGGCCCGTGGCGCCCAACGCCACCCGCAGACCCAGGCTCGAAGCCTGCGGCCGCTCCACCTCAATCGCCGGCAGCAGGAACATCGACCGCACCAGCCGGAAGTAATAGAACAGCGCCACCGCCACATACGCCGCCCCGACCAGCGCCAGCACATAGCGGCCGCTCTCAATCAGCGCTAGGAAAATGTAGTATTTGCCAAGGAAACCCGCCGTCGGCGGCAACCCGGCCAGCGAGAGCAGAAACACCACCATCGGCACGGCATACCCTGGATGCCGCCGCGCGAAGCCGTTCAGGTCTTCAATCTCCTCGCCATGCACGGCCATCAGCACCAGAAACGCGCCAATCGTCATGAACACATAAGCGCCGGTGTAAATGGCAATTCCCTGTAAGCCGGTCGCGTTCCCCGCCACCAACCCGAGCAGCAGGTAGCCGGCGTGCGCAATCGAGCTGTACGCCAAAAGCCGCTTGGCGTTGGTCTGCGTCACCGCCGCCAGGTTGCCCACCGTCAGGCTCGCAATCGCCGCCAAAATCAGCAGCGGCTCCCATGCCTCCCGCGCCGTACCCAGCGGACCCAGGAACAGCCGCAGCAGTAGCGCCAGACTGGCGATCTTCGATCCAACCGCGAGATAAGCCGTCACCGCGGTGGGAGCGCCTTCGTACGCATCCGGCGCCCACATGTGGAACGGCGCAGCCGAAATCTTGAACAGGATGCCCGCACTCACGGTCAGGATCGCCAGCACGGTGAGCGGATCAAACGCCGGGCGCGCCGCCACGGCCATGGCAATATCGCTCAAGTACGTCGAGCCGGCAATGCCATACAGAATCGAAAAGCCGTAGGCCAGAATCCCGCTCGAAAACGCCCCCAAAATCAGGTACTTCAGCGCCGCTTCGTTCGACCGCCGGCTCCGCCGCAAAAAGCCGACGAGCACATAGAAGCTGAGCGACATCGTCTCCAGGCCCACGAAAATCGTGATGAGCTCCGTGCCCACGGCCAGGAAGTAGGCTCCGGCCTGCGCCATGAGAACTAAGCCGTAGTACTCGCCCTGATGCTCCTCTTCGATCTCCAGGTACCGGTAACTGATCAAGGCCACCAGGGCGGCGGTCAACAGAAACAGCCAGTTGAAAAACAGGCCAAAGGCATCGATGGTGATCGCCCCGTGGAACGCCGTAAACGGAGCGATCTGTCCCTGCTTCCACAGATGCCAACCCGTCATCGCCAGCCCCGGCAGCACCAGCGCCAACTGCCAGCGCCGGGACCGCTCCCCGAGCAGGAAATCGAACAGAAAAACCGCACAGCCGAAAAAGGCCAATAAAATCGCCGGCAGCAGCGCAAAGTGGTCGACGTCAGTATAAAAGTGGCTCATCGCGCGAGCCTCCCGGCGATGTCGAGCACCGGCCGCTCCAGCACCGCAAACCACGGCTTCGGATACACGCCAATCGCCAGCGCAAGCAGCAGCAACGGCAGCACCGTAGCCCACTCCCGCAACGACAGATCCGGCAACCCACGATTGGCTTCGTTTCGTACATCACCCAACATCGTCCGTTGATAGAGCCACAGCAGATACGCCGCGCCCAGCACAATGCCGAAAACCGCGAAGGCCGCCCACGCCCGGTTGACGATAAATGCGCCCTGCAAAATCGTAAACTCGCCAATGAACCCGTTCAGCAGCGGCAACCCGGCCGAACTGAAAACGGCCACCGCGAACACGAACGCAAATCGCGGCATGCCGATCGCCAAGCCGCCGAAGTCAGCGATCTGCCGCGTGTGCCGCCGCTCATAGATATACCCGACCAGCAGGAACAGCAGGCTGGTCGAAATGCCGTGGTTGATCTGCTGCAGCACGCTGCCGGCGATGCCGTTGCTATTGAGCGCGGCCAGGCCCAACGTACAGAAACCCATATGGCTGACCGACGAATAGGCCACCAGCCGCTTCCAATCCTGCTGCATCAAACTGATCAACGCACCGTACAAGATGGCCACGATGGAGAGCACGGCCAGGATTGGCGCAGCCTCGCGCGCGGCCTCCGGGAACAGGGGGAGCGAGATGCGGACGAACCCATACGTTCCCATCTTCAGCAGAACTCCGGCCAGCAACACGGATCCCGCCGTCGGCGCTTCCGTATGCGCGTCCGGCAACCAGGTATGGAACGGCACCATCGGCACTTTAATGGCGAAGCCCACGAAGAAGGCCCAGAACAGCCAGCGCTGCGCGTCGAGCGGCAGTTGCAACTTCAGCAACTCGGCAATCTCAAACGTCGGTTGCGCCAACTGCAGGCCGCCCTGCCAATAAAGCGCGATGATCCCGAGCAGCAGCACCACGCTACCCGCCAGCGTGTAGAGGAAGAACTTGATCGCCGCATAAAGCCGCCGTTCCCCGCCCCAAATGCCGATCAGAAAGTACATCGGCACCAGCACCACTTCGAAAAACACGAAAAACAGCAGCAGATCCAGCGACAGGAACAGACCCAACATGCCGAACTGCAACAGCAGCAGCATGGCATAGAACTCTTTCGTTCGTTCTTCGATCGCATTCCACGAAGCCAGCGCCGCAATCGG
Source organism: Acidobacteria bacterium Ga0077553 (assembly GCA_001464575.1). GTDB lineage: Bacteria > Acidobacteriota > Terriglobia > Bryobacterales > Bryobacteraceae. Next base: position 10,852 of record LNFE01000175.1, on the reverse strand, counting down.
CCCCAGTAGCGAGGTCAACAGCACCAGCAGCAGGCTGATCCCATCGATCCCCAGCAGGAACTGCGCGCCCAGCGTTGGAATCCACGGCATCCGGTCGACGAACTGATAGCCGCTCGCCGCCCGGTCAAACGCCTGCCACAACGGCAGCGCCAGTGCCAGACCACCCAGCAGCACCGCATTGGCCCACATCCGGACGGCATTGCGCGCCGTGCCCGGAATCGCCAGCAGAACGATTAATCCAACCAGAGGAAGCGCCAGCAGCGCAGTGAGCCAAGGCATGGATCAGGCGCTCCTCAACAGATACCAACCGGCCATTGCGGCCAAGCTCAACACGATCAAGAGGGCATAGCTCTGGGCCAATCCAGTCTGCAGATAGCGCACCGGGAACGAAGAGAGCTTCACGGAGAAGGCCGTCAGATTCACGGCGCCGTCCACAATCCAGGTATCGCTCCACTTGCTGAGGTCGCCCACCTTCCGGGCCAGCCAGCCAGCGCCGTTGACGCCGCCGTCCACCACGCGCCGGTCCAGCAGCGAAAGCCATTCGCCGCCCTGCCGCGCCAATCCGCGGACAAACACCATCTCATAAAAATCATCGAAGTACCAGCGGGCCCGGAGCAGCCGGGCCACCGGCGCCACGCCCTCTTCCCAACGGTCCGCGGTCCCCGGCCGATTCAGATAGAAGTGATACGCGATCCCAAGACCGGCCACCGCCACCACCGCCGAAGCCACCATCACGGCCCACGAATGCGGCTCCGGCGTGGCGCCGAGCCAACCCGCGAACGGGGTCGCGAACCAACCCGCGCCAATCGAGCCAATGCTCAACACCCACAGCGGCACGGTCATCCGCTTCGGCGACTCGTGAATATGCTGGTCGCCGCGGTACGCGCCAAAGAACGTCAGGAACAGCAACCGGCCCATGTAGAAGGCCGTCAACAGCGCCGTAAACAGCCCGGCTCCGAACAACACCGGCGACGCGGCCCAGGCACTAGTCAGAATCGAATCTTTCGAGAAGAAACCGGCCAGCCCCGGCCAGCCTGCCAGAGCCAACGTTCCGATGAACATCGTCCGGAAGGTCTGCGGCATCCGGTGCCGCAAGCCGCCCATGAATCGCAGATCCTGCTCCCCGTCCAGGGCATGGATCACCGAACCCGCGCCCAGAAACAGCTGCGCCTTGAAGAACGCATGCGTCACCACATGGAACAAAGCCGCCCAGTATGCCCCCACGCCCAACGCCATGAACATCAGCCCCAGTTGGCTGATCGTGGAATACGCGAGCACCTTCTTGATGTCGTGCTGCACCAGCGCAATCGAAGCCGCAATCACGGCCGTGGCGGCGCCAATGGCGGCCGTCAACGAACCCACCTCGGGCGTCAGGCGGAAGAACGGCTCCGCCCGGACGATGAGGTAGACACCCGCGGTCACCATCGTCGCCGCATGCATCAACGCCGAAACCGGCGTCGGCCCTTCCATCGCGTCCGGCAGCCAGGTGAACAGCGGAATCTGCGCCGACTTGCCCACCGCCGCCGCCAGCAGCAGCAACGTCGCCCATGGCAGCAACGGATGCGCCGCGGCTTGCATCTCGGTGAACCGCAGCGTGCCAAAAATGCTCAGCAGAAAGAAGAGCGCCATCAGGTAGCCGGCGTCGCCGATGCGATTCATCAGGAACGCCTTGATCGCCGCATCGCTGGCCGGCTTGCGCTTGAAGTAGAAGCCGATCAAGAGGTAACTCGCCAGACCAACGCCCTCCCAGCCGACAAAAAGCAGCAGGTAGTTGTTCGCCATCACCAGCACGAGCATGAAGAACACAAACAGGTTCAAGCACCCGAAGTAGCGATAGAGGCCGCCGTCATGCGCCATGTAGGCGATCGAGTAGACGTGGATTAGGAAGCCGATGCCGGTGACCATCAGAATCATCACCGCGCTAAGCGGATCGAGCAGGTAGCCCCAATCGGCCGTCAGCGTCACCATGCGCCCATCAAAGGCTGGGAACGGCATCCCGGCCACCCACGTGAACAGCACCTGCTCCGTGCGCCCCGCAAACACGGCGCCCAGGCTCCACAGGAACGAGAGCAAGACGAATCCGGAGCAAAGCGGACCGATCAACCACCGCGAACCCTGCTTAGAACGCAGGTCCTGATCGTGGCCACGGTCGTGATGGTGGTGGTGCCCGACGGAGCCGTTCTCGATCTGCGGGTCGAGGTACTGATGGCGCCCAAGCATCATCATCAGAGCCGCGCCCAGCAGCGGGAACACAGGAATCAGCCAGAGGGTATCGAGAAAGTTCATCTGACTGGCCCTACCACTTCAACAGGTCGACTTCATCGACCTGCACCGTTTCCCGGTTGCGGAACAACGCGAGCAGAATGCCCAATCCCACGGCGGCTTCGGCTACGGCCACGGCGATCACGAAGATTGCAAACACCTGGCCGGCGGCGTTCCCATGGTGCCGCGAAAACGCCACCAGGTTGATGTTCACCGCGTTCAAAATCAGCTCAATCGACATGAGGATAATCACGATGTTCCGGCGAGTGAGCAGCCCCGCGGTACCAATCAGCAGCATCGCCAGGCTGACGGCGACATAGTGCATCGTCGTAATCACGCGCGCTTCCTCGCCAGAAGCACGCTGCCGACCACGGCTACCAGCAACAACAACGAGACGACTTCAAACGGCACCAGGTAATCCTGCAGCAGCGTATCGGCCACTAGCTCCACATTGCCCACATCCGGCATGGTCTGCGCAGGCGGCAACACCGCCCGGCTCCAGAGAATCGCGAACGCTACCCCGGCGATCACCGTCACCGCGGCGCCCAATGGCCACCGCTGATGAAACTGCCGCAACCCGCGCCCGGCATCCAGGTTCACTAGCATGATCACAAACAGGAACAGGAGCAGGATGCCCCCAATGTAAAGGATGATCTGTGCGACAAACAGGAACTCCGCGTTCAGCAGCAGGTACAGCCCCGCCACGCCGAGCAGCGAAACCATCAGCGAGATGGCCGCATGCACGGCACTGCGGCGGGTGATGGCCAGGGTCGCGCCACCAAGGGCCAGCGTCGTGAACGCGTAAAAGAAAAGAGCTTCCAGATTCATTGCCGGTATTGGGTGGGCCGGGGCCCTTCTTCAAGGGCCTGGCGGTCCCAGATCAGACCTTCGCGAGTATAACTGGCAATCTCAAAGTCCTGCGTCAGCTCGAGCGCATCCACGGGGCAGGCGTCTTCGCACAGGCCGCAAAACATGCAGCGGGAAAGGTCGTAGGTGAAGGTCACCAGATCCTTTCGCTTCGTCTCCGGGTTGCGCACGCTGCCGACCACAATTAGGTTTTCCGGGCACGCCACCGCGCACAGATTGCACGAGATACAGAGCGTTTCCTGCGTTTCCGGATGCACGTTCAGCCGCGGCGCTCCCCGGTAGCGCTCGCTGACGGCCGGGCGGTCGCTGGGATACTGCTCGGTCTCAATCTGGCTCGGGGTCTGGTGCCGGAAGGTGACCCACAGCCCTTCGAGCAGATCGAGCAACAGAAAGCTGCGTAAGAATTTCTTCACCGGTCAACCTCCCCCAGGACGATATCGATCGTCCCGATGATCGCCACCACATCCGCCACCAGCGCCCCTTTCGACATATGGCCGAGCGCCTGCAGATTGACGAACGACGGAGGGCGCACACGCAGACGGTAGGGATGGGTCGTCCCGTCACTCACGATGTAGTAGCCGAGTTCCCCCTTCGGCGCTTCGATGGAAACGTAAGCTTCGCCCACGGGCGGCTTCACCACCTTGGCGATTTTTGCCATAATCGGCCCCGCCGGGATGTTCGCCACCGCTTGCTGAATAATCCGCACCGACTGGCGCATCTCGTCAAGCCGCACAAAATACCGGTCCAGCGTGTCGCCGCTCGAGCGAGTCGGCACATCGAACTCGTACTGTTCATAGCCGGAGTATGGCTGCGACTTCCGCAGGTCCCACGCAAGCCCAGCGGCCCGGAGTACCGGCCCGGTGACGCCGTACCGCTTGCACGTTTCCGCGTCAATAATGCCAACGCCGCGAAGCCTTTCCCGCCAGATGCGATTGCCGCTCAGCAGCTCTTCGTACTCGTCCACCTTCGGCAGAAACTGGCCGCAGAACGCCTCGACTTCCTTTTCAAAGCCCTCGTACAACTCGTACTGCAGCCCACCGATGCGGAACGCGTGCGTCGTTAGCCGGGCGCCGCAGTAGTTCTCGAAAATCTTCAGCACGGCTTCCCGCTCGCGAAGCGTGTAGAACAATGGCGTGATGGCGCCCAGGTCCAGCGCATGGGTACCCAGCCACAACAGGTGCGAAGCGATGCGGTTGAGCTCCGTCAGAATCACGCGGACCGCCTGCGCCCGCGGCGTCGCCACCGCGTTCATCAGCTTCTCCACCGCCAGGCAGTAGCCCAGCCCGTTCGAGACGGCGGCCAGGTAGTCCATCCGGTCAACGTACGGCGCAAACTGCACGTAGGTGCGGTTCTCGGCGATCTTCTCGACCCCGCGGTGCAGGTACCCGATGATGCAGTCGGTGCTCTTCACCCGCTCGCCATCAAGCTTCAGGACGATCCGTAGAACCCCATGCGTAGAAGGGTGCTGCGGTCCCATATTCAGGACCATCTCGTTGTTATCGAGAGTGTTATCGAGCGCCGTCATTGCCCGCTCTCAATGCCCAGGTTGGCCTGCACCCAGCGGTTGTCCATCTCGACGATCCCGTAGTCCTTCCGCAGCGGAAAGCCGGTCCACTCTTCCGGCATCAGAATCCGCCGGGGGTCCGGGTGGCCGGAGAACTCAATCCCGAACATGTCGTAGACTTCGCGTTCGAGCCAGTTCGCGCCAAGGAAAACCGGCACGGCGGAGAGCGGCTTTTCGCCCAGCCCGACCGCCGCCTTCAGCCGGATCCGCTCATTGCGGCCGTGGCTGTAGAGGATATAGACGAGTTCGAACCGGGGCGTCCGCTTTGGGTAGTCGACCGCGGTAATGTCGACGAGGTAGTCGAAGCCGGCTTCGGCTTGCAGCATCTCAAGCGCCGGCACCATGGCCGGAAGCGTCAGCACCGCAAACGGCTGCTCCAGATAGGAGCTCGTTTCGAGCACAGCCGCCCCAAAATGTTCCCGAAGCAGATCCGGTACAGGACCTTCCCAGGGAGCAGTGGCCATCACGGCCGGAGCCTTCACGGGTTTTGGTTCTTCTGCCATCGAGTGGGGGACGGGCGCCTCAAATGCACCGGAAGGATCAACCCTCTATTGTAATCCCTATCAGGATAAGGACGTTTCCCTTTTTGCGTCAACGAACTGCAATTGAATGGCAACTAGGTGGATCAGAGGGCCCTAGAAGAAGTCCGAACGGTTCGCCTTCTTCCGGGCCAGCGCACCGTTCAGAAACTGAATCACGGGGTACATCGCCTCGAAACGGCGGGTGATTTCCTTGACGAATTTGGGGCTGAGCGCCAAAGCCGGGTCAAACGACGTATCCCAGTAGAGCCACTGTTTCTTCCGAATCCAAAAATCGGCGGGATGGTCCTTGGGGAAGCCTTTCGGGGGCCGGGTGATCGAGTCGCCCTGCAGCTCGCCCAAAACCTTCTTTCGGCTTTTGTTCTCCACCAGCGCCGTCCATTCTTCGAGTTCCGAAGCGATCCGGTTCCGGATAGCCAGCGTTTGATCGGGCTGCGGCATATACACGCCGCCAGCCAGCTCGATCTGAAACGGTGACGCCGAAACGTAGTACCCCGCCATCGACTCCTTGTCCTCGGCCGAAACATGAAAGCTGGCCGAGGCGTTGGTCTTGTATGGGTTCTTGTTTTTGCTGAACCGGACGTCCCGGTAGATCCGGTGCATGGCCCGCTTCGGCTCGGTGATGTACTCCGGGGCGAAGCGAGCGAACTCGGCGTTCAGCGCCTCAACCAGATCGGTCATCGGCGCCTTTACCGCGGTTTCATAGAGCTCTTTCCGCGGCTGGAACCAGTCGCGCTGATTGTTATCTTTCAGCTCGCGCAGGAACTCGAATCCGGCTGCCGGGAAGCCGCGGAACGCTGATGCCATGCTTCCAGGTTACGCTGTGGCGATGGCCGGGCGGCGGGACTCCTCGACAATCCGACCGTCAAAGAGATGAATACTGCGCCCGGCGAGCCCGGCGAAGCGAGGGTCATGCGTCACCATGCAGATGGTAGCGCCGCCCCGGTGCAACTCTTCGAGGAGGGTCATCACCTGTTCGCCGTTCTGCGAGTCGAGATTGCCGGTAGGCTCGTCGGCCAGCAAAATGGACGGGTTTCCCGCCAAGGCCCGGGCCACGGCGACGCGCTGTTGCTGACCGCCCGAGAGTTGCGAAGGGTAGTGGCGTTCGCGGTGGCTCATGCTCACCCGCTCCAAGGCATCGCGCACGGCCTTCTTGCGTTCGGAGGCCGGCATATTGCGGTAGGTGAGCGGCAGCTCCACGTTTTCGTACACCGTCAAATCGCCAATCAGATTGAAGGCCTGAAAGATGAAGCCGATCTCGCGGTTGCGGATCCGCGCTCTCTCTCCGGCCTTCAGCCCGCTAACGGCGTGACCATTCAGGGTATAGCTGCCGCCACTCGGGGAATCGAGCAGACCAAGAATCGCCAGCAGCGTCGACTTTCCGCAGCCGGAGGGACCGGAGATGGCGACGTATTCGCCGCGCTCGATCTGCATCTCGATCCCTTGCAGGGCGTGGGTTTCGACCTCATCGGTCACGAAGCGCTTGCTGACGCTGGTCATTTCAATAATCGGTGTCATTCATCTTTCCCAAGCAACTCAACTAAGTAAGCGGTCGCTTCTTTGCTATTCATTCCGGTCAGACGCTCAACGGCTGCGCGTTTCAATTCGCGGTCGGTCTCTTTGCGAGCGATTTCGACTAGTAGATCCGCCTTGCGGCTGGCGGCAAGTCCGTCGAGGATGGCCCGCTTGGCGTTCTTGTCCGTTTCCCCGGGGTACAACTGGGCGAGTTCCGCATGGCCGCCGCTGGCGCCGAGCATGTGGAGCGCTTCGCGGCGGAGATCCGGGTTACTTTCGGATTTCGCCGCCATCAGAAGGCGTTCCTTGTCCCGGCCGATCATGAACCCGCGCAGGACAGCGCGCTTCACCGTGAGGTCGGTCGAGGTCGAATATAGGTCCGCGAGGGCCTGCCGGGACTCCGGCGTGTTCAGCACGCCGAGGTACTCGACGGCGGTGGCCTGCAGGTCCGGGTTACTGCCGCCTTTGGCGTAGCTGGTGACGATTTCGCGGGAGCGCGGACTGCGGCCCTGCGCCAGGACGAACAGGGCGCGCTTCTTGAGCCTAGGCCCATTCTTCGGCGAATTCAGGACCTTTTCGAGCATCGGTACGGCGCTTTCGGGGTCGCTATGCATCAGCCCGTTAATGGCGATCAGCTTCAGCTCCTCGTCCTCTTCCGATTCCGGACGCGGCGGCTGGCCGGCGGCCTGCTTGGTCTCGACGGCAAGCGCGCGGGCGTCATTCAACCAGCCGCTCTTGGGATAGGTCTTTTCGAGGTCGGCCAGCGACGCCAACGCCTCCGTCGAGCGGCCGAGGCGGGAGAGGGCATAGGCCTTCCAATACAGGGCGCCGTCCGCGCGGGCGGCCTTGCGTTCGGCAACTTGGCCGAACATCTCGGCGGCCCGTTCATATTGTTTTCGGTCGAGTTCGCGGGCGGCACGTTCATAGGAGTCGCGGCCCGCCCAGGCCACCTTGGCCGGAGGAGGAGGTGGCGGAGCAGGAGCCGGCGGCTGCGGCGGCTGCGCCGGTTGTCCGAAGCTGATCAGGGCCAGGGTCATTCCTGTTAGGCAGATACGAACGGTTCTACGCGTGAGTTCAAAGAAAGTAACTGAGATCATAAGATTCCTTTTTCCATGGCCGGCTCCGCCGCCAGAATACGAATTTCAAAGACGATGCCCTTTTGGGCGATGCGGGCCCGCAGACTATTGAGTTGTTTGGGGTCCAGCTTCGCGGGGCTGTGGGCGATTTCGAGCAGGATCTCTTCGAGCCCGGCGAGCAGCTGGCCCACGCGGGCCTCCTGCGCGTTCTCCGCCGTCTGTTTATAGATCCGGTTGTCCCCGAGCAGTTGTTCGGCATGCTGCTGCTGCCAGGAGATATCCATTGATCCCGCCGGAGCGTTTTGAATTTCCGAGAGCACCATCAGGCTGCTGGCCAAATGACCGTCGAGAGCAACACGCAGCAGGCGTGGCGTGGGGTCGTCAACGGCGGCCACCGCGGGGGGCGCGGGGGTTCGGGCTCGTTCAAAAGCCGAACCGGCCAGGAATGCCCCAACCAGCACCGCTGCCGCGACGGCTAGTAGAAACGCCGAACGGGGCCAACCGCGCCGGGGCTCGGCCTTCTGCCGGACCGTCTGCCAAACTTGCTTGCCGTACTCCGGACCACGGTCCGGCACCGGGGCGGCGTCGAGCGAATTCAACACCCGCTGTAAACCCTGGTAGGCAGCCCGGCATTCGGGGCAGTCGTCGAGATGGGCCTCCGCATCGTCCAGGCCTACCTCCCCGTAGTAGTGAAGGATTAATTGTTCCTCAGAAAGATGATTCATGTCAGCGTCACCCAGGGGAGCAGGGCCCGCCGCAATTTGCGGACCGCCCGAAAGATGCTTTGTTTGGTTGCGTTTTCGCTCAGACCGAGAGATTCGCCGATTTCGACCAGCGGCACCCCGTCGTAATGCCGCATCGAGAAGGCCGCCCGTTCATGAGGACTCAACTGGTTCATCGCCTCGGCAATCCTTTCGCCCAGCAGTTTTGAAGAGACCAAACGCTCCGGGGTTGGGGCGGTCGAGACCAGTTCCAGGTCCGGCGCGCCGGGTTTGTTTTTCCGCAACGAGTCCAGCGCGAGATTCCGCGCAATCGTATGAATCCAGGTGGAAAAGCTGGCCCGCGACTCATAGCGATGGATCTCCCGGTAGGCTCGCAAAAAGGTCTCCTGCACAATTTCGTCCGCGTCGGTTTCGTTGCCGGTGATGCGATAGGCGGCGCGGAACACACTTTGGCTATGCCGTTCGACAAGGAGCCCGAACGCGTCCTTCTCGCCTGCTTGCACCCGGCTAACCACCGTGAGATCGATCTCGTGCATTTTCCCGATTAGACTGACACGCGGCATCGCGGTTAGCCATAATCGAAAAAATGACTTCAGCCCTCGCGGCGCTGGAACGGCTCCAGACCATCCCGGGCTTGACGGTGCGACCGGGCGCACTCTTACGGGACTACACCCGGTTCCGGCTCGGCGGGCCCTGCCAGGCGCTGCTAGTGACCAAGGACGAGGCGGCCTACCGCGCGGCGCTCGATATTCTGACCGGATCCGGGCTGACGTGGACGACCATCGGCGGCGGGACGAATCTGATTGTGAGCGATGCCGGCTATCCGGGACTCGTACTGCAGTACGCGGCGGCGGAGCTGGCCGTGGACGGGACGCGGGTGCGCGTCGACGCTGGCGCGGACTTGAACGCGCTGGTTGATTTCGCGAACGCGAACGGGCTGGCGGGCCTCGAGTCCATGGCCGGGATTCCGGGCTGGGTGGGTGCGGCGATCTATGGCAACGCGGGAGCCTACGGGCAGTCCATTGCCGAGCGGATCGAATGGGTTCGTTTCGTCAGGTGCAATGATGTACACCAGTTCAGCCGGGCGGAGTGTGAGTTCCGGTACCGGGAGAGCATCTTCAAGCGCAACAAGGATTGGCAGATTCTTTCGGCTGGGCTCGAGCTGGAACCGGGGGACCAGGCCGCGCTGCAGGCGCGGTCGGCAGAGATCCGGGCCACGCGGGACGCCAAGTTTCCGCCGACGATGCAGTGCGCCGGATCGATTTTTAAGAACCTACTGCTGCGGGAGTTGGCACCGGAAGTGGCGGCGCAAGTGCCCGCCAACGTCATCCGGGAAGGCAAGATTCCGGCCGGGTGGTTCCTCGAACAAGTAGGAGCAAAGGGTATGGCGGTGGGGGCCATCCGCGTGGCAGACTATCACGCCAACCTTGTCTATAACGCAGGCGGCGGATCGGCGGCCGATCTGGTGGCGCTGCTCGACGAGTTGAAACGGCAAGTGCGGGAGCGCTTCGGCTTGGTGATTGAAGAGGAGGTCCAATTCCTTTCATGACAAACTATTCAACATGCTTACTCTTGGATTTGTCACGGCGATTCTGCCGGATCTCTCCCTCGCGGAGGTACTGAGTTTTGCCGCTCAAAACGGCTTCTCCGCTGTTGAAGTGATGTGCTGGCCCCAGGGCAAGGCGGAACGCCGCTACGCCGGGGTAACCCATATCGATGTCGCCGGATTTACGGCCGATGACGCCAAGCGGATTCACGATCTGAGCGCGCAGTTCGGGGTTTCGATCAGCGGCCTGGGTTACTATCCGAATCCGCTGACGGCAGACGCCGAGGAGTCGAAGCTCTATACGAACCACATCAAGGCCGTTATTAAGGCGTCCCGGATGTTGGGCATCGGGGTGATGAACACGTTCGTTGGCCGCGATCATACGAAGTCGGTGGACGAGAACTGGCCGCGCTTTCTAAAAACGTGGAAGCCGTTGATCAAGTACGCCGAGGACCAGGGCGTGAAAGTCGGTATTGAGAACTGCCCCATGTCGTTCACGAAAGATGAGTGGCCTGGCGGCAAGAATCTGATGACTTCGCCGGCCATTTGGCGGCGCGCGTTCAACGATATCCCGAGCGACAACTTCGGGCTGAACTTCGACCCGTCGCATTTCATCCTGCAGCATATGGACTATTTGCAGGCGATGCGGGAGTTCGCGCCGAAGCTCTTCCACATGCATGCCAAAGATGCGCGTATCGACACCGAGAAGCTGAACCAGGTAGGCGTTTTTGCTCACCCGAATCTGTTCCATACGCCGAAAC
>LNFE01000174.1 GCA_001464575.1 Acidobacteria bacterium Ga0077553 | reverse complement strand
AGTTGGCAAGACAGCAATCAGCAGGCAAATATCGCCGTTCTTTTATACTACAGCAACTCCTTGAGAGTTGGCATTCGGCCTCCCTTTCGTCGGTTGTCAATCTTTCGGACGACCCGAAAATTCTTTGCCGAATTGTCACCACCAGCCGAATACGGTACGATCTGGTCGATTTCGTGAATAGTAGCATCGAACGCCTCTCCTTTCAGGTCTCTTGCGATAACTGCGCGGCTCGACTTATCTGGGTCCGCCTCGGAAATTGCCGCACCAAGGCGTTGCTGGCGTTCGAGAGGGCGTTGCCGAAGATGGAGTCCGCCTTGGCGGCCGGAGATCGCATCATCGAACTTCGGTAATGCCATCGCACATCGGAACGAACCAGGCCGCATCTGCGGAACAATCGCCAGAGGCGCTAGCCAACTTCGGGCGAAAGGCCGCCGTCACTGCTCCTGAGTGAGTAGGCCAGTTCCTTGGGCAAGTTGTCAATCGATGAACTGCGCTCGGGGAAACAGCAGCGCGATTCCATGGGCGCCGCTACCCATCCTGTTGCGAATCAGGAAAAAATGCTGCCCGTTGATCCCGCATGCTAGGAAGCACCGTTGCCATCACGAGGTGCCGCTCGTATTCCTCGGAGTTCACGATGTATCGGCCTACGGGAAATCCTCGGACCCCAGAGTCGATCGCGCCGCGGCGCGAACAAGCGCGCGGATTGCGTGCCAGTACAGCAAGCGCCGCCAGGATCGCCTGCACCGTACCGTCCGCTGGCTGCACGCTTCCGGCACGCTCAACAATCGAAAGCTAGACCACGTCGAGGTCTCACTCCGCCAGGTCCGAAAGGCGGATCGGCTTCATCGAATGCTACGCTGCCGCTCCTGTTCCCGCAAACGTTCCCGCCCTCGCGCCTTCACCCTCTCCGCAAGCTCGAACAGATCGCTAATCCCGTATTCCGAAAACTCGCCACGCTCCGCCGCCTCGAATCCCGCGCGAACCTCGCGGCGCAGGGTACCCGCTTGCTCATCCCGTTCCTGCAGCAAACGCAATCCTTCCCCGATCACGTCGCTAGCCGGCGGGAACTGGCCACTCTTTACCTTGTCACTCACCAACTGTTCCAGTTCCGGAGTCAGAGAAACGAGAATATCCATCGGAAGACCTCGCGACGGTGCTACTCCAAAGATCCACGAAAGAGAAGCCACATGTCAAATCCAAACCTGCCAGCTAGCGGCAATTGTCATATCCCGCCGCGAAGCGCGGGCCAATAGACTCGCTTCACCCCCTGGGGTAAGATCCGAACAACATGGAATCGATAAGGGCGATGGACCACGAGATCAGCGAAGCCATCGCCACCCATATCGTGAACCCCACGCTCTCCCTCGGGATAGCGCTCGGCCGGCTCGAAGGCACGAAAGAAGGTTGGGCCGATGGCTACCAGCAGGGCCAACAGGAAATCATCGCCGGCGCCCTCGAAGCCATCCTCACTGCCCGCTTCGGCGTACTTCATCCTTGGATGCTTGCCAAGATCGACCGCGCCACCCCGGAAATCCTGCACCGCTGGCTCCAAGCGGACCAACCCCGTCCCTCCCTCGAAGCCGCCTTGCGCGAGTGCGCCGAGAGAATTTCCCTCCCGCCCGCGCACCCTCCTTCCAGAGGAAAGGCGCAGCAATACGATACGACCTTCAAATCGCTCTTCCGCCGTTCCCAAGGAGTCCTTTCCCGCCTCCTCTTCGGCGAAGTCGTCGACTGGCCCAACGTGGAACTGCCGGAAGTCCGCAATCTCCGTGTCGACCTCCTCGCCCACTGCGCCGACGGGGCATACCGCCAACTGGAACTCCAGGTCAACAACGACGCCCAAATGCCCTTCCGCATGTTGGAATACGCCGTCGCCCTGCAGCGCTCCCTCGGCCAACCCGTCGAACAGACCGTTCTCTATGTCGGCCGCGGCCCGCTCACCATGCCCGCCAGCTACCAAGGCCCCCGCACCCGCCACGACTACACCATCCTCAACCTCCGCGAGATGGACGGCACTCCCCTTCTCGAAAGCGATGACTGGACCGACAACGAATGGGCCCTCCTCACCCGCACGGACCCGGAAGCCGTCATGCGCGTCGTCTTGCCCAAGCTGAGCAATCTCACTGGATCAGAGCAACAGGAAGCCACCGTCTCCTTCGTCCTGCTCGGAGGCATACTAGGATTAGAAACAGAAATCGCCCGGAGGATCAGAGACGAAATGAGTATCGACGTCATGGAAAACCAAGTTCTCGGACCCGCCATCCGAAAAGGCCTCGAACAGGGCCGCCAAGAAGGTCGCCAGGAAGGCCGGCAGGAAGGCATCGCCTACGCGCTCCAGGCGGTACTCAAAGCTCACTTCGGCCCCCTCCCCCCCCCAGGACCGCTGGCTCCAAACCGACCCCGCCGGCTCCACCCTCGAAGAATTCCTCCGCTAGCCGCGCCGCCCACGTCTCCCACCGCGGAACCTCGCCAGGCACCCTTGCCCGGGCGACCCGTTGCCGCCCCCCAAAAGAGTACACGAAAATGACCGCCCCAGGTTTTGATCGGATAACAGTGGACCCGAAACAGGTCAATGGCCAGCCGTGCATTCGCCACATGCGCCTCACGGTCCGCCGCGTAGGGGAAGCCGTGTCGCTCTATCCGAACCGCGCAGACCGCTTTCACGAGTATCCGGAGCTGGAAGAAGAGGATTTCCAGCAGGCCCTCCACTTCGCCGCCGCCGGCTTGAAAGACGATATCATGACGACAGAGGAGCCCCGCCAATGACCATGCGAGAGGAGTTACATCAACTGGTGGATGAGTTGTCCGACACCAAAGCGGCACTCGTGCGGGAGTGGCTGCACGACCTCCGGGATGCCAATGACGAGGATGGTCCGCCTCTGAATGGGGAGGCGCTAGCGTCCTTGGATCGTGGCCTCGCCGATCTCGCCGCCCGACGGGTAAAGCATCTCGCCGACTACGAACGCGAACGCGGACTGTGAGCTTCGAAGTCTGCCTCACGCACGAAGCAGAAAAGGTCCTCGATCGGATAGATCGCCCGACCGAAGAAAGAATTCGCCACCGTTTCCATCAACTGGCCGTTGACCCCTTCGATCCCCGGCTCTCTGGCGCCCTCACCGATAGGCCCGGGATTCGAAAGTCTCGCGTGGGAGGCTGGCGAATCCTCTACACCGTGGATCGGGAAGCCAAGTTGCTGTTCGTGATCACTGTGGATACCCGGGGCCAAGTCTATCGGCGCTAATGGCAACGTGCCAGCATGGCCCGCACCGTGGAAATCGCGTTCAAACTTCGATCCACCCTCTGCAGGCCGCCCGCCAGGTTCGGCAATCCGAAAGCGAATCCATTTTCTGCTAGCAGACGGCTGAAAAGACTGCCTCCCCAGCTACGTGGGGCAGCCGGATTGAAATTGGAGGTTCGGCAAATCTCGGTCGCAATCCGTTCCGCTGAAGGGAGAACAAGGGGAAGTGCGATGAGTATGATCCTGGAATTGCCAAAAGATATCGAAGCCGCCTTGGCGTTCCAGGTGCGGGCCGCGCACATGCGAACGGAGCAATACTCGGCGCACATCGTCGAACTCGCCGTAAAGAAACGCCGCCGAATTGCCGCCGAGTGGCCGCCGAACAATTACGCCAGCATCTGGAAAACCAAGTACACGGCACCGCCATCCGAAAAGGCAACGAACAGGGCCGCCAGAAAGGTCGACGAGAAGGCCGCCAGGAAGGTATCGCCTACGCGCTCCAGGCGGTACTCAACGCCCATTTCGGCTCCCTCCCCCGGTGGGCGCTTACCAAAATCAGCGAAGCCCCTTCGAAACCCAGGACCGCCGGCTCCAAACCGACCCCGCCGGCTCCACCCTCGAAGAGTTCCTCCGCTAGCCGCGCCGCCCAAGTCTCCCGCCGCGGAACCTCGCCATATCCGCTTGCCCACGCGACCCGTTGCCGCCTCAAAAAGAGAACACGAAAATGCCCGCCTCAGGTTTTGACCGGATAACACTGGGCCCGAAACAGCGCAATGGCCAGCCGTGCATTCGAAACATGCGCCTCACGGTCCACCGCGTCGGGGAAGCCGTGTCGCTCTATCCGAACCGCGAAGACCTTTTTCGCGAGTATCTGGAGCTGGAAGAAGAGGATTTCCAGCAGGCCCTCCCCTGACAAAGGCGTAAGCCGATGCCGACTCTGGGAGGAGGTGCCGAAACCTGTTAAGGGGAAAAGATGTGCAGGACATTGCAGAGCTGAAGCGGCAAGGGCTCAGCATGCGAGCGATCAGAGGACCGTCATTTCTTGACAGTTTATGAAGGTCCCGGTATCGTGGGGCATGGCTATGGCATCTCTCAACATCTCCCTTCCTCAGTCCCTGAAGGAGTACGTCGAAGACCAAGTCTCCTCCGGGGGATACAGCACTCCCAGTGAGTATCTGCGCGAATTACTTCGCCAGGATCAGAAGCAGCGGGCAGAGCAAAAGCTCGAAGCACTTCTGCTGGAGGGATTAAACTCAGGCGATCCGATTGAGATCACGCCCGAATACTGGGAGCGCAAGCGCGCCCAACTCGTCGAACGCCACAAGAACGAACGCCACAAGAACGAGCGCCATAAGAAGAAGCCTGGCACTCGGTGAGGTTCGGATTCGTCATCCGCCCACGGGCAGATCAAGACCTTGATGAAATTGGCGACTACTTAGCGGAGGAAGCTGGCCTCGACATGGGGTTGCAGTTCCTCGCGGAAGTCTACGAGACCTTTTCTTTTCTTGCTTCGGACAGAGAGATCGGC
Source organism: Acidobacteria bacterium Ga0077553 (assembly GCA_001464575.1). Classification (GTDB taxonomy): domain Bacteria; phylum Acidobacteriota; class Terriglobia; order Bryobacterales; family Bryobacteraceae. The sequence continues at coordinate 3,415 of LNFE01000174.1, read as the reverse complement.
TGGCCCTGCAACGTCACCCATCCACAGCTCATGGGGGCCAGGACGTTTCGCGTAAGTGAGTGTTTTGAGAAGTACCTCATTTTCTACCAGCCCTACCAGGACAGAATGGAAGTCCTGCGTGTCCTTCACGCCTCTCAAGACCTCGATGCGCTATTCGGTCGCCAAGGCGCCGAATAGCGATTTCTATTGACCAAGGGCGCACACTTTGATGGCCAAGGGGGAAAACCTTCCCCTCGCTTCTGCATCCGGCGTCACCGGATCCGCGTTTCTAACCTGCTCGAGCTCTGCCTTCCTCTCGGCCTGGCTCTTCCCTCCCCCTACTGCCGCAGCGGATCACCAACCCGGATCGTTCAAATGGTCGTCACCAACTCATAGCGATCCGCCAGTGGGCGCACCACCTTCCGCTTCCCGTGCCCTGGATTCGGTGCCCACTCCGTCCGCACCAATCCCAATGCCTCCAGCACCTGCACGTCCCGGTTCACGGCGGCGCGGTCCCGCTGCAGCAAGGCCGCGAGTTCGCTCACCCCGGCCGCTTTCCCCCGGATCGTCTGAATAATCTCCACCCGTTTGGTGGTCATCGCCCGAATCAGGTCCGCCGGGTCCTCGAACGTCAGGCTGAGGGTTGGTGCCAAACGCTCACCCCGATCCAACCGCCGAGCCCGGTCCAGCGATCGCTCAAAAAACTCCTCCGCCGTTCCAGTACCGACTCTAAGTGTCACTGCCATACTCTTCCTCCCGCCAAATGGCCGAAACCTCTTCTCGAAATCGCGCCGCTATCGCCTCGTAACTCTCGAAGGCAATCGGCTCCACCACTCCCCGGAAGTACCGGTGGTGCAGATTGTGATTGTTGTCAAAGCCAAGGACGCGTCCGTTGTCAACAGCAGAGAGTGAGGGATGAACATAAGCTAGGTTGTATTTCACAACCTGACCTTGGGAATCTACCCAGACCTCTTCTCGGAGTCTCGCACCGCGCCGGGGGCGGCCCAAAACAATCTCTTCGTCAACCACCTTCGTAACTGCTGCTTTCCGGCCAGCACGAATCACCCCTTTAGCCTAACAGACAGGACGTCAGATGTCTCAGTTGAAGACGTCTACACCCTCGGGTCCGGGTCCACCGCCAGCGCCCGCGTGCCCAAGCCCGCTAGCATCCACGCGCAGTGATACACCAGCGACGTCTTCCCCACGTCCCCCACATTGTTGACCTAGACAACTGGGGCGAACACCGTGCGGGCCAGTTGGATTCGCTGCGCTTCTACCCGGTCATATTGGTTGAGGGCTCGGTCTCGCAACTGGTTAAAATCCTCGTGGCCCACCCTCTCATCCTGATCTCGAATCGTCGCTAACGGATTCCACAGCGCAGCCCTGCCGACGATGCCCAGGGATAGCGTTTCCAGGGACTCAAACGTTCCCAGACCGGCGCCGCCATCGTCTTGCAGCTTCACCCGGCTCAGCTTTTCGGCCACCCAGCCTACGGCGGACTTTAAATCCATGCCGCCTTTGCCCACCCGGTCAATTATGTGTATCAGATCCCGCTGATCGTCTCGGATCTCCCCGAGCAACGCGTCCGCAAAGCTGCCGAGAGGCTGACCGGAGAAGCGATCCCGAATAGACGCGAGTAACTCAATGGCAAAACGCGACCCCGCTAAATGGTCGTCGAGATAAGTCGCAAGTGGATCAGTCACAGCATCCTCATTCCCTACGATGGCTCCGGGCAGCAGCCTGTTACGGTCGCTTTCGTTGGGGAAAGGCGTTCGCCACCATCAGCCACGCCTGCGTTCTCGATCTTCCGCGAAGGATTCCTCTTGCCAGTTCTCATGCGACGGCGCGGGGCTAGGCTTGCCGATAGTCTACTGTCGTCAAGCAGAGTCGCGGCCATAGTTCGTACTGATGATCCGGACGGCCATAGCGATGCGTCGCAACGAAGTGGGGTCCACGTGCACTTGAAGGGACTGAGCTTGATGCGCGGCCAGCCGGTCCGTGCGTTCCTGGAGGCGCTTTAGACTAAAGTCTCCTGTCGAACCGCCGATACCTTGCCCATGAGCTTCATCGCGAACATGCTCGTCGGAAGACAGATTGCAGCAGCGCTGTCGGACAGCGAGGTAACGTACCTCATGATGGCCGATGGGACCCAGGTCACGGTCCGAGGCCTCGTAGTGGTGGAACCTCCCCCGAACCCAGTCCGCGGCGAGCCCACTGGTCAAACGCACCCGAAATGAAAACGCCGCGGAAGAGCCTGGCTGCGCGCGGCCCAAATTTCTTACTGGCCTCGCATCCGGTGGCACCTCCTCGCACCCCGACTCCGAGACCGGTGCCTCCCTCCTAGCTCTGGTTTGAGTTCTCGCAACCCTCATGCCCGCAGCGGCATTGGGAACCGTCCTCTTCCGGGCGATTCTGGCAGTAGCGGCTACAGTACTTTTCGCCCGCCGCCACGGTGCAGTGGCACATCGGATCTTCGCACTTCTTTGCTTGGTCTTCCATCGAACCCTCCTGGGTCACGCTGTAGATTCATTGGCGCAGATTTATTGGCAGATGACGGAAATCCGCGCTCCACGCTGAAAAGAGGCCCCATAGTGGCAGGGTGTTACCGCGAAAGTAGCTTTCAACCCGCCGGAGAGCAACTAGCACCAGCCAGGAGTCAGAATCGGGCCCGCCTAGCGCCCGAGTTCGTCACCGCAGAGTGACTGCCTTTCGATTTTCCCCCGTCTGCACCACCCGGTTCACCGTGGGAAGCATCACTGCCGGACGAATCAACTTCCCAGTCAACCTCTTCCTCTTCCGGATCCTCCTCGTCATCGAACTCATCGGGCGCTTCGTCCCCTTGCTCAACAGGGGCGATAGGAACGTCACATGGCTGTAGCGCCTCCTTTGCGCTGAGTTGGGGCTGTCATCTAGCCCCAACTCAAAGCCTCGCTCTCATACGTTCACGCACGATCCACATATTTCCTCCCGTCGCAACTCTCTCATTCCAGGCGACATGCACGTTGGCCTCCCTAGACCTTGCGCTCGCCGCCGCCCTCCCTCCTGCTACCGTAATCAGTGAAAAAGCGCTCGTTGCCGAGTCCAGCATATGGATTCCGGCAACCAGCGCTTTTTCCATTTCCAGCAGCACTTTCAGGAGTTTCCCCATGGCCAAAAAGCCACTCACCGCGGAGCAACAGGCGCGCCGCGCCGAAATCGCGCGCGCGAACGGCGCCAAAAGCCGCGGCCCCAAAACACCCATCGGTAAATACATCAGCTCTCTAAATTCCATCATCCACGGCGAACATCTCGGGCGCCTGGAAGCGGAAGTGCCGCCCAGTTTAGCCGGTTGTTCGGATGCCGACTGGAAGGAATACCGCCGGTTCCTGCAAATCAACGCCCGGCAACTGCAGCCAGCCTCCGAGTGCGAAATGGACCTCATCCGGCAGATCGCCGT
>LNFE01000173.1 GCA_001464575.1 Acidobacteria bacterium Ga0077553 | reverse complement strand
CGTCCGGCGTAAACTGCACATCGTCGTAGGTCGCATTCCCTGAAACGATGGACCGCGCCCCGCCAGATCCGCTCACCACGAACATCTGAATGCTCTGCCGGCCACGGTCTTCAATCGTGAAGAAGAGGCGCGTCGAATCCGGCGTCCACGTCAGGCTCTGCACGTTCAGGTTGATGTTCTCCGTCAGATCACGGACCTTGCCCTCACTCCGCTTCATCAGGAAAAGGCGCCACCGGTCGGACTCATATCCCGCCGTCTTTTGCGCCCGCCAGGCGATCCACTGTCCATCCGGCGAATAGGCAGGCGAAACGTCCGCCCCCGGCGTGCTCGTAATCTTGGTCGCTTCGCCGCCTTCCGGCGACACGGTGTACAGGTTGCTGTTGGTCGAAAGCGCCTGGTCAGCGTCGGTGTTGACCACGTAGCAAATCTCTTTCGAATCCGGCGCCACCGCGTACCCGTCCGGTCCACCCAGCGAAAACGTCGGCACCTCGTGCGGCCCCGGCGTCAGGTCGCGCGATTCGCCGCCCTCTACCTGCACCACCAGCAGATGGCTCCTGCGCTTCGAACGCCACTGGTTCCAATGCCGGTAGAGCAGGGACGTGGCCACGCGCGCTTTCGTCTTCGCCGCCTTCTCCTCGGCCAGCTTCTGCTCATTGCAGGCTTCCGTCGTGCACTCCGGAAACACCTCGCTCACAAACAGCAGCCGCGTCCCATCCGGGAAGAACGTTACGCCGCCAGCTTCCGTCGCAATCTTGGTCACCTGCCGCTGCTCGGTCCCGTCGGCGTTCATCATCCAAATCTGTGATGACCCTGCTCGATCCGAAATGTAGGCGACCTTCTTCGAATCCGGCGCCCAGCGCGGCCGTTCGTTGCTGCCCTCGCTCGTCAACGCGAACGGATTGCCTCCGGCCAGCGGCACGGAGTAGATCTGGCTGGTTTTCTTGTTGCCCTCCACGTCCACCGTCTGCACGACGAACAGCACCGTTTTGCCGTCCGGCGACAGTTGCGGGTCGGACAAGCGTTTCATCCGCAACAACCCCGGCACATCAAACGGCTTGGCCGCCGTGAGGCTCACGGCGAGAGCGGCCCAAAGACAAAGAATCCGCAGCATACCCTTATTGTAGAGGAGCCCTGCGCGATAATATCGAAGACACCTGCATGATTCGGCCGTTCCAAGGTACCCACCCCACCATCGCCCCCTCCGCCTACGTCGACCCCGCCGCCGTTGTTATCGGCCACGTCACCCTCGGCGAGAATGTCAGCGTCTGGCCCCACGCCACCCTCCGCGGTGACGTTAACAACATCTTCATCGGCGACGACTCGAACATTCAGGACAACGCCGTCGTCCACGTCGAACACAAACTGTTTGAATGCCATGTCGGCCGCCGCGTCACCGTCGGCCACTCGGTCGTGCTGCACGGCTGCGTCGTCGAAGACGATTCGCTCATCGGCATCGGCGCCATCGTGCTCAACGGCGCGCGCATTGGCCAGGGCTCGGTCGTCGCCGCCGGCTCCCTGGTGCCCGAAGGCATGCAGATTCCCCCCGGCTCGCTCGTCATGGGCGTCCCCGCCAAAATTCGCCGCGAAGTCTCGGCCGAAGAGCAGGAACGCTTCCGTCTGAACGCGGACCACTACGTCAACCTAGGACAAACTTACAAGAATGATCAAAGCAGTTAAGGGCACGCGGGACATCCTGCCGCCCCAATCCGGCGTCTGGAATCGCGTCGAAGCCACCGCCCGCGAAGTCTTCCGCACGTTCAACTATCACGAGATCCGCACGCCCATCTTCGAAGAGACCGCGCTGTTCGCCCGCGGCGTCGGCGAAGAGACCGACATCGTCTCGAAGGAAATGTACACCTTTGACGATCGCGACGGCACGAAGCTCACCCTCCGCCCGGAGAATACGGCCTCCGTCATCCGTGCTTATATCGAGCACCGCCTCGACCAGATCCCCGGCACCAAGCGCCTCTACTATCTCGGCCCGATGTTCCGCCGCGAACGACCGCAAAAAGGCCGCTACCGCCAGTTCTTCCAGATCGGCGCCGAAGCCATTGGTCTTGAATCGCCCGTGCTCGACGCCGAGATCATCGAACTCGTCTCGACCCTCCTCGGCTCCTGCGGCATCCACGATTCGCGCCTGCTCATCAACTCGGTCGGTGACCCCGACTCCCGCGGCCGCTACGTCGCCAAGCTGAAGGAAGAACTCGCCGGTCATATTAACGATCTTTCGGCGGACTCCCAGCGCCGCGCCGTTACCAACCCCCTCCGCGTCCTCGATTCGAAGGACCCGCAGGACCAGCCGATAGTCGACAAGCTCCCCAGCATCCACGACTTCCTCAACGATAGTTGCCGCGATCACTTCGCCGCCGTCTGCCGCTATCTCACCGACCGCGGCATCTCCTACGAAGTCAACCCACGCCTCGTCCGCGGTCTCGACTACTACACCCACACGACGTTCGAGTTTCTCCACGGTGCCCTCGGCGCGCAGAACGCCATCTGCGGCGGCGGCCGCTACAATGGCTTGGCGGAGTCCCTCGGCTCCAAAGTTCCCGCCCCCGGCATCGGCTTCTCCATCGGCCAGGATCGGCTCTTGATGGCCGTTGAAGATGCCAAGCCCGTCGGCTTCGATCCCAAGCCGCTCGATCTCTTCATCGCGCCCATGACGGAAGACGCCTTCCAGCTCGGCGCCCGCGAAGCCAAGCAACTCCGCGACGCCGGCTTCAGCGTCGAAGTCGCCCCGGCCGGCAAGTTCAAAAAACTCCTCGAACTCGCGAGCAAGTCCGGTGCCCGCTTCGCGCTCCTCATCGGCGACGACGAAATCGCTAATGGCCGCTTCGGCCTCAAAAACCTGGCTACCGGAGAGCAACAGGCGGTTGCAGCGTTTGACCTCGCGGCCCATCTGCTAGGATGATCGAACACACGGCAGTCGTGGAGTGGCAGCGGACCGGAGGCGAATCCTTCGTCGTCCAACGATACTCCCGCCGCCACCCAGTCTCCTTCGACGGTGGCGCCACCGTCGCCCTCTCCGCCTCGCCCCACGCCGTCGCCACCCCATACGCTGACCCCAAGGCCGTCGACCCGGAAGTGCTCTTCGTCACGGCGCTCGCCAGTTGCCACCTGCTCTGGTTCCTCTCGATCGCCGCCTCCGACCTCGCGGCCCATCTGCTAGCATGAGCGGGATGAGCGAACATACCGCCGTTGTTGAATGGCGCCGCGTCGCGGGCGAGGCTTTCGTTGACAACCGCTACTCCCGCCGCCATGCTGTCACCTACGATGCCGGCGTGACGGTCGCCCTGTCCGCCTCGCCGCACGTCGTACCGGTCCCCTACTCCGACCCCAGCGCCGTGGATCCGGAAGAGCTTTTTGTCACCTCGCTCGCCAGTTGCCACATGCTCTGTTTCCTATACCTCGCCGCCAAAGCCGGCTATCTCGTCGATAGTTACCGCGACGCCGCCAGCGGCATCCTCGGACGTAACGCCGCAGGCGCAGCCGCCATCACAGTAGTCACCCTCCGGCCGCACTGCGAATTCTCCGGTGCTCCACAGCCCAGCCCCGCCGAACTCGCCGCCCTGCATGACCAGGCCCACCACGACTGCTTCCTGGCCAGCTCTGTCCACTCCGAGATCCGCATCGAACCGGCGCTCTAGAGTACAGAGCGCGCCCAACGCCGATTCCGCACTTCTGCCTCGCAGCGCCCGATAGACTGCCACCTAAGCGTCAGTTCGATAGACGTCGCAGCGAACTCCGCCCTTGGTGCCCGGAAAGGTGCACCGCCGAAGCCAATCTGCGAAACTATAAAGATTGCCATTTTTCGGGGCACTTCGCTTCGTTTCCTCATTTCTCCATGCCTGAACAAGTACCTTTGGATTTCCTCGGAGACCTGCGCCGCACCCATTCCTGCGGCCAACTGCGCGCCTCTGACGCCGGCTCCCGTTCGCTCGTGATGGGGTGGGTTCACCGCCGCCGCGACCTCGGCGGAGTCATCTTCATCCACCTGCGGGACCGCGATGGCGTTACCCAAATCGTCTTCCACTCCGACGAAAAGTTCGCCGCCGTCCACGAGAAGGCGGAGATGCTCCGCAGCGAATATGTAATCGCCGTCGAAGGGCGGGTCGTCCTCCGCGACAAGGAAACCATCAATCCCGATATCCCCAGCGGCGAAGTCGAAATCGTCGCGGACAAAATCTGGATCCTTAACGAAAGCAAGACCCCGCCCTTCCCCATGGAAGAGAACGTCGACGTCAGTGAGGATGCGCGCCTCAAGTACCGCTACGTCGACCTCCGCCGCCCCCGCATGCAGCGCAACATCATGCTGCGGTCGAAGCTCAGCTTCGCCATCCGCGAAGAGCTCTACCGCCAGGGCTTCCTCGAAATCGAAACGCCGTTTCTCACCAAGTCCACGCCCGAAGGCGCCCGCGACTTCCTCGTGCCCTCCCGCACAAGCCCCGGCGAGTTCTACGCCCTCCCGCAGTCCCCGCAGATCTTTAAGCAGCTGCTCATGATCAGCGGCTTTGAAAAGTACTTCCAAATCGTCCGCTGCTTCCGCGACGAAGACCTCCGCGCCGATCGCCAGCCCGAGTTCACCCAGATCGACCTCGAGATGAGCTTCCCGCAGCAGGAGACCATCTTCTCCACCATCGAGCCGCTGCTTGAAAAGGTGTGCGCCGTCGCCGGCTTCTCCGGCGTCAAGGCGCCGTTCCCGCGCCTGACCTACGCGCAGGCCATGCGCAGCTACGGCATCGACAAGCCGGACCTCCGCCTGCCCCCGTTTTACTGCGTTGAGGACCTGTTCCCGGTCGACGAGAACTTCGCCACCCCCGGCCTGCCCATCGCCGCCATCGTCATTCCGAACGTCGGCCCCATCGCCCGCCGCGAACGCGACGAGATCAAGGCCTTCGGCGTCGAGCGCGGCCTCCGCGTCTTCGACGACGTCAAGCGCCTCGAACGCGACTTCCCCGAAGTCATGGAGAAAGTTCGCGAGCGCGCCGGCGTCGGCGAAAACGATCTCCTCATCCTGGCCGGTTGGGTCGGGGAAGGGAAGGGACCGATCCCGGAGTACACCGTGCTCCAGGGCGCGGGCCAACTCCGGCTCTACTGCGGCCAGAAGTTCAACGACCGCCACAAACTGCTCGATCCCACCGACTTCCGCTTCCTCTGGGTGCTCGACTTCCCGATGTTCGAATGGGACGACGAAGACAAGCGCTGGGTCGCCGCCCACCATCCGTTCACCTCGGTCCACGACGAAGACATCGACAAGCTCACGGCCGATCCGGCCCGTTGCCGCGCCAAGTCCTACGACATCGTGCTGAATGGCACCGAACTCGGCTCCGGGTCGATCCGTATCCACCGCCGCGACGTGCAGTCTGCGGTATTCAGTTCGCTCGGCCTGTCGATGGAAGAGGCACAGACGAAGTTCGGCTTCCTGCTTGAAGCCCTGGAGCACGGCGCCCCGCCGCACGGCGGTATCGCTCTCGGCCTGGACCGGCTCGTGATGATTCTCGCCGGCGAGAAGTCGCTGCGCGATGTCATCCCGTTCCCCAAGACTGCCAAGGGAACGGATCTGATGTGCGAAGCCCCCAGCGAGGTTCCCGAGAAGAGCCTCCGCGACCTGCACATCCGCCTCGCCGCGAAGAAGTAAACGAGATTGCCTTTGGAGAAGGCGGGTTACGCCTTCGGGTTCTTGTCGACGATCTTGAACTTCTGCTCGTCGAAGTAGAGCACCTTGCCCTGCCGGTAGCTCTGCACGGCCATCGTGATCAGCACCTGCGCATGGGCCGCCGTCTCGACGTCCAGCGTCGGCTTGTTCCGGCTCACCATGCAGTCCAGGAAGTTGCCCACGTGGGTGTCCATCGTGTTCAGGTCCTTCACCGGGATCTTCACATCCTCGACGCCAAACTTGTACTTGTCGCCGCCGATGGGCTTCCGGGTATCGCCCCGGCCCGCCACTTCCGGCTTCAACGTGATGAACGGAGAGAAGCCTTCAAACCGGCCGTGCTCCACCATGATGATGGTGCCTTCATGGCCGCGGATCAGGCCCGGGATGTGCTGCGAGTTCGCCATCGACGAGCTCAGCACCAGCGAGTGGCCCTCTTCGTAGTCGGCGAGCAGGTTGAACGTGTCCGGCACTTCGCGATCTTTGAACTCATATATGCCGCCGCCGGCCATCACCCGGGTGGGGTACTGCGGCTTGGTCCAGCAGATGTTCATCGGCGCGACGACGTGGAAGAACAGGTCGGTCGCAATGCCGCCCGAGTAGTCCCAATACTTGCGGAAGCGGAAAAACCGGTCGGCATCATACGGACGCTTAGTCGCGCTGCCCAGCCACATCTTCCAGTCGATGTAGTTGTCGCCCTTGCCATCTGGACCCGCTTCCTTGTCGATCGGCCAGTTCCACTCGCCCTCAATCGAATTGCGGTGGTACGAACCCTGGCTAAGCAGCATCTTGCCAATCGCGCCGTCAGCAATGTACTTCTTGGCTTGGTGCCACTGGTTGCCGGACGTCGTCTGCGAACCCACCTGCAGGACGCGCTTGGTCTCTTTCACCGTGTCCATCAATTGCTTCACTTCTTCGACCGTGTGGCACATCGGCTTTTCGACGTAAACGTCCTTGCCGTTGTCCATCGCGGCCAAGGCCACTTTGGCATGCCAGTGGTCCGGCGTCGCCACGATCACGGCGTCGATTTCCGGATTGTTGACCACCTCCCGCCAGTCGAGCGTGCCTTTGCACTTGAACCGGGCGGCGGCTTCGGTGACACGCTTCTGATAAACGTCGCAAACTTGAGCTATTTGGCACTTGCCGGTCTGCTCACCCAGTTTCGCGAAGACGTTGGCGACGTAGCGGCCACGGCCGCCCACCCCCACCACCCCGACGTTAATCTTGTCGTTGGCGCCAATCACCCGGCCAGCTTTCGCGCTGGCTGGCTTCGCGGCAAACGCGGAACTGGCGGCGGACAGTGCAGCGCCGGCGCTTCCGGCGTTAATCAGAAAATCTCGACGTTCCATTCAGGGGACTCCTTCCGTCAGCGTCACAACCCGGACGCCGATCACACTTATCTATGCGGGGCTTAGACCCTTTCTTTGAGTCTACACGGCTTGGCCCAACGATCCAAGAACTTACGGGGCCGTCCGCATGTCCCCTGCCGGGCGAATGGCCACGGGCTGAAAAATCCGGTACCAGACGTAGCTCGTAAGGATACTGCCGGCGGAAATCACCAGGTTGCCGACGTCCTTTACCTCATTCGGAAAGAACCGCAGAGCATGACCCATCGCATCAATCGTGCACTGCAAACCCAGCCCGGCGCTGATCAATAGGATGGTTTGATCCCGCTTCCGGTTTGACAGGAGAAAGGACCACAACACCAGATTCATGCCGGCGGAAACGAAAAATCCAGAAGCGAAGACATCAAAATGCCACGCGCCCGATCCCAAAAGCGCAGCCAGGAAAGCGGCCGACATCAAAGTCACGGTCCGCCGGATATCCGGACGTCGCTCGCCAGCCTTCCGCGTCAAGACCAGCAGCAGCACCACCCCGCACAGTTGCATGGAAAGCGACAGAATCCAGTAGGCCGATCGGCTCACCCCGGTCCAAGTGGCGCCCGAAACCAAAAAGGCAATGCTCATCGGCGCTGACAAGCTGAAGTTCAGACACAAATAGGCGAAGAGGACCGGAAACCGGCGCCAAGCCCCACCCAACATCGCCTGCATCGCTCCAATGATGAAAAGTGTGGTGAGGCCAGTGGAGAGATAGTAAAAAACAGTCACCGCAAAACTCCTCGGCCAAAGCTGGGCTCGCCAAGAGGTTTTGCGGTGAAAAAGTTGAAAGAAAGGGGTCTAGCCGACGAAGGTCCCGTTATCGTCGGGAGGAGGAATCGGCCCGCCGTGAAGCGAAAACGTTCCATTGTCGTCGGGAGGAGGAATCGGTCCACCCTTGAGGGCAAACGTTCCGTTGTCATCTGGGGGAGGAATCGGGCCGCCCTTGAGCGCAAACGTACCATTGTCATCCGGAGGGGGGATAGGTCCGCCCTTGACGAAATGGGTCTCGTTAGTTCCACGACTCTCCGAAACACCAGCGCTCACCGAGAGCACTAGCGCCATGCACATTACAGTTCCAAGTATAAGGTTTAGCTTCTTCATTGGTATCGGCTCACCCGGTGCTTTTCGCACCCAAATTCACCTAGGGACTCCTCGGCTTCATGCCTTAGATCTCCTCGGGCTTTCACCTTATTCTAAGCGGAGGGATACCGTTTGTTATCCTAGGATTTATCCTAGGGGCCGGTCGGTTGATCCCGGACCAAATCCCGAGAACCAAAACAAAAAGCAGGACTTATCTGAATTGCTTCAGTTAAGTCCTGCTCTCAGGATTAGACTGTAGTCTACTACCCCACTAGGGGTGGTGCTTTAGTCCCCGCGATCGCGCAACGACGGGGCCTCGAACGAGTCCTCATAGATGCTGCGCATCGGTCGCAACCGGCGCCCCGGCCACTCCAGGCGCATATCGTCCGCCACCTCATCCAGCATCTTTTGCGTACAGACCTTCGACTCCATCGCAAAGGCGGTGAGGAGTAAATTGTCGCAGATGCCGTTGATCACGCGCGGAATCCCGCGGGAACGAATGTGGATCTCTTTAATCAGGTCGTCGGGGAACACGGCCTGTTCGGTCAGCCCGACTTTGGCCAAACGGCTGTCGATATATTCTGCGGTCTCTTCGATCGAGAACGGTTTCAGGTTGTACCGCAGTACGATCCGCTGCTTCAACTGCCGCAGATTGGGCGCGTCCAGCTTCCGGTCAAACTCCGGTTGTCCCGCTAGAACGATCTGCAGCAGCTTTCCTTTCCGATTCTCCAGATTTCCCAGAAGCCGGATCTCCTCAAGCACTTCCCAGTCCAGGTTGTGCGCCTCGTCGACGATCAAGACCGTCGTGCGTCCCTCGTTGGCCTGTTGAATCAGGAGATTATTCAGAGCGAAGAGCACTTCCGTCTTCGAGGTTCGCTCGCAGCGGAGATCGAGGTCGTAGGCGATCATCTCGAAAAACTGTTGGGGGTTGATCCGCGAGTTGAACAGAAATGCAAACTCAATGTACTGGGCTTCCAGATACTCGCGCAGACACTCGAGCATCGTCGTTTTGCCCGTACCCACCTCACCAGTCAACACAATAAAGCCCTTGCGGCTCTGCACCCCGTAAATCAGGTTTGCCAGGGCTTCTTCGTGCTGGGCGCTTCGATAGAGGAACGCCGGATCCGGAGAGAGGTTAAAGGGATTGTCCGTTATCCCAAAGAAAGCGTTGTACATAGGGTCAACCGCGAACTAATACATCCTACCATGCCGTCTTGTCGATTCCTGCTCTGCAAGTTATCGGCCAGTACTGGCACTTTCGTGAGGCTGCGGCATCCACGGATTTAACCGAGCTTTTGATACTCCAGTCGAACCCAGCCGGGAACCGTTCCGGGCTCGCCGCCCAGATATAGGATCCGCTGCGACTTCGGAAACGAAAACGCCGTCGCCAGCGCCTGCCGGTATCCGGGAACCGCCTCCAACACTGCTCGCGCCGCCGCCAGGCGCGGCCCCGTTGCAAAAGCAGCCACCACCTGCTTCCACCCCCGCCAAACTCTGGGCGAGACGCTCCAGTCGATGCGTGGCGGCGAACTCCCGCTGGCGGGCCAACAGCAGCCCGGTCTGGGCCGAAACCGTTGCAAACTCCTCCGCCCAATCCCCGCTCACGGTTCCCCGCCCGCTGAAAACCGTTCCCGGGGCAGCGCATTCGACGAACGTCGGCGAAGTTTTCCAGCGGAGTTCCGGCCCACCCGCCTTCACTGGCGCCGCCACGCGCGAGTAGTAAACCCGGTAGCTGTCGCCCGCCTCCGGCGTCCCGTCACCCAGCCGCCAACCGCGCAACAGCTTCGCCGCACTCTGGTTACGAAACGAAGCCATTTGCTCGGGAGTCGTCTTGGCACTCACCAAGGCGGTCTTCAACGCGCCCTTCAAGGCCGTAGCGGGCAAAAGCTTCCCGGCCGGTCCGGCACAAAAGGTAGGGATGAATATTTCTTCATCTTTGGCTTGATCCCACAGCGCCACCAGCCCCGGATCTTCGAGCGGAATTCTCCGTACGGCATAGGACTGGGCATAGCCGCCCCAGCTCTTAAATTCCAACCTGCGCGCCCGCCCCAACTCCGACAGATACCCTTCCATCCGGGGCGTCCCGGCCAGCCGCCGGAAAATCAGGCTCTGATCGAGTACGTTTACCTGATCTTTCCAGACCATGTAATCGATCGGAGCCAACCGCTTTCCGTCGCCCACCAGCGTCGGGGTCAACACGGTCAACCGCCACTGAATCGGAATGCTCACAGCGCCACCGCCACGGCGTACCCGTTGCGGTATACCGGGTGCGCCCAACCCTCCGGCGCCACGTCCTGTAACCTCCCCGACGGAGCCGCGGGTCCGAACACCACCGATCCTTCCGTCACCATCCGTTGCGCCCGCTTCCGGGCCGTTGTTCCTTCCACCCAGCCCGAGCGGACCGCCAGCCGGTAGGCGCCCTGCTCCCAAGACACTTCTTCCCCGTCGGCCGGAGCAAACAGGCTCAACAGCCACCAACCCTTCGATCCATCGCCCGCCACCCGCCGACGCAGCAAACCCGCCGCATCCTCGCCGGTCTCAATGCGTACCCCGGCGCTGCCGCCCCAGCCCAACGCCCGATTCCCGCCGACGCCGGAGTCCGCCAGCCACCGCAACGCCGCCTCCATCCGTCCTCGCCACTGCTCGTCCTCGCACACCGCCAAGCCCCACACGCCCGCACCCTCAGCGAACTGTACGCCCGATTTCTGCCCCGCGGCTTTCTCCACGCGGAGCGGCCGAAATGGCCCACCCGCGCCCGCCCGGTCCGCCGCCAGCAGGCAACCGGAACCCGGGTCCAGCACCCACCGCGACTCCGCCAGTCCGCCCTCGCTCAGGAGGTCCCCGATCGCCGCCAACGGCAGAAAACGAACCAGCTTCGGCCGCAGTCGCTGCAGTCCGCTTACCGGGGGCCACACGGAAGCCGGCGGCGGCGCGAACAAGGTCCCCTGCTGCCAGGGAAACAGGGAACTCAGGCGCACCGCACCGCCTGCGGCTAACCACTCATCGAGCCATCCGAACCGGTCCATCGCCGCGCACACCGCGCCGTAAAACGTGTCGCTTGCAATCAGCGACGGACCCGACTCCGCCGCGCTCCACGCCCCGCGCGCCTCGAACCGAAACAGGATCGCCTGCGCCATGCCGCTACTCCGCCAGCGACGCCGCGAACCCTTCGCCGCGCACCAGTTCTTGCAGCGCCGCCAAGTCTCCGCTCGCCAAAAGCTCCGCCTCGGCGCTCTCTCCCAAATAAAAGCCCTTGCCGCGCCAAGTCAACCGGCAGTCGGAAAAACGAACCCGCCCACTGCCCCGCGATCCGCCGCCGCCCAACGCATCGTCTTCGAGCAACCGCAGACCTTGCACCAGCAGACCGGCCAACGCTTCGTCGCCTTCGGCCAACTGATCCAGCACAAAACGAACCCGGAACCGCGCCCCGGCCGGCACCCGTTCGAGCGTCCGGGGATTCGCCTGCGCCGTAATCCGGTCAATCGCGTTTTCGCTCTTCACTTCGGTCAGTTCGTCGTCGAGAAACTCACGCATCGGCGCGGTGATCGAGTCGAGATCGAGCGGCGCGTCGTAGATCGTCAACCGCGCCGGCGTCGCCGAGCGGCCGTCCAGGGCATCGCCCCGGACCCGCTCCATCCGGCTCGGACTGCGCCCAAACAGCAGGCAGATCACGTCGTCCGGACGGTCGCTCTGATGGATCCGGACCTCTTGTCCGCGCCGCCGCGAAAGGTAAATCAGCTCCTCCGGCGAGGTCAGCCCATGGGCGTGTTCGAGCAGGCTCCGCAGCCGCCCGCGTAACGAGGAGCCCGGGACGATCGGCCGTCCGAAGGCGTCTTTCACCACCGGATTATCGGCGCCGCCAATCTCGAGCGACCCTTTGCCGGCGCCAATGTGCAGGCCGGTTTCGCAGTGCAGCACCGCTTCGAGAATCAATTTGCCGCGCAGGCGCAGTGTGGGTTTCGGTTCGCTCATGGCTAGTTACTCGTTGTAGGCAATGATGGCTTCAAACAGGTCGCGGAACCGCTCGTAGGCGGGGAGTTCGTTCTTGCGGGTCACCTGGAGCAGCAGCTTTTCGAGCGGGTCCAGGCTCCGCAGGGAATGCCGGGCGATCGTGTAGGCCAGGCGCGCCCGGAACATCACGAACTGGTGCTGCCGCTCCGCCTCCGGCGCCCGGCACGCCCGGCGCACGGCGCTATAAAGCCGCCGCAACTGGCTCCGAGTACCGGAATCCATATCGTGCAGGCGGGTCACCAGGACGTGCGCCTGATTGTCCAGGTACAAGCTGTCGGAACAGAGTTTGGCAAGGTCGATTTCGACGTTGAGTTCCTGTCGCGGACGGTCGCGATCCCGATCCCGATCCCGATCCCGATCGTCGCGTCGCGGGGGGCGGCCGCCGTCCCGTTTCGGGCGGTCGTCGCGGCGTGGCTGCTGTCTCTCTTCGGCCATAATCGCTCCTTGCAGATTCCCTTACGCGGATGTCCCTTCGAGGCGCGCCCAGGCGAGCGCCACGTAGCCGGTGGGGCGCAACTGGCGCCGCCCGGCCGCTTCGGCCGTCAGTTGGCCGAGCAGGGAATCCCATTGCTTTTCAAAGGCTTCACTCTCCCGGACGTCGATGGCGCGCCGCAGCCGGCGATGCAATCGCCAAGGCTTGTCGAGGGTGCGTCCGCGCCGCCGGGCCCGGGCCGACGCCAGGTCGCTGCCGGCCGCCGGGTCCACATAAAAACTCTCCAACTCGTCGAGGAATTCGGGCGAGGCGTGGAAGCGGCTCAGCAGCTTCCGCATCTGCCCTTTGATCTCGGCGGCCTCTTTCAACTGCGCCCAGTCGAGGGTCCGCCCGAACAGCGAGATCGCGTTCTTGCCGGAGGCCTTTACCGTTTCGAGCGCCTCGGCCGAACGCGCGAATACGCTGGCAATGCTCTCGCCGCGCTGGGCGTGCACAATCGCCATCGAAACACTGCGCGAGGCCCCCTCCCGCTGTTCATCGAGCTGCCGCAGCATCAGGCCCGCCACCCGGCGCATCTCCTTAGCGAAATCGAGCAGCGCATCCCAAGGCGCCGCCACGGCAAAGTCATCGCCGCCGCTGAAAAGCACCGTCACCCGGGAGGCGAACTCCTCGGTCGCGGCCACCCGCGCCAACTCTCCCGCCACGAAATTCTTAAACGTCAGCGATAGCTGCAAATACTCTTCGGCCGTCGACGCTGCCTGCAAGCGGGGGCCGACGTTGTCAAGATCAGCGGTTAGGACGCCCCACTTTCGCACCTGCGGCAACGGCCGGCTGACCGCCAGGGGCAGGGGCCATTGGTGGGTTCCCGCGTCCGCCAGGAACCCGGTGGGATCTTCGGGCGACCATCCAACGTTCGCCGCGGTGCGAAGCGTTTCGACCAGCGCGTCGTAGGGGAAGGTCATGCCACCGCTCGTCAGCAAACCAAGCGGGAGACGCGGGGTGTCCCGGCGCTGCCGCAGCCCGGTATCGAGGCGCTTCCGGATGTCCGGCCACAGTCCCAGATTCTCCGTGCTGCTCCACGCCAATCCTACCCGCCCGTTCGTCACCACCGCCAACCGCTCCGCCAGGGAGCCGAGGAAGGCATCGGCCGCCGGCACGGACGCCTCCGGCAAAACCAATAGAAAGCGTCCGCCCGTCACCGCGCCCAACAACAACGGCGATAAGCCCAGCTCGGCCAAAAGCGCCCGCGGCGCGATCTCCCCAAGCAGCGCAAACCACTGACACCGGCTTAAAAAGGCTTCGCCACCCAGGCCGTCTTCCGTCAGCAGGGCGTTGATTCCGAAAAATTTGGCTTGAAGGAAGACCTGGAGCGACATCGGCTTGGCGGCGCTGCAAAAACTTCAATGTAGCATGGAGAAGGGAATGACCTATCAGTTTGTCGTCACCGCCGCGGCCCAAGCGTCGGTGAAGCAGTTTCTTTTTCGCCATCTGCCGGCTTTTTCGCGGTTCGCTCTCCGGCAAGCCGCGGCCGGCGGAGCATGCCGGGTGGATGGCGAAGCCGTGCCGGCCAGCTACCGGCTGAAGGCCGGGCAAGTCGTCGAGTTTACGCTCGATCCCGAGCCCCAGCGCACTATCCTGGCCGAGGATCTCCCGCTCGACATTCTTTATGAGGATGACTCGCTGATCGTTCTCAATAAGCCATTCGGCATGCTGGTTCACCCCACCTCGCGGGAGCGCCACGGCACGGTCGCCAACGCCCTGCTCGGCCACTGGCGCGGCGAGAACCGGCGCCCCACCTTTCCGCACCGTCTCGATCGCGACACCTCCGGCGTTCTGCTGGTGGCGAAAGACCCTGGCGCCGCCACCTCCCTGGCCCTCCAGTTTGAAAACCGCGAAGTGCACAAGCAATACGCCGCTCTTGTCGAGGGACAAGTCACCGAACCCTGCGAGATTAACGCACCCATCGGGCGAGTGGGCGGAGAAACCCCACCGTGGCAGGTCCGTCCCGAGGGCCGTCCGTCGCTCTCTCGCCTGCGCCCTGTGACCGTCAATGCCGGAACGACTCTTGTGAGTCTGGAACCGGTGACCGGGCGAACGAACCAACTGCGGATTCACTGCGCCTCGATCGGCCACCCGATCCTCGGCGATCGTCTCTACGGAGGACCACCGGCTTCCCGTTTGTGTTTGCACGCGGAACAGATCGGCTTTCGCCACCCGAAGTCCGCCCTGCGGATGAATGTCGCAGCACCCGCGACTCATATTACTTTTCAGTGAAGATCAAATCATTTTAAATCCCAATTGACGCAGCCGCCATCTCTCCGTGTAGAGCGAACGATCGCTAAGGAGACTTGAGAATGAAGAAATTTGCACTGCGCGCGGCCGCCCTGGCCCTTCCCCTATTTTTGACGGTTGGCCAAGCGGCTGCCGCTGACATTGTTGACACGGCCGTCGCGGCTGGTTCCTTTAAGACCCTGGCCGCTGCCCTGAAGGCCGCTGGTCTGATCGAAACCCTGAAGGGCAAAGGCCCCTTCACCGTGTTCGCTCCTACCGACGACGCGTTTGCCAAGTTGCCCGCCGGCACTGTGGAATCACTCCTGAAGCCGGAAAACAAGGCCAAGCTGGCCAGCATCCTGACCTACCACGTTGTGGCCGGTAAGGTGATGGCCGCTGACGTCGTCAAGATCAAGTCCGCCAAGTCTGTGCAGGGCGGCGCGATTGCAGTGAAGGTGTCTGGCGGTAAGGTGATGTTGAACGGCAACTCTCAAGTTGTTAAGACCGACATCGGCACCGACAACGGCGTCATCCACGTGATCGACACCGTCATCATGCCCCCCATGTAAGCCTGTCTTTCATCCTTGTGGTCAACTTTCCAGCCGGAGGCCTCATGGGCTCCGGCTTTTTTAGCGATACACTATCAGGAGGTCGTTCACGCCGGAGAACGCACATTCTTGAGCAAGCTTTTCGCCTTGGTGGCGTGGTTTTTCATTCTGGGGGCGCCGTTGTCCGCCCAGCGCTATGCCCTGGAGCACTTTGGCTTCGAGTCCGGCTTGCGCAGCTTGTCGATCCGGACAATATCTCAGGACACCGAGGGGTTCTTGTGGGTTGGAACGACCAGCGGCTTGTTCCGCTACGACGGCCACCGGTTCGTCCATTTTCGGACGAACGAGGGATTGGCGGATGCCAGTGTCACCTGTCAGCTCAATACCCCGTCCGGAGAGCTGATTGTGGCGACCAGCCACGGGCTAGTCACTTACCGGGATGGTCACTTTGAACCGGCGCGCCTACCCGAGGGTGGTTACGAGTTTCCGGGGCCTCACTGCTTGGCCGCTGGGCGGTCTGGGTTCGTTTTCGTCAATTCTCCTCGCGGTCCCTTGCGGGGGCGCAAGGAGGCGGATGGGCGTTGGGGATTTGATCCGATCGCCAGGGAAGTCTCCGGCGGAGGCAAAAGTATTTACGAAGATCGCGCGGGTGCCCTCTGGTTCTCGTGCCGGAATAGCCTCTGCCGCCAAGGTGGCGGGCAACTGGCCGAGGACGTAGGGCCTAAACTCGGACTTCCTCCGGGTGAGTATTCCGGGTTGGTCGAAGACTCCTCGGGCAGCCTGTGGGTGCGGGGCCGCACTGCCGCCTACGTTCTGCCCCGCGCGGGTACCCGGTTCCTTGCCGCCGGATTGACGATCGCGCCGATTGGCAAGGGCAACTCCATTCACGTCGGGCCCGATGGCAAGGTCTGGGTGCCGACCTATCACGGCATCTTCACGCGCAAGAGCGGCGATCAGAGTTCGTGGGAGAGATACGGCCGCAATCGCGGAATGCCGGCCGATGCTGCCACAGTCGTTTTTTGGGATCGGTACGGCGTACCGTGGGTCGGTCTGGAATCGAGAGGCTTGGTTCGCTGGCACGGGTTCCCGCGCAGCCGGAGTTATCAAAAGGCCGACGGTCTCAGCGACGACGCGGTGAGTTCGTTTACCCGCGACGCGGCCGGAGCTCTATGGGTCGGCACAAAGGCGGGTCTGAATCGGCTCAGCCCGGATGGCGCCCGGTTTGAGGTGTGGCGGCGCGGCCAGGGCATACCGGCCGACGAGGTCCGTGAACTGCAACCGGCGGCCGACGGCGGCATCTGGGTCGCGACGAAAGAAGATGGACTTTTTCATTTCGACGGCAGTCGCCGGATCGCTCGCCAGTTTGGCCCGGCCGACGGCTTGGTCCACCAGCGCCTCACAAATATCCAGATTGATCAGCAGCAACGGCTATGGGTCAGCACGCGCGGCGGCCTGTTCTACGCGGATACAACCCGCCAGCCGATTCGGTTTCACCACCTACCCGTACCTTTCGCCGTTGGAGGTACCAAAACGATCTACCGGGTTGTTCTGTGCAGCGACGGCGCTCTCTGGGTAGCAGGAACCGGTGGGCTCGGCCGATGGGACGGGCACAGATGGTTGCTCTATGGCGTCGAAAGCGGTCTTCGGACGAAAAGCTTTGTCTTTCTGGCGGAACGGTCTCCCCATGAAATCTGGGTTGGTTACTCCGGGGTGGAAGGGATCTCGCGCCTGTTGCTCCGCCCGGACCTGACCGTTGCCAAAGTTGAGCACTTCAATCAGGCAGGAGCGTTACACAGCGACAACATCAGCTTTCTGAATCGCGATCGCCAGGGACGAATCTGGGTGGGGACGAACGCGGGGATCGATATCTTTGATGGAGAGCGTTGGCGCTACCTGGGGATTCGGAATGGACTGATTTGGCATGACTGCCTGCTGGGGGCCTTCTGGGAAGACCGCAACGGCGATGTCTTTGTGGGGACCGAAAACGGCTTCTCCTGGTTGGCGAGCGAACTGCTCCGCCCTCCCGCGATGCCAACCCGCGTCAAGATCATCGGACTGTGGCGCGAAGGAGAACCGCAACAGCTGATCTCGCTGCAAATGCTTCCTGGCGAGCTTCGCATCGAGTTCGCTAATCTTCGTCTCAATGGCGAGACCAACTTTCGGTATCGTCTCGGCAAAGCAGACGAAGGCACAGATTCGGTATGGCGGCCCACTTCGCAGCCGGCGCTGTATTTGTCGCAGCCCGCCCCCGGTCGCTACCGGCTCGATGTCCAGGCGCAGGAGGTGGATGGGGCGTGGACAACGACCCCTGCCACGCTGCACTTTGAGATCCTTCCCCAGTTCTGGCAGCGGTCCTGGTTTACCGCTTCGATCTCCTTGGGAGGAGCCGTTCTCCTCGTTTTGTTCCTGCGGTTCCGCCGCCAACGAGAGCTTGCAACCCGGCGAGCCCTGGAACAAGCCGTCCAGGAACGAACCCAGCATATTGAGGCCCAGAAGGAGCAGATCGCGCGTCTGCTCGAGCAAGCGCAACACAGCAATGAACTAAAAAGCGAGTTCCTCGCCAACATGAGCCACGAAATTCGGACGCCTATGAATGGCGTCCTGGGCATGACCGCGCTAGCGCTGGCCACCGAGCTTTCCGAGGAACAGCGCGGCTACCTGGAAACGGTGCATCACTCGGCCGGCAGTTTGCTGCAGGTTCTCAACGACATTCTCGATTTTTCGAAGATCGAGGCTGGCCGGCTGGATATCGAATGTGTCGGCTTCTCCATTCGGAATGTCGTCGATGACGCCGTGAAGCCATTCCGTTTCGCCGCCCAGCAAAAGGGATTGGACCTGAGCGTGACATGCCAGGACGAAGTGCCGGAGCAGGCGGGTGGAGATCCTGGACGCTTGCGGCAGATCCTGACGAATCTGGTTGGCAACGCGATTAAGTTTACGCGGCAGGGCGAGATCCGGGTGGCCGTGGAACTGCTCGAATCCGGGCCTGCCGGCCCGCTGGTGGCTTTCCGGGTGCGGGATACCGGGATTGGCATCGCCGCCGAGAGCCTGCCGATTATTTTCGAGCAGTTCCGGCAGGCGGATGGTTCGATGACGAGGAAGTACGGTGGAACCGGCTTGGGCCTGGCCATTTGCCGGCGGTTGACGGAACTGATGGGCGGGTCGCTAACCGTCACGAGCGAGCTCGGGGCCGGCAGTGAGTTTTCCTGCACGCTGCGATTGGCGAACTCCTGGCCCGCGGTCGAGGTGCGGGAGCCGCTGACGCTGAACCCCACGGTGCCATCCCTCCGCATCCTGGTGGCGGAGGATAACGAGGTGAGTCGCCGTCTGGTCCACCGGTTGCTAACGCGGCAGGGTCACCTGGTCAGTACCGCCGCGAACGGAGAAGAGGCGGTTGCACGCCATGCGGCGGGAGGCCTGGACTTGATCTTCATGGACATGCAGATGCCTGAACTGGACGGGCTGGAGGCGGTGCAGGCGATCCGCCACGCCGAGCAGGGTTCTGGCCACCGGACGCCGATTGTCATGCTCACCGCCAACGCCATGCAGGGCGACCGGGAGCGCTGTATCGAGAGCGGCGCCGACGGCTACCTGACTAAGCCAGTCAGCGCCGCCCAGTTGCAGGGCGCCATCGCGCAGTTCGTCACGCTGCGGCCGCACGGGTTAACTTTAACCGAACTCGCCTAGCCGTCAAGAAGTGTTAAGAACATTCCGGATTTTCCGGAATCGAGCGGATTCGGCAGTAAGTTGAGAACGTAAGCAACTGCTACTGGAGACCTTCCTTGTCCACTTTCTCGCAACCTTCCCGGCGCTCCCTGTTGCGCGGCGCCAGTCTAGCGCCGCTGTTCTGGACCGCCAAGGGCGCTTTCGCGCAAGCTTTAACAACGACCCCGGCGCTTACGATCGGGCCCTACTACCCGAACCGGCTCCCGCTTGATCTTGACAACGACCTGCTGCTCATCAACGACTCACTCACCCCCAGCGTCGGTGAGATCCTGTGGGTCACCGGACGCGTCCTGGACCGCTCCGGCAATCCCGTCCGCGGTGCGGTCGTTGAAATCTGGCAGGCCGACAACAATGGCGCCTACATCCACACCGGCAGCCCGCTCACGAACCGGGAGCCGAACTTCCAGGGCTACGGAAAATTCGAGACCGCGTCCGACGGCCGCTACCTGTTCCGCACCGTGAAGCCTGGGATGTATCCCGGAAGAACCCGGCACATCCACTATCAGATCAAAACCCCCAGCCGCGGCGAACTCATCACCCAGCTCCACTTTGACGGCGAAGCGCTGAATGCGAATGATAACGTTTTGAACGGCGTGCGGGACGCCGCGCAGAAGGCTTCGATCATCCGCCCCATCGAGTCCGTCGAAACCTCTTCTCTCAACGAAAAGCGCGTCAACTTCGATGTCGTCATGGGTTTCACCCCGGAAGACGCGCCCGCGGGAACGGGGCCGGTGATCTCGTCGCGGAGCGGCGTCGTCAACGCCGCCGGCTTTGATGCCGGGGTCACGCCGGGTGCCTGGATCAGCATTCATGGCTTCCGCCTCGCCTCGAACACCCGAACCTGGACCGCGGCTGACATCGTCAACGGAAAACTCCCGGCGGCGCTCGACGGCGTCAGTGTCGCCATCAACGGCCGGGACGCGGCGGTCTACTACATCAGCCCAAATCAACTCAACGTCCTGGCGCCGGCCGACACGTTGACCGGGACCTCGACGGTCGTCGTGAAGAACGCCAACGGTACTTCCGCGGCCACGTCGGTGCAGATGGGCGCCGCCTTGCCGGGATTCTTCCGCCTCGCGCAGGAGTATGTAGTCGCCATCGATGCGGCCGGCAGCTACGTCGGGCCCACCAGCTTGGTTGACGGTCTTTTGACTATCCCGGCCAAGCCACTTCAAACCATCACCCTGTGGGGTACCGGTTTTGGGCCGACCAATCCGGCTTTGCCTTTGGACGAGGTGGTGGTGAACGCGAGCCCTCTGCAGAACACGCCGGTGATCCGCTTTGGCAACACGAGCGCCCAAGTGAACTACGCCGGCGTGACCGCGGCCGGTTTGTGCCAGTTCAACGTCGTGGTGCCAGATCTCGCCAACGGAGACTATCCGGTGGTGGCGCAGGTGAACGGGGTCCGCACCAGTAGCGCGGCGCGCATTCGCGTGCAGCGGTAAGGACCAGGGAGCCGTGCGGGCGACTCCCTGGCGCTCGTACGGCTTACTTCTTCTTGAGGCGGGAGCAGACCGCGGCCGTGGCTTCGTTATGCGCGGCGGGCTTCGGATCAGCGACGATTTCGATGATCTTGCCCTCCTTGTCAATGACGAAGGTGGTACGGCTCGCAATGCCACGATCTTCCATCAAAACGCCGTAGGCTTTGGCCGTGGCGCGATTGGGGAAATCGCTCAAAAGGGGGAACGCTAAACCCAGATCATCCGAGAACCGCTTGAGGGATGGGGCGGCGTCAACACTGATGCCAAACAGCTGAGTCTCAGACTCATTGATCGTTTGGATTCCAGCCTGGAATCCTTTCATTTCCGCCGTTCAACCACCGGTAAACGCGAGCGGGAAAAAGGCGAGCACTACATTTTGTTTGCCTTTAAAATCCGCGAGCGAGAACGATTTGCCGGGAACGGAGGAGGGCAGTTTCTCGAAGCCCGGCGCAACATCGCCGACTTTGAGGTGGGTCTTTCCGCCCTGAGCCAAAAGCGCAGTGGCGGCGACCAGACTCAGAAATAGAGTTTTCATAGTGGACCTCTCCGTTCCCTAGTGTAGAGGAGACGGCAGCGAATTGGGAATCACCAGGGCAGTGGTAAATTCACAATCTCGTTGCCCCCTGCTTTGGCGGGAACCGTCCGCCGCAGTGTCTTGCCGTCGCCGAGGAAGACGACCCACTCGTAAGTCCGGTCTACCTTCGATTCGATCTCCAAGCGCAGGAAATCGGCCGAGGGGCCGGCGTGCACTTGCGAGATATCTTCAAGGTCCGACTCCCACAGGAAGAACTCGGCGCCGAGTTTCGGCGTGTAGTGCAGCCGCATCGTATCGCCTTCCGCCAGTGGCAGAATGGCTCCGTTCCGTAAAAAGAAGATTGGGTTCGTTTCGTCACCTGTCACTTCGATCGTCTGGCGGCCCTTGTGGGTGATGCCGCTGCGGATGTCAGTCCAGTTGCCGCGCGGCAGATAGACCGTTCGCTTGGTCGCGCCGCAAAGCGGAGCCACCAGCAGTTCATCGCCCAGCAGATACTCGTCGGCCCGCTCGCGGGCTTCGGCCTCGGTGGGGTATTGAAACGGCAGCGGGTGGATCATCGGGTAGCCGCGGTCGCGCGCCTCTTGCAGGTACGTCACCAGGAAGATGCGCAGCCGTTCGCGCCACGCCGGGTTCGCCATGGGTTGGTCCCGGTAGACCAGCGGGATTCCGGCGGCAAACGCCTCGGAGTTCGGGTAGTGGTCGAGGTTCACGGCGGGAACCGTGGTGCCTGAAAGCGAAGCGTGGACGAGGGAGTGAATGAGGGCGCAAGGGTCCGCCTGCTTATCCATCTTGCGGGCGTAGCGCGGCACGTTGCGGCTAGGCATCAGTTCGACATCACTGGCCGCATAGTCGATCGAGCCACCTATTTTGAACCGCTCGTCATAGATCTCTTTTGGCGATGGCCCGTAGTGAAAGAGATATTCCAGGCGATCCGCGCCAGCGATGTAGATGCGTGCGAGGGCCTTGTTCGTTGCGGCGAGGTCGAAGCGATAGCGGCCGTAGTTCTTATGGTCGAGCGCGTAGCCGGCGGTGGAAAGCAGGAACGGCGATTGCGTGGCGACTTCGCGGCCACGGGTGCCCAGACGGGCGTCCGTGCGCGGACCGAGGCCGAAGAACTCCTCGGTGGCCGGCGAGGTCCGGCTGAGAATGATCTCTCCATTCACCCGCCGGGCCGGGGCGGCTTCGGTTAACAGTGGCTTGCCGGTGGAGACGGCGAGCACGGTCAACTGCCCAGTGTGGCTGATGCGGACGATCAGGTGCTCGGACTTGAGCTCCTGATCCATGGCCGGGCCGGGCGAGGCGCCCCAGGTGCGGACGAACTTGAAGGTCGACGGGCTGAGGAAGTCAAAGTCGATCTTGCCGTCGGCGAGGGGAAGAGTAAGGAGGAGTGCGAGCCACATTTAAATCAGGAGCATCTTTTCTTGCTTTTCGCCGGTCACGCGGGCTTCGGTATCGCCGATGAACATATTGATTTCCGAGCGAATCCCAAACTCCGGCAGGTAGACGCCGGGTTCGACGGAGAAGCAGGTCCACGGAATCACACGACGCTCATCGTGGGTTTCGAGGTTGTCCATGTTGGCTCCGGAGCCGTGGACCTCTTCGCCGATGGAGTGGCCGGTGCGATGGACGAAGTACTCGGCTAAACCGTGCTCGCGGATGTGGCCGCGGCAGGCGTCATCGACCTCGAAGCCGTAGAGCGGCTGGCCGTTGGCGATGGCCGACTGCACTTTGGCGATGGCGGCGTCGCGGGCGCCGGTAACGACGTTGAAGACGTTCTGGACTTCGGAAGGGATCTCGTGATCGGTGTAGCCGGTCCAGGTGATGTCGTAGTAGACCGATCCCGGACGCGCCAGCTTGGCCCACATGTCGATCAGCACGACGTCGCCTTGTTGGATGAGGGCGCTGTCTTCGGCGAGGGGTTCGTAGTGCGGATTGGAGCAGTTGGCGTTGACGGCGACGATGGGACCGTGGTCGGTGAAGAGGCCGGCGCGTTCGAACGCTTGCCGGATGAAAGCGGCGATGATCCACTCGTTGACGAGTTCGCGACCGCGGAGACGGTCGCCGATCTCCTCGAAGGCCTTACGGCGGATCTCGTCGACGAGCTTCCCGGCAGCGAGGTGAGAGTCGAGCTTGTCCTGATTCCAGCGGGCTTCAAAGTACTGGACGAGGTTGGCGGAGGAGGCGACTTCGACGCCACGGCCGCGGACGAGTTCGACGGTGCCGGCATCGACCATGGCGACGTAGGGGATAGCGCAGTCCGGCGAGTACTGCATGGCGACGCGGCGGCAGCCGGCGAGCAGGGTGGCCAAGCCATCAACCTGGGTGGCCCAACTGGAGTAGACGTGCGTCACCCCGGGCAGCGCGCTGAGCATGTTTCGCTCGACGCGGTGTTCGAGCTTGCGGGGTTCGCCTTCGGCTGGGATGAGGTAGTACCAGCGGCGGCTGGGCGTCCGTGGCGGATCGAAGTTCAGAATCCGGTAGGCGAGCGGGTCGCGGAGATGGTGGTCGAAGAACAGCCAGCCATCGAGTTTTTCTTCGCGGAGCGCGGTTTGAATTGCGGAGAGATTGGTCATTTAACTCCACCCATCATGGTACGAAGTGGTTTGATAAAGAGCGCGAGCAGTAGGCCTGCGCCAATTGCGAACGCGCCGACGTAGCCGAAGAGCGTATCGAGAGGCATGCTTTCATAGAAGCCGGCGAGGCGGCCGCCGATGTAATTGCCGACGCTGGTGGCCAGGAACCAGACGCCCATGATGACGCCGACCACTTGAGCCGGGGCGAGCTTGGTCATGGCGCTGAGGCCGACCGGGCTGAGGCAGAGCTCGCCGATCGTGTGGAGCAGGTAGGTCAGCGTCAGCCACATTGGCGAGACCTTCACTCCGGTGATGGTCAAGCTGGCGGCCGGGACGAGCGTCAGAAATCCCGCGCCAACAAAGACCAGCCCGAGCACGAACTTCGCCGGTACAGAAGGCTCCCGCGAGCCCAGGCGAAGCCAGATCCAACCGAACACCGGGGCGAGCGCAATCAGGAAGACTGAGTTGAGGGACTGGAACCAGGTGGACGGGAAGGGCATGCCGAAGAGCTGGTTGTCGGTCTTCTCGTCGGCGAATAGGTTGAGCGTGGAACCCGCTTGCTCGAAGGAAGACCAAAAGATGGAGGCGACTAGGAACAGGACGAAGATGACCAGAATCCGTTTGCGTTCGGCCGAGGTCCAGGGCCCGAAATAGACGCCGGCGAAGACTGCGACGATCACCACCAGTAGCAGTACGCCGAGCGCATCGGCCAATTGGGTTACCGTGGCGGGGACGATGCCGGTGGCCAGGAGTACTGGAATGCCGACGAGAAACGCCGATCCCAGCCACAGATAGCGCTTCTGCTGCGCGGCCTCGGCGGCGGAGGCAAACGGCGCCGGGTGCAGGCCCGCTTCGCCCAGGTGCTTGCTATCGAGCAGGAACTGGACGATGCCCAGCGTCATACCGATGCCGACGGCAATGAAGGCATAACGCCACTCGATCATCTGGCCGATGTAGCCGCAGACTAACGGCGCGACGAATGCCCCCAGGTTGATCCCCATGTAGTAGATGGAGAATCCCGCGTCGCGCCGCGTGTCGCCGGGCGCGTAGAGGGAGCCGACGAGCGTCGAGACGTTCGGCTTCAGCAGGCCCGTGCCGAGGCTGATGAGACTCAAGCCGAAATAGAACATTTCGACCGACGGCACCACAAGACAGAAGTTCCCGGCCGCGATGCCGATGCCGCCATAGAGCACTGCTTTTCTTTGGCCGAGAAATCGGTCCGCAAGCCAGCCGCCGGGGATGCTCATCAAATAGACGAGCGAGACAACCATGCCATAGACGGCGGCGCCTTTGCTCTTATCGAACTGCAGGCCGGTGGGCGAGATCATGTAGAGCAACAGCAGAGCTCTCATGCCGTAGTAGCTAAACCGCTCCCACATCTCGGTGAAGAACAGGGTCGCCAAGCCGCGGGGGTGGCCGAAAAATCGGGTGTCTAAGTTCGCCGTCGCCATTCAATCTCCATTTGCAGATGCAACATCCCGGCCGTTTCCTTGGGGTCGATGACGGCAAACGTTAAGGCATCGTCAATCCAGTCCTGGCTGGCCCCATCCCAGTGCTGGGTGGCAACCGTCAGTGTATATTCCTGGCGGCTCAGCAGGCAATCAAAACGAAAATCGAGCTCAATGGTTTCGCCGGCTTTGACCGCGCCGAGGGGGCGCTGTTCGACGCGGGTGTTGGTGCCATAGACGTCAAGACCCATGCGATTCCGGATGAGCATGCCGAAGATGGGGTTATCACAATCCTGCAAAAATTTGGCGGTGATGCGGACGGTGGCGGGTTGGCCGGAGTCGAGAGCGGTGGCGGTTTCGCCGCGGTGGTTTAAGAGGACGACCGATTCGATTTTGCTGTGTTCGTCGCCGTGGCGGTAGCTGCCGAGGGGCGTGGCGGCGTCGCGCAGTTGGAGCTCGTGAACCAGGCCAACGTAGCGGTTGACGACATCGTTCGGGGTGCCAACGACGACCACCTCGCCGTGCAGCATCAGGGCGGCGCGGCTGGCGAGGCGCTTGACCATGCCGAGGTCGTGGGAGACGAACAGGATCGTAATGCCGCGCTCCTTCAGTTCTTCGAGCTTGTGGATGCAGCGGTTGGCGAAGATGGCGTCGCCGACGGCGAGGGCTTCGTCGACGATGAGGATTTCGGGGTCGACGTGGATGGCGGTGGCGAAGGCGAGGCGGACGTACATGCCGCTCGAGTACTCTTTCACGGGCCGGTCCATGAAGTCGCCGATTTCGGCGAAGGCGGCAATGGCGGGGAAGGCGGCCTCGATTTCGGCGCGGGAGAGGCCCATGATCTCGCCGTTGAGGATGACGTTTTCGCGGCCAGTGAACTCCGGGTTGAACCCGGCGCCGAGTTCGAGGAGGGCGGCGACGCGGCCGGCGGTGACGATGCGGCCGCGCGTTGGCTGCATGATGCCAGCGACAATTTGGAGCAGGGTGCTCTTGCCCGAGCCATTGGGACCGACCAGAGCGAAGACTTCGCCGGGCTCAACGGTCAGGTTGATGTCGCGAAGGGCCCAGAAGTCCTTAGGCCGCTTCTCGGCGAGGAAGGGAAGCGCGGCCAGAAGGCGGTCGGCGGGTTTAGCGAAGAGCGGATAGATCTTCGAAACGTGCTGGATCGATACCAACCTTTAATTATCAGCGATATCCTCGAAGGGATGGGTACTGAGGCGGTGATTCCCCGGCGCGCGGCGCAGGCTTTGTTGCGGGCGGTGGACTGGTTGACGGAGAGCGAGGTGGATTTTCAGGTCACGGGCGATGCGGCGGCGCGTTTTTACGGGGCGAAGTTGGCGATTCGCGAAATCGAATTGACCGTGGCGGCAAGCGTGATCGAGCGCCTGGGCGACGGCGTTGAGTGGCAGCAGGATGAGCGGTGGGAGAGGCTGACTCTGTTGCGGCACGGGGTGCGGCTGGTGGCGAGTTCGGCGCGATGCTTCGAGGCGCGGCGCGGGCGGTGGATCTCCGTGCGGGCCGACCTGCGGCACAACACCTGGATCGACTTTCAGGGCCGCCACATTCCTTTTGAAACGCGCGGCCCTTTGATGCGGCGTTATGAACGCCTGGGCGAGGATGAACCGGTGCGGCAGATGCTCGCCGGGAGCCACTGCAGCTAGTCGGCCGGTTTTGCGAACGTGAGGCGGATACCGGTCGTGAACAAGATGTCGTTGGTTTTCAAGCCAGGAACCGGGTTGCTCAAATAGCGGTTGCTGAAACCGACGTTCCAGGCCAACCACTTGTTGATGTTGGTGGAGAGGCTGGTGTCGAAGTTCAGGCGGTAGTTGCCTGAGTTGGACATGTTCGGGTAGAAAACAAGGCGCTCCGTGAACACCATGTTGCTGGCGATCTTGTGGTTCAACTCGTTGCCGAGGATGAGTTCGGTGGAGGTCCGGCGGAGACCGGTCGAGAAGAATTCCTTGTTTAAGTTGGCACCGGCGAACAGGTCGAAGAGGGTCCGCTTGTTCTGGATGACGTGGTAACCGCCGCCGCCGCCGAGGACGAAGCGAAGGTCCAAACGCTGGAACTCGTCGAATTCAAGGTCCGAGAGCGCGAAGACGAACGACTTCTTGCTGAGGTTCAGGTCGTAGCGACCGCCGCCGCGAATGGCGTTGGCGGTCTGCTGGCTCTGGCCCTGGAGGCGGGCATTTGTATTGATGCTCGTGAAGTAGAGCGTGATCTTATCGCGCGAGGTGGCGCGGGCAAGGTACGCTCCAACGTTAATGGTGTTGGTCTCGGCGTTGCCGCGGGTGGCGGCGTAGCCGGCGTCGAAATGGCCGGTCCACAGGTCGAGAAGCCGCGGGTTGGTGAGGCGATCGAGCCGGGCGAGGTAGCGGGTCTGCTCCTCTTCGGAGCGGATGGTGGCGATCTTCTCTTTGGTGGTCTCGACGCGCCCGGCTGCGGCGGTGGTCACGGTGTATCGATCCGCCTCCGCTTTCAAAGAGCCGACGATGGTCTGGCCGTCCTTCAACACCAGGCTTAAGGGAGCGCCGGAGTCAATGCTGGTGATCGAGGCGAAGGGGATCTTCACTTCGCCCGCCAATTCGGATTTCAAGGTCAGGGAGTCGCCTTCGACCCGAATGACGGTACCGGTAAGACGGTCTCCGTTTTTCATGGTGACGGAGTCGGCGAGCAAGGTCCCCGTCAGGACGAGACTGGACAACAGTCCAAGTGGGAAAAGCCTGGGAAAACGCATCAATAGTCCTTTCAGATAATCATCCCAGAAAGAACGAGGGAGGGCGGGACAGGGCTAACGGAGCCACCCGTACGAGTCGGCCGGAGACGCCGACTCCTGAGAAGGAGGCCTCACCCAACCTTTTCCGGTTCTCACCGGGCTCAGCGAAGCACGGGCCCGCCACTCCAAATTAATAAGATGTCATGGGGGGCGCTGGGATGCAATCTTTCGCTTAGAGATTTCCGGGCAGTGCGTAGCGTTACATGGGCAACGAAAAAGTCGTGACATAATTTCTGCTATGAACTCTGAATCCAGGCGTAGTTTCGTGAAAGCCGCGGCCGCTTTCACCATCGTCAGCCCGCAGGCGGTGCGGGGGACGCAGGCCAACTCGGCGATGACTCTCGGGCTGATCGGTTGCGGGAACCGGGGCATGTACGTGAGCGGTATTTTCGCCAAGAACGAGAATGCCCGTGTGGCCGGTTTCAACGATATCTACGAAGACCGCTTCCAGGCGGCGGCGCAGAAGTATTCGGGAGCCAAGCGCTACAACACCTACGACGAGATGCTGGCGGACAAAGGCATCGACGCGGTGTTGATTGCGACGCCGGCGTTCCTGCATCCAGAGCATTTTGAGCGGGCCGTGAAAGCCAAGAAGCACATCTTTTGCGAGAAGCCGGCGGGGGTGGATGCGCCTGGGGTACTGCGCTTTCTGAACGCAGCGCGGAGCGCGGATCCAACCAAGCGGATCTCGATGGATTACCAGCAGCGCTATGGCACCGAGTACCGGAAGGGGTATGCCCTGGTGAAGTCGGGTGAGTTGGGCCGGATCAGCCAGATTCGGGCGGCGTGGATGGGCGGCGGACCGCCGATTAAGAAAGGCCACGACCCGAAGGAAGAGCGGATTCGGAACTGGTTCTTCTACCGCGAGCTTTCGGGCGACATGCTGATTGAGCAGGACTGCCACAACATCGACGTCGTGAATTGGTTTATGGGGACGCACCCGGTGCGGGTTTCCGGCTTCGGGGCGCGGATGCAGCGGACGCAGATCGGCGACATCTACGACAGCCTCTCGTTGAGCTATCAGTATGAGGACGGCACCATCTTCAGCTTCACGGCCAATCAGTTTGGCAACCCCGGCTGGACGGACGTCTCGGAGACGTTTGTTTGTGAAAAGGGAGTCGTGAACGTATCGCGTAAAGGGATCAAGATCTACCGCCCCGGTAAGCCGGTGGAAGAGGTAGAGACCAAGTACGACATCACCCAGGACGGCGTGAACCAGTTTGTGGCCGGGGTGCGGGCGGGTCAGGTGGAGAACGCCGGGCTGTGGGGCGGCGAGAGCACGCTGTCGGCCGTGATGGGGCTGATGGCTTGTACCTCGGGTCAGCCGATGACCTGGGAGAAAGTGAACCAGGCCTAGCCTACGCGCAGCAGGTAGTACAGCAGGGGCGCGGAGAGGCAGATCGAGTCCGCTCGATCGAGAATTCCTCCGTGCCCCTGAATCATTTGGCCCCAGTCTTTGAGGCCGCGGCGGCGTTTCATCGCCGAAAGGATGAGGCCGCCCGCGGTGCCGGCCACCGCGATGGCAACAGCGAGGGCGGCGGCGATAGGCGGGGGAAACGGCGTGAGCCAGTGGACCAAGGCGCCGAGGGTTCCCGCGCCGATGAGTCCGCCGAGGAGACCTTCCACCGTCTTGTTCGGCGAGATGGAGGGTGCCAGTTTATGGCGTCCGAGCGCCTTGCCCGCGAGGAACTGAAAGACGTCACTGGCTTGGGCGATCAGGACGAGAAACACCATCAGGAGTGGGTGAAGCGCGGGGATATGCGCCGGGCCGGCCACGGCGAGGAGCAGGGCCCAACGTTGCCGCGGCGCGAGCAGTGCGGGCAGGACAACGGCCGGGGGGAGGCCAGCGATGACGACGCCGTACTGCGCCGCGAGGAGCAGGGCGGTGAGCGGGGTGAGCGCGCCGAATTCGCGGAGGCCCTGGAGCGAGAGCAGGATGAAGAAGACGTAGACGGCGACGGGCCCGGCGAGGAGGCCAAGACCCATGAGGGTGATCATGATCCACCAGCCGCGGATGCGGGCGTTGACGTGCTCGATGCCGGGGCCTGGATAGCGTTTTTGCGAAACGAAGCCAACCAGGGAAGCGAGGACGAGGGCGGCGTAGAGCCCGCCGAAGACCCAACCGGCCGCCGGCCAGAGGCTCATGCGACCAACTCCCGCACGCGGGCGAGAAACTCGGGCTTGGGTTCGTTTTGTTGGAGACGAGTGGGGGGGCGGAAAGTGATGGTCCAGCCGCTCCAAC